>JBOHGT010000558.1:0-4374 GCA_050700385.1 Pseudonocardiaceae bacterium | reverse complement strand
TTTCGGTAGCCAGAGCTACCGAAATCGTTCACGACCCCGGTGACGTCATAGGGTCGGTGGCCATGGCCCTCACCGTGGTCGGGATCGGCGGCTCCATCCGGGACGACTCGCAGTCCGAGCGGGCGCTGCGGCTGGTGCTGGACGGGGCCCGCACTGCCGGCGCCGAGACCGTCGCGGTGACCGGCGTGGAGCTGGTGCTGCCGTTCTACGACCCGTCGGTGCCGGAGCGCCCGGAGGCAGCCGTACGGCTGGTTCGACTGGTCCGCGCCGCCGACGGGGTGGTGCTGGTCTCGCCCGGCTACCACGGCACCGTGTCGGGGCTGGTGAAGAACGCCCTGGACTACGTCGAGGACTTGCGCGACGAGCCACGTCCCTACCTCGACGGCCGCGCCGTGGGATGCGTCGCGGCAGCGAAGGGCTGGCAGGCCGCAGTCACCACGCTGACAGCGCTGCGCTCGATCGTGCACGCGCTGCGCGGCTGGCCCACCCCGCTCGGTGCGGCGTTGAACTCCGCCGAGGTGAGCTTCGACCCCGACGGTGGGGTCTCCGACCCCGTCGTGTCGCGGACGCTGCACACCATCGGGGAGCAGGTCGTGCAGTTCGCCCGGGATCGTGGCGCCACCATCGGTACGGCGTGACCCCGCCCGCTCAGACCGGCTGCGGCGTTGCGTCGCCGGACAGCTCGGCCCGGACGTGCATCATCCCCTCGGACACCCGCGCCTGCGGGCGCAGCCCGGCCCGGCGGAGCAACCGGGTCAGCCGGTGGTTGTCGGCATGCACCACCGCGTTGAGCTCGGTGATCCCGCCGGCACGGGCGAGCTCGACCAGGCGCCGGGCCAGCGCGGTGCCCACGCCACGACGCTGCCAGGCGTCCTCCACCAGCAGACCGATCTCCGCGCCGCCGGCCCCCGAGGGTCGCAGGTCCGCCAGCCCGGCGGCACTCCCGCCGTCGACGGTCACGGCGAGCAGCGCCGCGGCGCCCGGCCCGTCGGGGGCCACGAGCTCGCGGAGCACAGGCTGGGACAGCCGGGGGGTGGAGGCCAGCAGGCGCAGTGAGCGGGTGTGCGGCGAGCACCGCGCGTGCAGCGCGGCCACCAGCGGCTCGTCGGCCGCCGTCGCGGGCCGCAGCACGACCTGTGAGCCGTCGGTGAGTAGCGCGCGGGGGTCGGTCGCCGCCGTGACGCTGGCCGCCCCGGGCATGCTGACCAGCTCCAGCAGGGCGGTCGCCCGGGAGAGTTCCGTCGCGGTCAGCGGCCAGCCCCGGCCGACCCGCACCCGGTGCGGCGGGGTGCCCAGTTCCGTGACGTGGGCGGGCTGGGGCGCGCCCGCCTCGACCAACTCCGCGCCGAGCAAGGCGGCGGCCGCGCGGCACGCGCTGCCCGGGTCGGCGACCACGCACCGGGCCAGCGCCAGCGCCGTGGTCACCGGGTCGGCCAGCGCCTGCGCATCGGCCCGGACGGCCACGGTGCAGCGAAAGCCGCGCGCCTCGGCCGCGTTCACGAGGGAGGTCAGCGCGACCTCGGCGGGCAGCTCCAGGAGCAGCTCATCGGTGACCGACCCGTCGTCGGAGCGTTCGCCGACCACGTTCAGCGAGACGATGTTGGCGCCCTGCGCGCCGAGCGCCGCCGCGAGCTCCCCGAGCTGTCCCGGCTGATCGGTGACTTCCACGTGCAGCCGCCAGAGCGTCATAGCACCTACCTCCTTCCGACAGCCTGCGCTCGCGGTGTGTCCAGGGGATCACGCCGGCGTGACATCTGCTACGCCTGTGAGCGCGTCAGCGCGTCCCGCACGAAGGCGACCACGGTGGCGAACTGCCGCATCGTCTCGGCCACCACGAGGGAACCATGCCCGGCGTCATAGCGGTAGGTGCAGTAGTCCGCCCCTTGGGCGGCCAGCCGCTCGAGGTAGTTGTCGACCTGCCGGATCGGGCAGCGCGGGTCGTTCTCCCCGGCCAGCACCAGCAGCGGGGCCTGCACGGCATCGACGTAGGTGATCGGCGAGCACTCCCGGTACAGCTCAGGGAGCTCCTCCGGGGAGCCGCCGAACAGCGCTCGGTCATAGGCGCGCAGCGGCTCCATCTCGTCGGTGTAGGCCGCGAGGTAGTCGGCCACCGGCACCCCGGCGACCCCGGCGGCCCAGCGCTTCGGCTGGGTGCCCAGCGCGAGCAGCGTGAGGTAGCCGCCCCAGGACCAGCCCTCGGCGACGCACGCCTCGGGGTCGGCGAGGCCGGTGGAGACCGCCCAGTCGTGTACCGCGGCGACGTCCTCGAGCTCGGTGATCCCCGGATGGCCCTCGATCGCGTCCCGCCAGGCCGAGCCGTACCCCGTCGAACCGCGGTAGTTGACGTGCACCACCGCGAACCCCGCATCCAGCCACAGCGCGCGGGCAGCGGAGAAGCGGTCCTCGTCGGCGGCCTGCGGGCCTCCGTGCAGCATGAACACCGTCGGCAGCGGTCCGTCCGGTGCGTCCTGCGGTCGGGCCACCAGCGCGTGCACCGTGCCCTGGTCGGTCTCGACGAAGGCGTCGGACAGCGGCTGCGAGCCGGGCGCGGGCTGCGCCGCCGGGCGCAGCAGCACCCGGTCGGTCCCGTCGGGATGCAGCGCGCGAACCGCGGGAGGTTCGGCCGCGCTGGACCAGGAGTACTCGACGGTGCCGTCCGGCCGCACCCCCGCGTTGCCGACGGTCCCGCGCGCCGTGTCCAGTGTGGACAGCTCGCCGGTGGCCAGGTCGTAGCGGTGCAGCGTGCTGCGGGCCGAGTGGGTGTGCGCCACCAGGAGCGCGGCGCCGTCGGGATACCAGTCCGCGGCCACCTCGCCGGGCAGGTCGAGCACGAGCTCGGTCTCGGTGTCCGCGGTGACGTCCCAGATCAGTAGCTCCTCGCGGCCCCGGCGCTCGTGGGTGAGCAGCAGGCGTGGGTCACCCTCGACCGGCGCGAAGCCCAGCACCTCGAGTCCCTTGCCCGGGCCGTCCCACTTCTCGGCGACGGTGGCTGCGCCCTCGCTGCGGACCACCCGGACCGCCGGGTGCCGGGAGTCGCCGTGCTCGGAGTGCACGATCGCGAGCAGCTGCTCGTCGCGGGACAGCGCCCCGACCCCGCCGTCGTGCTCGTCGCGGTAGACCACCTCGGCACTGCCGCCGTCACGAGAGATCCAGATCGTGGTGCCGTCGTCGGTGGACGCGCCGAGCACGACGCTGCGCCGCCCGAGGTCCAGCCCGGCCGGGTAGCCGGGTTCGGTGCCGGGGACCGCGGGCCAGGGATCCTCACCCTCGGGCATCCCGGCGAAGGGCTCGACGACCCAGCTGCCGAACTCGTCGCCATCGGTGTCGGCGAACCACCAGACATGCTCGCCGTCAGGCGGCAGGGCGCAGATGTGCGTGCCGTGGGGACGGTCGGTGACCCGCCGGTGGGTGCCGGTCATCCGGTCCCAGGCGTAGACCTCCCAGGTGCCCGAGGCGTTGGAGGTGTACAGGCAGCGGTCGGACGCGTCGCGGGCCCACCCCGGCAGGCTCACCCTCGGGGCGGTGAACCGGGCGCGCCACCGGGCCTCGGCAGCGGGATCGTCGAACAGCTGATCGGGGACGGCGGCGACAGGGTGCTGTGTCAACGGGGTCACCCGTTCGATACTGCCCGACGGCGGCTCGCGGGGGCAGCTCTGGTGACCTACTACCCGCGGTTACCGGGTCCCGGGCCATCCCGGAGCCGAGGCCCGCCGGGGGTGCCCCGGTGTGCCCGGCACACAATTGAACATACAGTATGACCAGTTCTGCGGACGTGGTCGCTCGGAAGAGGCGGGCGGCGGTCGGCACCGCGTTCATGGCCGCCGGTCCAGCGGTCGTCGCAGGCGTGGTCCCGTGGCTGCTGACCCGCTGGAAGGTTCGTCGACCCGTGCCCGGCGGGGCACCGGCACGAGCAGCCGGCGCCGTGCTCGTCGGCAGCGCAGCAGTGGCGTTGACCCACTCCTTCGTCCGCTTCGTGGTCGAAGGACTGGGCACGCCGGCCCCGATGGCGCCGACAGAGCATCTCGTCGTCGGCGGGCTTTACCGGCACGTCCGCAACCCCATGTACGTGGCGCTCGAGTCAGCGATCGTCGGGCAGGCGCTGTTGCTCGGCCAACCCAAGCTGCTGATCTACGGCGCAGCCGGCGCGATACCCGTCGTGACGTTCGTGCGCTGCTACGAGGAGCCGACGCTCGCGCGGACCTTCGGCGCCGAGTACGAGCAGTACCGCCGCAATGTGCCCCGCTGGTTGCCCCGACTGCGACCCTGGCGCGCTGTCACCCGCGCTGTCCGCCCGCAGTGATCCGCTAGCACCACAGGATGGCCCCAGGACGGGACACACGGGCTACCCGAGCGCGGCAGGTGTCTGTCAGTTGG
>JBOHGT010000557.1:0-1970 GCA_050700385.1 Pseudonocardiaceae bacterium | reverse complement strand
TCCGTCGCGATCTGCGGTGAAGACCAGACACTCGCCATGCGCCACCGCACCAACGACGACCGGCTGATCCTGCCCACCGAACTGCCCTCGGAATCCCGGGCAGTGTGGCAGCGCCACGGCCGCTGCGAAGACGTGCTCGGTGAACTGTTCGAGCTGCCATGAGCGAACACACCGAGAAGTGGCGGGCGGCCGCGGCGTGCGCCACAGCGCCCGACCCCGACAACCGGGCGCGCGGTGAACCTGCTGTGGTGATGAGAACCCCGGCCGGCTGTCGGTGAAGCACTCCCGGCGGGCCGGTCGGCCCCGGCCGGACCGTCCTCACCCCGCGGTCCGGCCGGGGATCCATATGACGTCCGCCAGGACGCCCAACGCCACTCACGAGCCGCGTAGCGGCATGATGTACCGCCGTGCCCGTGCTGCGCAGCACCGTCTTGGTCAGGGCCCCGGTGCGCACGGTGGCTGCCGTGCTGCGGGAGGTCGGGCTGCTGCGCGAGACGGCAGCCGGGGTCGGGCACGGCGCGCACGCCCCGGACCGGCCGACGGGCCTACTCGCCATCGGCGACGAGGTGCAGCTGGATGTGCGGATGCTGCCCGCGCTTCGGCTGCCGGTGCGAACCAGGGTGCGGCGGGCCGCCGTCGCATCGATCGAGTGCGAGCTGGTCGCCGGCCCGCTGCCGCGGCTAGTGCACACCACCGTGCTCTCCCACACCGGGGCGGGGACCCTGGTCACTGACACGATCGACTGGGCCAGCCCGCTGGGCCCGCTGGGCAGGGTAGCGGACGTGATGCTGCTGCGGCGGCTGGTGCTGCGAGCACTGCACGCCCGCGCCGAGGGGGTCCGGAAGCGGGCCGAGGCGCTCGGCGCGGCACCGCTCGTGGTCGGCGCCGCACTCATCGCCGCCGGCCGGGTGCTCGTGCAGCAGCGGTCCTACCCGGAGGCGGCGGCCGGGCGCTGGGAGCTGCCCGGCGGGTGGGTGGACCCGGGGGAGACCGAGCGGCAGGCCCTGGTACGGGAGTGCCGCGAGGAACTCGGCGTCGAGGTGGCTGTGGGCGAGCGGATCGGTCCGGACGTGCCGCTGCCGGGCGGGCCGCTGCTGCGGGTGCACACCGCACGGCTGATCGACCCCGCCGCGGCCCCCCGGGCGATCGACCACGTCGCGGTCCGCTGGGTGGACTCCGAGGAGCTCGCCACGCTCGACTGGCTCGATGCCGATCGCGCCCTGCTGCCCGACCTGCACGATCAGCTCCGGTGTCGTGAATGATTCCGGGTAGCCCTGGCGCCGTTACTCACTCACCGGGTCGACGGGCCAGCGGATCTCGAAGCGCGCGTCGCCGCCGGGCGCCTCGCCCGCCCGGACCGCGCCGCCGTAGCGGTGGACGGTCTCGGCGACCAGCGCCAGCCCGAGACCGGTGCCCCCGCTGGCCCGGTCCCGCTCCGGCTGCACGCGGTGGAAGCGGTCGAATACCCGGTCGCGGTGCTCGGACGGCACGCCGTCGCCGTCGTCGTCGACCAGCAGGCGCACCGCGTCGGGGCCTGGCAGCACGGCGACCCGGATCGCGTGCCGGGCGTGCCGAGCCGCGTTGGACAGCAGGTTGTCCAGCACCCGCGCGACGTCGCCGGGTGCCGCGTGCAGCACGGCCGGCGCGGGTGCGGTGACCCGGACCGCGGGGCCGGAGCCCACCACCCGCCGGGCCGCGTCCCGGGCGGCCGCGACCACGTCGACGGGTCGGGCGGGCGGCGTCTCCCCCGCATCCGCCCTTGCCAGCGCGAGCAGGTCGTCGAGCAGGGTGGACAGCCGCTGCGCCTCGGCCGCCACCTGCCCGGCGAGCTCGGGATCCGGGGCGGTCATGGCGACCTCCGCCTGCGCCCGGATCGACGCCACCGGGGACCGCAGCTCGTGCGCCGCGTCGCCGGTGAACCGGCGGACCCGCTCGGTGGCGGCGTCGCGGCGGGCCAGCAGGTCGTTGAG
>JBOHGT010000556.1:0-22237 GCA_050700385.1 Pseudonocardiaceae bacterium | reverse complement strand
GAACACGGCACGGAAGCAGGCGGTGCCGCAGCGTCTTGGGCTCGGGAATCCCAGTAGCCCTCGAGATCCGCCGCGCGCAGCGCGAGGTCGCGCCGCGCCGTCGGCGCGGTCTGCTCCAGACAGTGGTGGGGGTTGGGTAGGCAGAAGCTCGGTCCGAGGTAGGAAGCCCGATCTGACGATCATCCTGGCCGGTCAGCCAGCCAGCTCACGAGCACAGCAGCGCGGCACTTATAGCCGCGCCACCGTGGCGGAACAGCGGCTGGCGTGGTTCTCCAGAACCGCGTCGACCTCCACCTTGTCCCGAGTGCGGTAGTGGAACAGCTCGGCCCGCTCATCCGACCAGGTCAGCTGGTGGGTAGATCAACGAAGCCGACCGGATCCTCCTGCGCGGCCTGCCGGGTGACGGCACGGTCCAGCGTCCGCCACTCGGCGGCGTGAGCAACCTGCCGCAACCTCGGTGCGCAATCTGCCGCATCCGCCACGTGCCGCCCCGGCGCGACCTGACCTGCGAGCGACAGCGGTGACCGCGAAGCTAGGGTTCTCAAGGTGGCTTACCATTCTCTGCCTACCGGCTCCGTTGTCCCTCCCGCCACGACCTCAGCCTCCGTTGCCTCAGCGGCCCGGCACTGCGAGGCGCTCAGCCAAGCGCATCGCCTGGCCACTTGGGTAGGCGAGGGCAAGCGCGTCACACCCAAGCACGTGCTGCGCCCGCGCGACGTGCCGGCGGCAGCACAGGTCCTGAGCATCCCGGAGCCAGCACGGACCCCCACAGCCGCGAACATCCCCGCCCTGCACCGCCCCTGGAAAGTTGCCCTGGCGGTCGACTTCCTCCGGATCGTCGATGGTCACGCCGTGGCCGGCCCAGCACTCGGGCAGTGGCCCGGCACCGACGACGACGCCGTGTGCGAGCTGTGGCTCACCGGGCTGACCGCCGCGTTCGCCGCCGACGCCAGCAGCGAGGACGGAGCCGGCGCGGCCGCGTTCTCCCGCATCATGCTGGGGGCGCTCGCCACGGACCCACCGCCCTCGGTCGTCGAGCTGTGGGAGCGAGCACGCGAAGCGCTCATCGTCGAGGATTCGTATGTTGCCGATCCGTACTTCAGCGCCTATCGCTACACACACCGTGATTTCTTCACGGCGATACCCGACCTGCTCAGCGAGTTCGGCGCCGCCACGCGAGACGGCGTGCAGTTGGAGATGACGCAGCTCGGCCGCTGGGCGTTGCAGGAGATGCACGCGCGCATGCCCGAGCCGATCACCGCGGACCTTCCGGCGGACGAATTGGTCGCCCGGCTTGCCGACTTCGACGAGAACGACGCGTGGCATGCCGCGCAGCCCTGGTTTGTCGGCCGGGACCCGCTGCAGGCGGCCCGCGACATCCTCACGGCCGCAGCGGCTGCCACCCCCGCACAGCGCATCGCCGCCGTGGATATCGTCGATGCACTCGACGAGCCGGCGCAGGCCGCCTGGCGCGAAGTCACTACAGTGCCGAACCTCGCGGCGCACGCCCGTATGGCGCTCACCGACTGGAGCCGACCGCAGGCACCGAGCGCCGAGGACTCGGCCTGGCTCGCGGTCGAGTATGCCGTGGCCGAACTCACCGATTCCGGACCCGATGAAGCGTTGTCCTGCATCGACGAGCGGATAGCCGGCCAGGACCTCGACTCCGGCTGCAGGCGATCCGGCGCAGCGACCACCCGGACACCACCGCCCTGACCGAAGCACTGACCACTTTCGTCGCCTCAGCAACCAAGCCGACCTCGTCCCAGGTCTATCAGCTCAAGATCTCACTCAAGCGAATGGGGCACCCGGTCTGGCGCCGGGTGCTGGTACCCGCCACCGCCCGCCTCGGCCTGCTCCACCGAGTGATCCAGATCGTGATGAAGTGGGACGGTGACCATCTCCATGCATTCTCCGTGGGGAACGAGGACTACGGCGACCCCTGCTACAGCCCCGACCTCCACGACGAGGAGCGCCTGAGGCTGAGCGGCGTGTTCACCCCAGCCACCAGGACGATCACCTACCTCTACGACTTCGGTGCCAGCTGGTACCACGACATCACCCGCGAGAAGGTTCTCGATCTCGAAGCCGGCACGACTTACCCGGTCTGTGTCACCGGCAGCGGCGACTTCCCCATCGAGTACTGGACCGATGAGGAGAACGGCCAGGAACCCATCCCCTTCGACAAAGACAAGGTCAACAGCCGCCTCGCCCGTCTTATCCGACGGTCATGACCGCATGGCCGGACACGGGTCTGGCCACGCAACAGCCTCGGGCTGTCGGTGTGGCCTGCCACGATGCAACCATGGGGGAGGCCGGCTCGAGGAGGTGAGGTTCCATGGCTGCGGGCACCCTGCCGGACCTGCTCGAGCACGCCGGCCTGGCGAAACGGTGAAGGTGGCAGCGAGGACCGAGGTCGGGCCGGTCCGCGGGCACAACGAGGACGACCTTCTCGTCGATGAGGAGCACCGCCTGTTCCTCGTGGCCGACGGTATCGGCGGCCACCCGGCCGGGGATGTCGCCAGCAGGACGGCGGTGCGCGCGGCGCATGCCGCGCTCGTGGCGAGCAGCGATCATGAACCGGCGGAGCCGGAGGGGGCACTGGCCGACGCCCTGCATGCCGCGCACGACGCCGTGCTCGAGGGCGTCGAGGCGGACCCCGCTACCCGGGGGATGGGCACGACCGCAGTCGTCGCCCGGCTGTCGCAGGACGACCAGCGGCTGTGGGTCGCCCACGTCGGCGACAGTCGCGCCTACCTGTTCCGCGCCGGCCGGCTCCGTCGCCTCACCACCGACCACCGGATCGGGGGCGGCCGGCTCATCCAAGCGCTGGGAACCTGGGGCGACGTATCACCCGACACCACACAGGTCGAGCTGGACGCCGGCGACCGGATCCTGCTGTGCACCGACGGCCTGACCGACATGGTCGATGACGACGACATCGCCGGCCGGCTGGCGTCCGACGAACCTCCACAGCGCAGCTGCGACCGGCTGGTCGAGGACGCGATCGCGCACGGCGGGATCGACAACATCACCGTCATCCTGATCGAGGTCGACCGCTGACCGGCCACATCCGGTGCGGGCTCAGCCCAGCGCCCGCAGCCGGGGCAGCACGTGCTCGGCGAACTGCGACAGGAACCTTTCCTGGTCGTGACCGGGCCCGTGGAAGACGAGGTGGGTGAACCCCGCATCGACGTAGGGCCGGACCTGCTCCACGACCTCGTCCGGGTCGCTCGACACGATCCACCTGCTCGCCACCTGCTCGATGGGCAGTTCGTCGCCGGCCCGCTCGATCTCCGCCGGGTCCGTCAGACCCGCCTTCTGCTCAGCCGACAGCGCCAGCGGCGCCCAGAACCTCGTGTCCTGCAGCGCCCGTTCGGCGTCGAGGTCGAACGACAGCTTGATTTCGATCATGCGGTCGATCGACGAGCCATCCCGTCCGCCGGCCGCCAGGCCCTCGTCGACGGCCGGCAGCAGCGTGCGCTCGTAGAGCTCCATTCCCTTGCCGCTGGTGCAGATGAACCCGTCGCCCGCCCGCCCCGCGTACTTGGCCACCAGGGGTCCACCGGCGGCGACGTAGATCGGCACGGGCGACGGCGGCCGGTCGTAAACCGTGGCGCCGGCAGTCCGGTAGTACTGCCCCTCGAAGGTCACCCGCTCGTCGCGCCACAGCGCTCGCATGAGGTCGATCGCCTCGCGCATCCGGGCGAACCGCTCCTTGAAAGCCGGCCACTGGATGCCGGTGACCGCCACCTCGTTCATCGCCTCCCCGGTGCCGATGCCGAGGATCACCCGGTCCGGGTAGAGGCAGCCCATCGTCGCGAAGGCGTGCGCGATGACCGCCGGGTTGTAGCGGAAGGTCGCCGTCAGCACGCTGGTGCCGAGCACGACCCGCGACGTCCGCTCCCCCACCGCGCTCATCCAGGCGATGGAGAACGGGGCATGGCCGCCGTTATGGCGCCACGGCTGGAAGTGATCGCTGACGACCGCGCTGTCCAGGCCGACCTCCTCGGCCCGGACCGCGAACTCCACGAGCTCACGCGGACCGAACTGCTCCGCCGATGCCTTGTACCCGATGTTGAGACTCACAACGACACCGTATCCGGCCACCTCCGTGCTACCTGGTTACCATGAGTACGTGGTGGCTCCGAGCGGCCCCGGAGGAGGTAGGTGAGCGGTGTCGGACCCGGTGCGCGTCGCCGTGATCGGCTCCGGTCCGTCCGGCCTGTATGCCGCCGATGAGCTGAGCAAGCACAGCGGGGTGTCCGTGGACGTGCTGGACCGGCTGCAGTGCCCGTACGGGTTGTTGCGCTACGGCGTGGCACCCGACCACCTGAAGATGAAGTCGCTGGAGATCACCCTGCGCAAGATCCTCGAACGGCCGGAGGTGCGGTTCCTGGGCGGGGTGGAGCTCGGCCGCGACGTGACCGTCGCCGAGCTGCGGGACCATTACGAGGCCGTGGTGTACGCCACCGGCTCGGCGGTGGATCGCCGGCTGGGCATCCCCGGCGAGGACCTTCCCGGCAGCTTCTCCGCTACCGAGCTCGTCGCCTGGTACTGCGGCCACCCCGATGCCGAGGTAGACCGGTTCACCCTCGACGCCCACCACGCGGTCGTGGTGGGCGTGGGCAACGTCGCCGTCGACGTCACGCGCATCCTGGCCAAGACGGCGGAGGAGCTGCGGGTCACCGACATGCCCGACCACGTGCTCGAGGTGCTCGACGCCAGCACCATCACCGACATCCACATGGTCGGCCGCCGCGGCCCGGCACAGGCCAAGTTCACGACCAAGGAGCTGCGTGAGCTGGGCGAGCTGGCCAATGCCGATGTCGTGGTCGACCCCGGCGAGCTCGTCCTCGACGCGGCCGGCGAGCAGGTCGTGCAGACCGACAAGACGGTGCGGCGCAACCTGGAGGCGCTGCAGGAGTGGTCGCAACGTCCCCAGCAGGGCCGGCCGCGGCGGATCCACCTGCGCTTCCTGCTCTCGCCCGTCGCGGTGCTCGGCACCGACCGGGTCGAGGGTGTCGAGTTGGAGCGCAACCAGCTGAACGGTGACGGCCGGGTGACCGCCACCGGTACGACGAGCACCATCCCGGCGCAGCTGTTGCTGCGCTCGGTGGGCTACCGGGGGCTGCCGCTGCCCGGTGTCCCTTTCGACGAGCGTGCCGCGGTCATCCCGCACATCGAGGGACGGGTGCAGCGCAACGGCTCGTCCGCACCCGGCGAGTACGTGGTGGGCTGGATCAAGCGCGGCCCCACCGGCGTGATCGGCACGAACAAGGGCGACGCCAGGGAAACCGTCGGCCGGCTGCTCGACGACCTCGACGAATTGTCACCCGCCCTGCACCGCGACCCAGACGCGATCATCTCCCTGCTCGGCCAACGCGGCTCCGGCGTCATCACCTGGGCGGGCTGGGAGGCCATCGATGCCGCCGAGGCGGCGCTCGGTGCCGCCGCCGGGCGCACCAGAGTGAAGATCGCGGACCGGGAAAGGCTGCTCACCGCCGCCGCAGCGGCGCTACCCGAGGGCGGCTGAGCGGCCAGGAAGGCAGGCACACGTGAAGACCGGGCTCACCCACCTCTTCATCCCCGGGCCGACCAACATCCCCGAGGCCGTACGGTGCGCGATGAACGTCCCCATGCAGGACCATCGCGCTCCCGACTTCCCCGAACTCACCCTGCCTCTCTTCGCCGGCCTGAAGAAGGTCTTCGGCAACGAGTCCGGCCGGGTCTTCATCTACCCCTCGTCCGGCACGGGGGCGTGGGAGGCCGCCATCACCAACACCCTCAACCGGGGCGACCGGGTGCTGATGTCGCGCTTCGGGCAGTTCTCCCACCTGTGGGCCGACATGGCGCAGCGGCTCGGCCTCGACGTCATATGCGTCGACGTCGAGTGGGGGGCGGGCGTCCCGCTGCACGAGTACGAGCGCCACCTCGCCGAGGACAGGACCATCAAGGCGGTCTTCGCCTGCCACAACGAGACCGCGACCGGTGTCACGTCCGACGTCGCGGGCGTCCGCCGGGTCATGGATGCCACCGGCTCCGACGCGCTGCTGTTCGTCGACGGAGTCTCCTCGATCGCCTCGATCGACTTCCAGCAGGAGGCCTGGGGCATCGACCTCGCCGTCACCGGCTCGCAGAAGGGGCTCATGCTCCCCCCGGGGCTGTCCATGCTCGGGGTCAGCGCCAAGGCCCTCGAGGCGCACGAGTCGTCGACGATGCAGCGCTGCTACTTCAGTTTCGGGGACATGCTCAGGACCAACGACGGCGGCTACTTCCCGTACACCCCGCCCGTCCAGCTGCTCCACGGCCTGCGTGCCTCGCTCGGCCTGCTCTTCGCCGAGGGGCTGCCCGAGGTCTTCGCCCGCCACCACCGGCTCGCCGAGGGGGTGCGCCGCGGCGTCGACGCGCTCGGCCTTTCGCTGTGTGCGGTCTCGCCGCAATGGCACTCCGACACCGTCACGGCGATCCGCGTGCCCGAAGGCGTCGACGCTACGGAGGTCTGCCGGATCGGTTACGACCGCTACCGGACATCGTTCGGGGCGGGTCTGACGAAGGTCGCGGGCACGGTCTTCCGGATCGGTCACCTCGGCGACCTCAACGAGGTGATGTGCCTGGCCGCCCTGGCGAGCGCGGAGATGTCGCTGGCCGACGCCGGCGCGAAGGTCGAGTTCGGTGCCGGTGTCGCCGCGGCCCAGACGTATTACCGCGAGGCGATCTCCGCCCTGGCGGACCGGGCCGCCTGACGCACCCGTCCCTCGCCGGCAGGAGGCTCGCCGTGGACCCCTTGGTCGTCGTCACCCGCCGGTGGCCGTCACCGGTCGAGGACGAGCTGCGCCGGCGCTTCGGCCAGCTGCGGCTCAACGCCGGCGACACGCCGCTGCGGCCCGAGGAGCTTCGCGCCGCCCTGGCCGAGGCCGACGTCGTGCTGCCGACCGTCTCCGACCGGTTGCCGGCCGAGCTCTTCGACGGCGACGTGCGTACCCGGTTCCTCGGCAACTTCGGCGTCGGCTACAACCACATCGACGTCGACGCTGCGGCCAGGGCCGGGATCGTCGTCACCAACACCCCCGGCGTGCTCACAGATACCACCGCCGATACCACGATGACCCTGCTACTCATGGTCGCCCGGCGGGCCGGGGAGGGGGAACGCGAGGTGCGCTCGGGGCGGTGGACCGGGTGGCGGCCGACCCACATGATGGGCGCCGACGTCACCGGCAAGACGCTGGGCATCCTCGGCATGGGGCGCATCGGCATCGCGGTCGCCCGCCGGGCGCATTTCGGCTTCGGGATGCCCGTCGTGTACTACCACACCGCCGATGCCGAGCCGCAGCACGGGATTCCCGGCGCGCGCCGTGCCGGCACCGTCGACGAGGTGCTGGAGACCGCCGACTTCGTGTCGCTGCACATGCCCGGCGGGGGCGGCAACACCCACTTGATGAACGCCTCGCGGCTGGCCCGCATGAAGCCGACCGCCTTCCTCGTCAACAGCGCCCGCGGCGACATCGTCGACTCCGCTGCGCTGGTCGGCGCGTTGCGGTCGCGGACGATCGCCGGGGCCGGCCTCGACGTCTACGAGGGTGAACCCGAGATCCCGCAGGCGCTGCGCGAGCTGGACAACGCCGTGCTGCTGCCGCACCTCGGCAGCGCCACCCTGGAGACCCGCACGGCGATGGGCATGCTCGTGCTCGACAACCTGCAGGCCTTCCTCGAGGGTCGTGAGCCCCCCTGCCGGGTGGCGTGAGCGCCGTGGTCCCGGATCGCTCGACGGGCTAGGTTCTTCCAACACAGGTCCGGCAACTCGAAGGGTGAGGCGTGGAGGCACGACGCAGGCCAGAGGAACTCTCCGAGGAGGAACGCCAGCGGCTTCATCGAGCCCATCAGCGGCTCCGCAACGCCTCGAATGCGCTCGAGGCGTTGACGGTCGTCGAGCCGGTGCGGGGCCGCTGGGCTGCCACACCGGCACCGCCCGAGGCGCTCGATGCGGCCCAGGCAGAGCTGCACGACGCGTGCCAGGAGGTCTGGCGGGTTCAGCTGGAGGTGCTGCGCTGGGAGCCTCCCACCGGCGGCACCTGACCGTCGCCGCCTGAACCGTCCGAGTCCTGCAACAGGAGGTTGCACCTATGAGCGAGCTGCCCGCCGACTACTTCACCAGGCCTGTGGCCGAGGTCGATCCCGAGATCGCCGAGGTGCTCGGCAACGAGCTCGCCCGCCAGGAGCACACCCTCGAGATGATCGCCTCGGAGAACTTCGTGCCGCAGGCGGTGCTCGACTGCCAGGGCTCGGTGCTCACGAACAAGTACGCGGAGGGTTACCCGGGCCGGCGCTACTACGGGGGTTGCGAGCATGTCGACGTGGCCGAGCAACTGGCGATCGACCGGGCCAAGGAGCTGTTCGGGGCCGAGCACGCGAACGTGCAGCCCAACGGCGGCGCCTCGGCGAACACGATCGTGTACAGCACGCTGATGGAGCACGGCGACACCTTCTTGGGCATGAAGCTCGACCACGGCGGGCACCTGACCCACGGAATGAAGATCAACTTCTCGGGGCTGTACTACGACGTGGTTCCCTACGGTGTCGAGAAGGAGTCCTCGCTCATCGACATGGACGAGCTCGCACGCCTCGCCGAGAAGCACCGGCCGAAGATGATCCTCGCAGGCTGGTCGGCCTACCCGCGCGAGATGGACTTCGCCCGCTTCCGGGAGATCGCCGACTCGGTGGGGGCCTACCTGTTCGTCGACATGGCGCACTTCGCCGGACTCGTCGCCGGTGGCGAGTACCCGAACCCGGTCCCACACGCCCATGTGGTCTCCACGACCATCCACAAGACGCTCGGCGGGCCGCGCAGCGGGATGATCCTCTGCAAGGAGGAGTTCAAGAAGAAGATCGACTCGCGAACCTTCCCCGGCTGGCAGGGCGGCCCGCTGATGCACGTGATCGCGGCCAAGGCGGTGGCGCTGAAGATCGCCCGGTCGGAGGCGTTCCGGGAGCGCCAGCAGCGCACCCGCGCCGGTGCCCGAGCGCTCGCCGAGGAGATGCTCGAGGGCGACCTCAACGTGCTGACCGGGGGCACCGACACCCACCTCGTGCTCGCCGACCTGCGCGAGTCCGCACTGGACGGAAGGCAGGCCGAGGACCGGCTCGCCGGCATCGGGATCACGGTGAACCGCAACGCGGTGCCCTTCGACCCGCGGCCACCGGCCGTCGCCTCCGGGCTGCGGATCGGCGCCTCGCCGCTGGCCACCCGGGGGCTGGGCGAGAACGACTTCCGCGAGATCGGCGAGATCATCACCCAAGCCCTGACGGGCGAGTTCGACGACGCCAAGCGGACCGCGCTGTCGGATCGCACGAGGGTGCTCTCGCAGCGCTACCCACTGTACCCGCAGCTGGGCACCCTGTAGTCGCGACTGGTCGCGAGACTTCAGATGGGGTCGAGTTCGGAGATGAGCCAGCGGCCGTCGACCTCGACCAGGGTGAGCTGGACCCGGCTGCCGGACAGCTGGGGCATCTGCGCCTGCGCGGTCTTCGTGGTCTGGTTGACGAACAGCAGCACGACCGCCCGGTCCGGGTCGGCCTCGACCACCGAGGAGCCGACCACCTTGGCGCTGGTGCTGATCTGCTGCTGCTTGGCCGCCGGGGCGACGACCTGGGTCGTGAGTTCGGTGAAGTCTTCGAGGAACTGGCCGGTCAGCGCCGACCGTGCGCGCTCCAGGTCCCGGTTGATGCTGCGGAAGTCGTAGGAGAGCACGGTGACGGCTTGCCGCTCCGCTGCCTTCAGCGCGGCGGTGCGTGCCTGCTCGACCTGAGCGGCCCGGCGGTCGTACCACGACAGCGTGACCACCCCGGCCGCCAGCAACGCGACCACGACGCCGAACGCGACCAGCACCCGCCGGGGGCGCCGGGTGCCGATCCCCCGCACCCGCCGCGCCAGTCCCCTTCCCACCCTGCTCACTGGATGAACTCCATGTTCGACACCAGCCACCGGTCCCCTTCGCGCTGCAGATCGACGCCCAGGCGGTAGTTGCGCGGCTCGCCGCCTTCCGGAGCGGCCGTGTTGCGGACCTCCGAGCGGACCGCGACGAGCACCCGCGCGCGGTTCTCGTCGACCCGCTCGACACCGGCCGATGCGACCTGCCCGGTCGAGTTGACCTTCGACTGCCGCACCATGTCGACGAATGGTTGGGAGCCGCCGAACTCGTCGGCGAACGGCCCGGTGGCGCCGTCGAGCAGGCGCTGCACGTCGCGGTCCGCGGTCTTGTGGTTGATGGTCGTGAGGTTGAGGACCATCTGGCGAGCCGTCTGCAGCGCCTCGGCCCTGCGGTCGGACTCGACGTCGGCCTGGTACACCCGGACGCTCAGGATCACGCCGCCGACGATCAGCACGACCGCGAGCACGGTCAGCGTGGCCAGCGCCGCGAGGTACCGGCGCGACCGGGGCGGCCGCTCGTCGCCACCCGACGGGCCGGCTGCGGCGTCCGCGTCGTCGGCGTTCTCCTGGGCGGTGGGCTCCTCGTCTGCCACGGCATGTCCTCCGGTGGTGGTGGGTCACGGCCGACCCCGCCCAGTGTGAAGAACGGCCCGTCCGGGCCAACACCCGCCCCCGATCCGGTCGCGGTTCGCTACGCGCAGTTACAAATTGACCGACTTATCGCTACCTGACTATGATCTGACTCACAGGGAGACAGACCTGTCTGACGCTGCCTCCTGAGACCGATCACGTACCGGTCGCCGGCAGCCACTCCCGGGGTCGCGGGCAGCGTCCGCGACCGGAAAGGGGTCGCGGTGATCGACGGTCGAACGATCCACTACACAACGCAAGGAGAAAACGAGTCATGACTGCTTACGATCCGAGGACGAGCACCGGCATACCCACCGAACCTGTCGGTTCCCTCCCCCGGCCAGCCAAGCTCCAGGAAGCCTACGCAGCCTATGACGCCGGCCAGATCACCAAGGAGCAGTTGGAAACCGAACAGGACGCCTCGATCCGTGATTCGATCGAGCGCGGGGAGGCCACCGGAGCGCCGATCATCTCGGATGGTGAGCAGCGTTGGTCGAGCTTCGCCACCTACCCCATCACCGACACACTGGCGGGCACCGGCCTTGCCGCCAACCTCGCCCCGGGCGGCCAGTTCTTCGCGATCTTCGCCGACGGGCACAACCGGCAGTTGCCCAAGCTGACCGGTGGTCCCTTCCGGTACGAGCATTTCGCGGCCGAGTCGCTGAAGAAGTCCATCCCCATCGCGAACAAGCCCCTGAAGCAGGCCGTGATCGCGCCCTCGATGCTCGCCCTCCTGTACCCGCTGGACGAGGAGGTGCCCGGCTATCCCCGGGAGCAGTTCGAGGAAGACCTCACCAATGAGACCGAGAAGGACATCCGCGAGGCTTTCGCTGCCGGAGCCGCCCGGGTTTCGGTCGACTTCACGGAGGGTAGGCTTTCTACCAGGAAGGATCCCCGCAACCCGTGGACCGGCCGTAACATGTTGCCGCACTTCATCGAGCTCAACAATCGCGTGCTCGACCGTTTCACCGCCGAGGAGCGGGTGAACATCGGCATCCACACCTGTCCCGGAGGCGACCGCGACTCGGTTCACAGCGCCGACGTCGACTACAACGAGCTCCTCCCGAGCATGTTCCAGATCAATGCCGGGTACTTCCTGATGCAGCTGGCCAGCGAAAGGGACAAGGACAAGGTCTACAAGTACATCGGGGAGTACAGCCGCGACGACGCGAACGGGGTCCCCCAGATGTGCTACATCGGCGTGATCAACCCGGGGAACCCCAGGGTCGAGAGCGCGCAAGAGGTCCGCGATGCCCTGGTGAGAGCAGCCAGCTTCATCCCGAAGGAGCGCCTCGGCTCGACGGATGACTGTGGCTTCTCGCCGTTCAGCATCGATGAGAAGCCGAACCACGGTTCGCCTGACTATGCCCGTGACGTGGCGTTCCAGAAGATCAAGAACCGCGTCGAGGGTACCAGGATGGCCGCGGAGAAGCTCGGCGTCTCCTGATCGCCCCTGCTGCTGTAGATTCTCGATACGCCGGAACAGCCCGACCGCTCCCCGTCAGGGTGCGGGCTGTTCCGGCGTGTCAAGGTTGCCTCGTCGGTTTGGTATACTTGCACGGACTCGCGTCGAGGAGCACCTGGAATCCACCGTGACGACCCACAACGATGGCGCCCCGTCGAACGACAGCGCCCGCGATCGTCTCCTTCGGGTGGCATACGACCTTTTTTGTCGGTTCGGGATTCGTCCGGTCGGCGTGGACACCGTGGTTGCCGAGGCCAACGTGGCCAAGAAGACACTCTACCGCCATTTTCCGAGTAAGAACGACTTGATCGTCACTGTTCTCCGGCGTCGCGAGGAGCTCTGGACGCGCGCCTGGCTGCAACGGGAGGTGACCGAGCGAGGTCACACCCCGGCCGAACGGCTGCTCGCGATCTTCGACGTGTTCGGCGAATGGTTCGCCCGGGACGACTTCGAGGGCTGCACTTTCATCAATGCACTGGTCGAGTTCGAGGACGAAGCGCACCCGGTCCACCAGGCCAGCGTGCGACATCTCGCGAATATCCGCGACTTCCTCGGAGAGCTCGCCGCAGACGCCGGAGCCGACGATCCCGATTCGTTCGCCCGGCAATGGCATGTTCTGATGAAGGGCTCGATCATCGCGGCCATGGAGGGTGACCAGGATTCCGGCCGACGCGCCCGGGAGATGGGTGCGTTGCTGCTCGAACACCGAGTGATCGCCTCCCGGATGCCCGGCGAGGGCGGCGTGGCCTGATGACATCTCGAGACGGGGCGTTCGACCGGGAGCCGGCTGGCTCGCTCACAGACGCGATCGTTGCCTACTACGACGAAACCTGGCTCGACTACCGACTTCTCTGGCTCAACCGCCGCAACCTGGCAGTCCACTTCGGCTACGCCGATGCAAGCACGCGCGGTCACACCGACGAGCTGATCAACATGAACCGGGTGCTGGCGGAGCGTGTGGCGATCCGGCCGGGCGAGCACGTCCTGGACGCGGGCTGCGGCGTGGGCGGCAGCAGCCTGTGGCTGGCGCGGGAGCGCAGCGTCGACGTCGTCGGTATCACGCCGGTCGCCAGCCAGGTCGCGTTGGCGCGACGCTTCGCCGCCCGACGAGGGCTGGCCGACCGCGTCCGATTTCAGCAGGCCGACTACGCCGCGGTGCCCTTCGCGGACGCGAGTTTCGATGTCGTATGGGCCCTGGAGAGCCTGTGCCACGCGCCACGCAAGGAAGCCTTCTACCGGGAAGCTGCTCGGCTGCTGCGCCCCGGCGGACGTGTGATCATCGCCGAGTACATCCGCACCGCCCGGCCGCTCGATTCGGGCAACGAGCGGCTGCTGCACGAATGGCTCGATGGCTGGGCCATCCCCGACATCGACGCAGCCACCGAGCACCGGGCGAACCTCGCCGGAACCGGATTTGCCGATGCCCGGCTCGTCGACGTGACAGCGCACACCCGCCCGTCGCTGCGCCGGCTGCACCGGTTGGCGGCCTCGACCTACCCGTTGGCCGTGATGGGCCGCAGCCTGCGCATTCGCTCAGTCGTCCAGCACCGCAATGTGATCGGCTCGCTGCGCCAGTACCGAGCGCTCGAGCGGGGAGCGTGGTTCTACGGCATCATCTCCGCCGTCAAGCCGACAGCCGGCGAGACTCGCACGAGAGGAGGTCAACAATGACCGGTCGACCTCGGTGCGGCCAGCTAACGTCCGATCAGATTCTCGATCCACCTCTTCAAGGTGTCACGTAGGACTTCTTCCTTGAGTTCACCACTTCTGGTACGCGGTACCTCGATGATTCTCTCCGACTGGAAATCAAACGGTTTTGGTGGCGAGCTGACTTCCCGAATCGGTATCCAACCAGAGGGCTCCCCTCGTACACCGCCTGTGATACTCGTGCGTGCGTGCAGCATGCCGGCCTCGAACAGGACGTTGGGGTTGTCCTCGAAGAGGGGCATACCTTCGTCGGTGCCTACTCTCTTCTGCGAGAAATAACAGATTCCGAATCTGGAGCGACTGATTTCTGTCGCAATCTGCGACGGCACGTTGCCCGTCTTGTAGATCGCCGCCCAGTCTGTGAACTCGAGCTTGTCCGAAAGCTCCTCGAGTACATCGTCGATAACGTACTTCACGCGGTGATCAGCTTCGTCTGGATAAGCAAGGAAGAAGTGGGGCTTCGCAAGTCTCGGGAACTCGGATGCGGCAAGTAGCTCGCGAAGGTCTCCGATCGCGTTAGCGGTGTTCTTTGCCTGCGCTCGATTCGAATTGTACAGGTCATAGAGGATCGATAGGGCGGAGCCCAAGCGGGAAAGCTCGACCTTCGCCACGTCGGTCGATTCCACATATCTTGCCGACTCAATCAGATACGTGCCCAGTGACCGTCCTCTGTAGCTGAGGGGGATGACAATGACGGTATGGACCGGAAGCTCTGCCGATGGCTTGTAGGGCGGTATGTTCCTAAGGTCCGACCATCGATCTTCGTAGGTGCTTTCCGCCCCGAGAGGAGACCTGTCGGGAGCCAAGAGCCACAAGGCGCGCCCAGTGCCGAACACCTGTGCAACAGGGTCGGTGAAGCTGCCCTCAGGATTATGGACTGGCCAGAAGTGTTGCAGGTCCCTGCTGCTCCAGAAGGTCCTGAGCGCAGGCCCTTCTTCGAACTGCTCTGCGTAGACCAGTTCGAAGTACTGCGCGCTCAGCTCATCCCTGACGTAGCTGTAAACCAAGGATCTCACGGCGTCGAGCGTGTAATCGTCAACAATGTCGACCGATTCTGCAAAATGAAGTAACTGGCCAGCGAACGTTCCAATTTTGCCAGTCATCTACCCCTCCTCGGTGGAGCGTAGCCCCGTGCATCTATCGAGTGCCTCGTACACGGCACCCGCCGCCTGCACCATGTGCATCCCAGGACTACCTGTGGCCTGCCCTTCACCTCGCCCCAAGAACCCACAGTTGTCCCGCCGACTCTTCCTTGCACATGATGGTGACCTACCTCACCGTAGACTAGGCGTAGCCCCTTCGCGAGGTAGGCGGCAATCAAGTAGCCGCGATGCCACCCGAAGGTGTCCGCTCTGTACTCAATCGACCTGGGGAGGCAGACTGTTACTGCGGCGGGACCAGGGCCTGTGCCTGCTCACGGCACGTCCAGGACCGCGACTGCGCTCTCCTCGAGGCTACCCAGGTACACCACACCGTCACGCTCCCGCACACCGGTGACCATGTGGTAGTCCTCCCCCGAGCCGCGCAGGTCGTGCACCACCGCACCGTCGGCGTCGACGGCCAGCACGTGTAGGGAGCGCCCTTCCGCGGGCTGCAGCACATCAGGCAGCGCCCACACGATGCGGCGCAGCAGTGGGGCGCGGGGGAGCAGCCGGTCCAGCAGGGGGTTGCGCGGGCTGGGCAGCGCGATCCAGATCAGCCCGTCGGAGCCGATGGAGATGTTGTCCGGGAACCCCGGCAGGCCATCGGCGAGCACCCCGTGCTCCCCGGCCCGAGTGCCCACAAGCCGCTGCCAGAGCAGCCGGTAGCCGGCGGTCTCCGCGACGGCGAGCCAGTCCCCGGACGGATGGAGGGCCACCCCGTTGGCAAACTGCAGCCTGTCCAGCAGCACCTCGACCGCGCCGCCCGGATCCCGGCGCAGCAGCCGACCGGTGCCGGAGTGCTCCAGGAGGTCACCCCGGTAGTGCTCGATGCCGAAGCGCCGCGAGGAGTCGGTGAAGTAGATGGTGCCGTCGGGTGCGACCGCCGCGTTGTTGCAGAACCGCATCGGTGCGCCGTCCACCTCCTGCACCAGCACCTCAGTGCGGCCGTCCCCGACGTCGACGGCGAGCAGCCCGCGGTGCGCGTCGCAGACCAGCAGCCTGCCGTCGGGAAGCCACTCGAGGCCGAGCGGGCGGCCACCGGTGTCGGCTACCGTGCGGGCCGCACCACCGTCCACCCCGACCCGCAGCACGCGGCCGTCGGCGACCCCGGTGAGAACCCCACCCTCGCCGTCGAGCAGCACGTCCTCGGGCCCGGTCGCCCCAAGCGGGAGCAGCCGCACCTGCCGCAGCCGGGGCTGCTCGCGGCGGAACGGCGCTGGCGGGGGCGTCCACCGGACAGGGCGCAACGCGGGCTTGCGGGGCACGGGCACTCACCTCTACGGATCGGGCCGGGTGATCGGCGTCCACCGTCAGGGGGTCACGCGGGTGCGGTCACGGGCGGTTCTCCCCTTTCTTGGTCGGCGAGTTCCGAGGTCTCGACGGCTGGGGGGATCGAGCTGCGGAACTGCATCGCCCGGTACGGCCACCCCTTCGCTTCCTTCTCGGTGTTCCACTGCGACACAATCAAGTGCAGATCGTCCAACCGCGACTCGGGGTGAATATATCCGCCGTACAGCTGGGCGACGGTGTCACCGGACTCGGCACCCCACGCCCCGCCCTTCACTGCGGTGACCGGAGCCGTCCACCCGCCATCGATGTGCGCGGCGGTGCGGATCGCGATCCGGTACCCAGCGCTGTCGAAATACGACAGCACCCACGTGCCCTGGATGCGGCGCAGCGACATCTCACCCGCCTGGTCGGGCAGGATCGGCGTGCACGGCTGACCCCACAGCCAGCCGTGTTCCTCCGTCCAGCCCCGCGGCTCGTACGCAGCCTTGTCGAGGATCTCCTCCTCGCGGACACGCTGCAGGACCATGCCGCTGATCGCGCGGGAGAACGCCGAGCTGATAATGTAGACGTAGCCGTCCCCGCCCTTCTCCATCGTCCAGTTCTGGTCGAGACGGCCCGTCCAGCGTACCCCGGTGGGACGCCAATCCTCGCCGTAGGGGTCATCGCAGACGAACAGCTCCCCGTAGTTGGTGACCGTGGCGGGGTCGGATGAATTCCAGTCGCGGATCGACACGGCCTCCAGGTAGCTCTTGGAACCGATGGTGATCGCGTCGCACGGGATCAGGGTGAACGTCGCGCCGGGACGCAGCGAAGTGTCGTGTTCGTAGCGGACGAGCTGCTTGGCGTACGTACCACCGGCAGCGTTGTCCCATACAATGCCCTCGGACAGCGGCCTGCCGGTCGGGGTGCCGGTCCGCGAGCGCAGCCCGACCGGGGAGCGCCAGCCGGGACCGCCGACGCCGGCGTTCTCGAACGTGTCGCCGAAGATGTACATGTAGCTACCGTTCGGCAGCCTGAACGGGAACCCCAGATCGGTGCCACCGACACCGAACCTGTCGGTCAGCCCGGGCCCGGTGAGGTCCTTGATCTTAGTGGTCACGGCAGGAACTCCCTCGGTGGAGCGGTCGTGGTCAGGCTCCTCGTTCCAGCCCGCGTTCGTCGAGCATCCAACGTAGTCGCTCGAGGGCCCGGGCGCGGATGGGTCCGATGCTGCCGATCGGGATTCCGGTGGTATGGGCGATCTCGGCGTAGGGGCGGGGATTGTCGGCGAACAGTGCCCGCAGGAGACTCCGCCCGCGAGGTGGCAGTTCGGTGACGAGGTTGCGCAGCAGTCGCGCCGTGTCTGCGTTGATGACGTGCTGCTCGGGGCCGAGAGCCGGGTCGGCCACGTCGTATGCCACCGCCTCGGCACAGGTCGGGGTCTGCTTGGCTTGGTGGCGCAGGATGCGCAGGCATTCACGGCTGGCGGTGGTAGCCAGCCACCCGCCGAGGTGCTCGGGGGACTGCACCCGGTGGTAGTTCTCTGCCAGTCGCAGCCAGGTCATCTGCACCGCGTCGAGTGCATCTGCTTCCTGCAGCCGAAACGACCGTACCTTGGCGAGCACGAGCCTGCCGTAGCGGCGCACGATTTCTTCCCAGGCCGTCGCGTCGCCCTCCCCCGCCCGCAGCAGCAGGTCAGAGACGCTCGGCGTTGCGGCGGTGGGGGCGGCGTGCGGCGGCGAGGGTGGCTGTGTGATGGTCGGGGCGACGCTCACCGGGTACCTCCGGCGGCGGTCGGGTAGCGAGTCATGTCAACCCCCTGGTGTACTTCGTTAACAGAAGTTACGATGTACGTGTCGGTGGACAGGGTCAACAGATTTTCGGGGGTGCGGTTGTCACCCGAACGGCCCTGTGTACGTTGTACGTGTGCGGCCCTGCCAGGCCCGCGAGCCAAGAAGGGAACCCCGTTGCCCGACCAGCCGAGCGCCTCTCGTGCCCGTTTCGACCGGCCGACCTGGGTCGGAGTCGACCCGAGCGAAGACGCGCCGCGGCGACCACCGCTGACACGACCCCGGGTCGTGCGCACCGCCCTGCGCCTGGTCGACGACCAGGGCCTGGCCGCCTTGACCATGCGAGCGCTCGCCACCGAGCTCGAGGTTTCGCCGATGGCGCTGTACAACCATGTGCGCGACAAGGACGAGCTGGTCGACCTCATGGTCGACCTCATGGTCGGCGAGGTCGACCGCTCGCCCACCCAAGGGGACTGGGTCACCCAGCTACGGGCGTTGGCGTGCAGCTACCACCAGGCGTTGTCCGCTCACCCCAACCTCGCCCGCCGCTACAGCACCCGCGTCTGCCTCGGCCCTCAACAGCTGATGGTCATCGACCGCACGGTCGAGCTCCTGCTCCAAGCGGGATTTCCCCCGCCCGAGGCCGCCGAGGCGTTCTACGCCCTCTACACCTACACCGCCGGCTTCCACCAGATCAGCCCCCTCGACCCACCCTCCGGCACCACGTCACACGAAGCCGGGTACTACTCAGCGCTGCCCCCCGAGCAGATCCCCTCCATCATCGCCGTCAGCCCCCACCTGAACGGTGTGCACCGGTCCGGAGGATTCGAATACGGCCTGGACACCCTCCTCACCGGCCTCCAGACCAAGCTCACCACCTGTTGCTAGCCATCCGTGCTCGTCCGGATGCGGACCGACCCGCGGGTGCGGAGCCGCTGCGGGCCGGGTCGGCCAGGGCCGGTGTATCAGAGGGCCAGGTGCCGGACTCTAACAAGAAGGTCAGCTCTCCGTCTCGTCGCGCCGGGTGAGGTCAGGCGGAGTCATAGCCGAACGACCGTAGGGAGATGTAATGACCGAGCAACCATCTGCACAGTCGATCCAGAATCCGCTGACGTTGGTGATGAAGGCGAAGTCTCCGGAGGATCACGCTGCGCTCCGGCAGACCGTCGAACACATCCAGTCTTTGCCACCGGAGCAGAACCCGATCGTCACTGCACTCGACAGGATCGCCACTGTGCACTTCGCTACGTTCGTGTTCCTCGACGACGACCGGCTCGCCGTGATCACAACCTACGACGGTGACTTCGAGAAGTACATCAACGAGTTCACCAACGAGATCGGCGACGTGTTCAACACCCTCCTCGCGCACGTGGCGGACGCCCCGCCGTTGCCGGTGCAGACCTATCGCCGGGAGTTCCTGGAGTTCGTCCGCGCCCACGACCTCCGTTGCGTGGCGCCGCTCTACAGTGCCTACCCCGACCGCACGGTGCTCGACATCGTCGACATGGCGAGCGTCTCCAGCTGACCCGACCTCGGAGCGGAGGCGCAGCGATGGTTGCCCTGGAGCTGGCGGATGTGCAGGGTCTCATCTTGCGCGGCTACTCCATGCCGCTGGTCCGGCATCTCGGCTCGAGTGTGCGCGAGGCGGGCGCTGCCCGCGCGTTCCTGGCCGCTCTCGCAGGCAGCGATCCCGCCGTTCCATCCATCACTACCGCCGAGCCGTGGGCAACGAAGCCGGACTGCTGCGTCAACCTGGGCATCACCTTCCCGGGCCTGGCGGCGCTGGGGGTGTCGGCGGAGTCCTTGGAAAGCTTTCCGACGGAGTACGCCGAGGGTGCGGCGGCACGCGCCGCCAGCGTGGGCGACACCGGTGCCAGCGCCCCGCACCACTGGCTGCCGTGGCTGGTGGACCCCGGCCTGCACCTGATGCTGTCGATATTCGCCCGGTCGCCCGATGCGCTCGAATCGGCGACGGAGCAACTGGAGCAGGCCTGGTCCCCCGGCTGTCTCGAGCTGGGCCGCCACGACGGGAAGGAGTTGCCCGGTAACGTCGCGCACTTCGGCTACCGCGACGGCCTCTCCCAACCCACCATCGAGGGCGTCCCGCTCGCCGGACTGCCGGACCATCTGCCGCGGGCCCCGATCGGCGAGTTCCTGCTCGGGCATCCCAGTCAGCACGTCGGATACACCTATCCGACTCCGGTGCCGCCGGAGCTGGGAACCAACGGCAGCTTCGCCGCCTTCCGTGTTCTCGCACAGGACGTCGACGCGTTCGCGGAATTCGTCACGGAACAAGCTTCGCGAACCGGGATGTCGGAGGAGCTCATCGCGGCGAAGCTGTGCGGACGCTGGCGCAACGGCACGCCGCTGGTCCTCTCGCCCGACACCGACACGCCCGACCCCCCGATCCCCACCGATGCGCTGAACGACTTCGACTACGTCGGGAAGTACGGCGACGAGCGGGGTTACCGGTGCCCGATCGGATCCCATGTACGCCGGATGTACCCACGCGGGCAGCGCGTCGCCGGCAACGGCGCTCATCTGCACCGCATCGTCCGGCGAGGGATCCCGTACGGACCGCCGTACGACCCGGCGCACCCGCGGGACGGCCATGCCCGCGGGCTACTCGGCCTGTTCATCGGCGTCAGCCTGCGCGATCAGTTCGAGTTCCTGATGACCAGTTGGGCAAACGACGGTACGTTCACCGCCGGGCTCGGGCGCACCAAAGACCCCTTGGTCGGTGCCCACGCCGATGGGGCAGGAAGCTTCTCGATACCGCGTCCGGAGGGGCCCGTGGTCCTTGACGGCTTCTCCCGATTCGTCACCACCCGCGGCGGCACCTACTGCTTCCTGCCGAGCATCTCCGGGATCCGCTACCTGGCAGGCCTTGTTCCCCCGTCCTGAACCAGCTCTGGCGCTTCGCGATCTTGACCGTGATGCCTGCCAGCTTCCGTGGGGTAGCCGCTGTGACGGCGCGTCATCATGTCGCCGGGCGGGCGCGGAGCTCGTCGAGCACCCGGTGGCGGAGTGCGGGGTCGCCGGCAGCCAGGGCGATGAGGGCTCGCACCAGGTCTCCCTTGGAGACCCGGCGGCCGATCAGCCGGCGGACGTCGAGGGCGAGCTGGTCGAAGCCGGCGGCGGCGTCGGGGTCGAGCAGGACAGTGAACTTGCTGGGTGGGGCTTCCGCCGGCGTTGGCGTCGAGGCGCCGTCCGAGGGTGCCGCAGCGGCCACGGACGCGGTGAGGCCAGCGGGGGGGATGGTGTTCGCCAGCTGGTCGCGCGGGTCTGTGGGCCGGCCGGTCATGGGTGATCTTCAGCGAGGTTGCGTCGGCAGCGGGCGGGCGTCCCGGGCGCGGTGCAGCAGGGCGGCGACCACGGCGATCGTGGAGTCCTCCCGGCCGGTGAGCCAGCCGAGGGTGCCCCGTTCGTAGTCGCTGACCTCGATGCCATCGAGTGGTGTGAGCAGCGCGGCCAATCCGTCGGCGCGCCGACGGTCCCACCACTGGTGAACAGTCTCGTTCTGCCCCTGTTCACCGGCGACGTCGCGCTGGTAGTAGGGCGGGCGGACCCGCAGCGGTGCGCTGGTGATCGGTCCGTGGACAGTCTGCTTCATCATATACGTAGCATACCGTCATAACGTCATGCCGTCAATACGGTGCACCGTTGAACCGTCATGCCGTTATACCGCCCTGAGCGGGCTGCTGGCTCCCCGAGGGTTGACGTTGACGCGACCATCCGACCATTCACCTGGTCAACGAGCCCGGGGCGGGATCGAACAGCCTTCTCGAGGCCTGGTGAACGCCTGACGGCCGCGTGCAGGAACTCGCGCTCGGTCGCGTTCTCGGTGCGGGCGATCGCCGCCTCGTACGCCAGCGCCGCCTCGGCGTTGCGGCCCAGGCGTCGGAGCAGGTCTGCGCGGATGGCGTGGAACAGGTGGTAGCCACCGAGGTCGAGGCCGTCGACGAGGGTGAGCGCCGCATCCGGTCCCTCGACCTCGGCCACCGCGACCGCGCGGTGCAGCGCCACGACCGGGCTCGGGGCGAGCGAGTGGAGCTGGTTGTACAGCTGCAGGATCTGCCACCAGTCCGTGGCGGCCGCGGCCGCCGCGTCGCTGTGGACGGCGTTGATCGCCGCCTGGATCTGGTACGGGCCGGGCTGGTTGCGCCGTAGGCACTTCCGGACGATGGCCTGGCCTTCGGCGATGAGGCCGCGATCCCAGCGGCCGCGGTCCTGGTCGGCCAGCAGCACGAGGTCGCCGTCGGGGGTGGTGCGGGTGGCCCGACGCGACTCGGCGAGCAGCATGAGC
>JBOHGT010000555.1:0-5015 GCA_050700385.1 Pseudonocardiaceae bacterium | reverse complement strand
GCACCGAAGTCGGCCGGCATGCCGTTGCGGACCTTGTAGTAGTCCTCACATATCGAGGCCTGCTGTTCCCGGTTGAAGTCGGAGAACCGTCTACCGGCCGCCCGGGCATTGGCAAGGTTACCGTAGTCGTAGCCGGCGGCACTGCCCTGCGCGTGCAGTGCCTGCGGCATGTAGACCGCACCGACTTTCTCGTACTGCCCCACGTGAGTGAGTTCGTGGACGGCGAGTGGCATGGAAAGCCCACCAGCAGGAGCGTGGATGATATGCATGGTGGTAACTGCACCAGGGCTGACCTTGGTCTTGAACAGGTTGGCGAGGGCGGCGCCAATCTTGATCAGGTAGGAGTCGTCGTCGACCCGCACCTGCCAGTAGGGGATCAGGCCCGGCGGGTGCACCGACGCAGAGGCCGCACGCTCCGCCTCGGTCAGCGGTCGCAGGCGGAAGATCAGCCCCCACAGTAGCTGCAACGCCTCACCCAGACCGACCAGCTCCAGAAGGTGTAGTAGAACGCGACCGCACCAACTCAACCCACCGAGTACACCGTCCCACAGCCACTTGCCGAACGCCTTGATTCCTGACCAGGCCCATTTCGCTGCCGCGACCAGCCCGTTCCAACCCCATTGACCAAAACCTTTGATGCCGCCCCAGACCCACGACAGGCCACCCAGCAGGCCGTCGCGCAGCTTGTCGAAGCTGGGGTGGGAGGCGAAGTCGACCACCCACGCCGCCCCGCGTGCCAGCCCGTTACCGAGCCACCGTAGAGCCCCAGAGAGACCCGAGGCCAGCCAGCCGAAGACGCCGGTCACCGCGTCCCATGCGCCGCCGGCCACGCCCTTGAGCCCGGTCCACAGCCAGCCGAGAATACCCGTGATCCCCTGCCAGCCGTCAACGATGATCCGCCAGAACCGTTCGGGCAGATTGGAGATGAACGACCACACGACCGAGCCGAGCAGCGCCAGCTTCTCCCAGCCCCAGCTGCCGATCGCCTTGATGACCGTCCAGGACTTGCTGCCAAACCACTTGATCGCCTTCCAGACATGGCTGCCCACCGACTTGAGCCAGTTCAACGCGGACCTGCCCAGCGACTTCGCGCCCTCCCAGACACTCGAGGCGACGCCGGTGATGCCACCCCAAGCCGCCGACGCCGCCCGCCTGACACCGCCCCAGATGCCGCCGGCCACACCTTATGATCGCGCCCCACAGCGAGCGCTGCACCGGTGTTCTCGACGGGGGCGGCGCAGCGCTACCCGCGGGCGCACCACCGCCGGGACCCACCACGTCGCGCACCGGGGACCGGTGCCCGATCGCCAGTTACGCTTCGGAGCCCGAGTCCCGCGTTCTCGAATGCAGCTCGTCCAGCGCCGCGGTGAACTCCGTGACGCAGCGCTGCAGGCCGGCCTCGCTCGTCTGGAGTTCCAGTTCGTTGCGGCTGCCGAGCGAGAACTCGACCGTGTCCGCCTCGGCCAGGACGCGGTAGGTGATCTCGGTGTTGGCGCCGAGCGCCACCCAGGCAGCGACCTGCATCGTCGAGCCGATGAAGTACGTCATGTTTCCGCCCTCCTCGCGCCGCGTGGCCCGGTGGTTCTGAACACCCGCGATCGTCTGCGCTCGCCGCCGCGCGACCGGCCCGTCGACATCGGCGAGTACAGTGCCGTCTTCGCAGGAGCCACCTCCGTGCGTAGACGACTAGCGTAAGATACTCATGTGGCTTTCGTCAACTCGGTGATCACGCGGCCGCCCGCTGGTGCACCTCGGGTTGCGACGCCGCTACGCAGTAGCGCGACGGATTAGGGAGGTCGGGTCGATGAGCCAGCGTCGGCCGAACATCGAGCGGGTGCAGGTCGCGGCAACGCTGCGCCGGATGCGGGAGCAGGCCGGTGTCACCCGCGAGCAGGCCGCCGAGGTGCTGCGCTGCACCCACTCGAAGATCGGTGATCTGGAGACCGGGCGGTCCGCCCCGAAGCCCATCGAGCTGGAGCGGCTGCTCGACCACTACGGCGTCGCCAGCGAGGACCGTGCCGACCTCATGGAGTTCGCCCAGGCCTCCCGCAGGCGCCGGCCGCGCAGCCCCTACGCGGCGGCGGCGATCCCCGGAACTCATCGTCGCGCGGTGGACCTGGAGGCCCAGGCCGTCTCGTCGACCTACTACTCGAGCGAGCTGATCCCCGGCATCCTGCAGGTCCGGCCGTACGCGGAGGCGATGCTGCACTGGGGAAACATCCACCCGCCGGAGGACGTGCAGCGGCTGCTGGGGCTGCGGATGAGCCGTAGCGGCGAGCTGACCCGCACCGGGCGCCCACCGCTGCGCTGCTGGTGCATCCTGGGCGAGGCGGCGCTGCGGGCGGGTGTCGGCGGGCCGCAGGTGATGCACGAGCAGCTGGAGTGTCTGGTGGCCGTCAATCTCACGTTCGAGAACGTGGTGGTGCAGGTGCTCCCGCTGGGTGCCGGCGCGCACGGCTTCCTCGGCATGACGGGGACGCTCTACCGCTTCCCGCCGCCGGCACCCGACCTGCTGTCGATGGACAACTACGGGCGCAATACGATCTCCGACCGTGAGGCCGAGGTCGCCCGCGCGGCGCACCACCTCGACCTGATGAAGGCGCAGGCCCTCGGCCGGGACGAGAGCGCCGAGCTCATCCAGGCCGTCATGCGAGAGCTGGAGGCGAGCTAGCGATGCCCCGCAAGCGCGACGAGTGGTTCCTGCCACGCCGCAGTGACAACGGCCCTACCTGCGTGGAGACCAAGTTCACCGACGACGCCGTCTACGTGCGCAACAATCTACGTCCCGACGCCGGCACAGCAGTGTTCAGCCACGCCGAGTGGGCGGTGTTCACCGCTGGTGTCAAGGACGGCGACTACGACCTCTGACCGCACGGCCAGCCGGGGCGGCCGACAGCATGGAGCCCGTCATCGGGCAGCCGTTCAGGTCACGCCGGCGTCGAGCCGTTCCTGCCGTTCACCTCCATGATGGGCAGGTTGGTTCGCAGCAGGATGCGGTTGCGGTCGGCGAGGTGCTCGCGGATCCACTCCTCGTTGAGCTCCATCGCCTCGAAGTCCTTCCAGATCCGGGTGTCCCCGGCACAGCTGTAGCGGCGGCACACGCTGGGCCGGTCCCCGTAGATGGAGCAGCAGCCGGTGGTCGTGTCGTTGTGGCTGCAGTAGCCGTTGGTCTCGTGGCGGATCATGTAGGGGAACCCCAGGTCCCACTTCACCTTGCCCGACTCCACCTCGGGTGGCGTGAGGGCGAAACCCAGCTTGCAGCACACGGCGTGGCAGATCGGCATCCGCTCCGCGCAGTTGACCTCGACCGCGGGCGGCGGCTCCTCGCCATCGACGCGGAAGGCCACGCCCGGCCAGCTGACCTTCGCCTGCGGCGCTGGCCCGTCCTCCTCGACATCCGGAGCCAGGTCGCCTGCCGACGGCTCCGGCCCGACGTCCGGCTGCACCTCGTCCTCGGTCTCGTCGACCTCGAGGTTGTCCTCGACGAGCATCCCCTGCGCACGCAGGACGCCGACGAGTTCGGCCAGGTAGGCCTCCGTGTTGGCCAGCCGGGCGACCAGCTTGTCGAAAACCGCCTGGGTGAAGTGGCTCCCGCGTACCACCTGACGCTCGAGCTGCTCGAGCGGATCCTCGGGAGGCGCCGCCCAGTCGACGGTCGGTGGCGTCGGCACATCGGTCATAACGTCCTCCCTCACCGACGATGTCCATCCCCCTCCGCGAGTCTCCGCGACCGTCGCAGCCCGGGGGAGGTCCAGAAGTGCCGGGCGCAGGCGGGGACTCCTGCCCCTGCGGATGCACGAAGGGGCAGTACGGGGTGCTTGCGCAGGGCCAAGTGCTTACGCCGACAGGGGCACTGATCCGGGTAGCGGCAGCTCGCTCAGGCCGGGATGCCGGCTCGGCGCATCAACGCCCCGTAGTCCTCGATCGTTCCGGGTAGCAACCTGAGGTGGACGATCGTCCCGCTCGGCTCCGCCACGAGATCGACGACCTCGCACACCGCAGGCGTGTCCGGCTCGCCCGCAATCACCACACGTCCAGGCCGGATGAGCGACGGGTCGCGGGCATCGGCGAGATAGGTCCAGACGAAGCCGGTCTCGTCCTCGTCGTTGAGGTCCGCGGCGATGTCAACCCTGATCGTGGCGGTCGTCGGCGGCTCACCGGGCACGGGACTCATGGTGCCAATTCTCCCTTGGTGGTCCGAGCACGGCAAGCAGCTGGCCACGGGTTCAGGTCAGTAGGGCGCGGTAGGGGCCGAACTCGCGGTCGAGGCAGAGTCGGCCGAGCTTGCGGTACTCGGTGGCCACCGCGGTGACCAGGTCGGTCATCGCCACCGGGCGGCCCGCCTCGGCGGCCAGATACGCAGCGCTGACCGCGACCGAGCGGATGTTGCCGCCGGAGAGCTCGAACGCGGCGGCACAGAAGTCCAGGTCCACGTCATCCGACCGCGGCAACGTCGACCCCAGGCAGCGGTCCCACAGCGCGCGGCGCAGCGACTCGTCCGGGACCGGGAAGTCCACCACGGCGTCGAGGCGGCGGGTGAACGCGTCGTCGAGGTTGGCGCGCAGGTTGGTGGCCAGGATCGCCAGCCCGTCGAAGGACTCCATCCGCTGCAGCAGGTAGGCGCTCTCGATGTTGGCGTAGCGGTCGTGGGCGTCGCGCACCTCGGAGCGCTTGCCGAAGATCGCGTCGGCCTCGTCGAAGAGCAGCACCCCGTTCACCCCGGCCGCCTCGGTGAAGATCCGTTCGAGGTTCTTCTCGGTCTCCCCGACGTACTTGTCGACCACGGTGGCCAGGTTGACGGTGTAGAGGTCCAGGCCCAGGTCGGCGGCGATGACCTCGGCGGACATCGTCTTGCCGGTGCCGGAGTCGCCTGCGAAGAGCCCGGCGATCCCCCGGCCGCGCCCGCCCCCGGGGCGCATCCGCCACTCGTCGAGCACCTGGTCGCGGTGCCGGGCCCGCGCGGTCAGTTCGCGCAGCGCGCGCCGGGTCGGCTCGGGCAGCACGAGGTCGTCCCA
>JBOHGT010000554.1:0-1562 GCA_050700385.1 Pseudonocardiaceae bacterium | reverse complement strand
GGCTCTACTGCTCTACATGTGGGTGGCGGGGGTGTGGTATGGGAGCTCCAGGTTGACGGGTCCGCAGGCGAGCATGACGGTGGCCAGCGCGGCCTCGGGGCTGTGGAAGCCGTAGGCGCGCCGGATGATCATCCGGACCTTGTTGTTGAGTCCTTCTTGGCGGCCGTTCGATAGTCCGCGGTCGATAGCGGCGTCGATACCGTCGCGGTGTTTCCGGATGGTGCGTGCCGCTTTGACGAATTCGGGGATTCGGCTCCGTTGCGCTTTCGAGCACCAGCGGTCCAACAGGACACTCGTGTCGGCGGGACCCAGGTCGCCGGCGAACACCGCGCGCAGGGACTCCTTCAGCTGATAAGCTCGCCACAGTACACCACCGGATCGTTTGATCTGGCGTAACGTACCACCCTGATCTTCGGTCAGATCGATGGGGTTTTTCAGCAACGCCCAGCGGGCCCCTTTGAACTTCTTCGCGATACTCTGGTCACTCAGCTTCCGAGCGGCCTGCCACACCTGACGCCGCACCGTGTCCAGGGCGTCGGTGACCAGCTTGACCACGTGGAACGGGTCGAAGCAGATCCTAGCTCGCGGGGCGTGCGTGCGGACCGACTCGGCGTAGGCCGGACCGAGGTCCATCGACACCGCCTCGAGGGCCTCGGCCGCACCCCCGGGCAACTCACCGAAGAACGCATTCAGAGTTTCGGTGTCCTTCCCGGCTCTACCCCAGACGATCTTTCCCGACGCGTGATCGGACACCAGCGTCAGATAATTGTGATGCTTCTTCCACGAAATCTCATCGACCCCGATATCAACCAACCCGGACAACCGGCCAGGATCCAGCACATCGGCGGCCACCCGCTCACAGATCGCCCCGACCGTGCGCCATCCAATCCGGGCGAACGCACAGATCGTCGTCTTGTCGGTTTTCGTGACCAGCCACGCCACCAACTGCTCGAAATCACGCGTGAACCGCGATCCCGGCCGCGCGAACCCCACTCCCTCGGCGCGCACCCCATGGGCCGGGCACCGCAACCGCCGCCGCCGCACCCCGATCCGGCACACCCGACCACCCAGATCAAGATGCCGCCACCAGGAGTCCACCTCCCGCGTGTCATACCGATGCGCCGTCGCATACGAGCACTCCGGGCACACCAACAGCCGCCGGGTCAACCGAACCCGCAGGTGTATCTCACCGCCACCGGGCCCTACCTGCCACGATCCCGGATCGACCACCACCACACCCGGCAGGCCCAACAGACGGTTCAGTAGGGTTGTCGCGCGCACGGGCGCCTCCAGGATCGACGACTGTAGGAGCCGTAGAACCTAGATCACGCCCGTGCGCCCACCCACCAGGCACCCTGGCCATACCACACCCCCGCCATCCACATCCATGGCAGTAGAGCCAAATATTCTCCAACTTGGTGCACGCCCGGCCAGCTCTGTGGGAGTTGTTCTCGGTCCCCGGGGTGAGCCTGGCGACATCATATTACTCTGATGTCCCGACCCAGCACGAGGAAATCACCGGTCGCCGGGGCAGCCATGCCAAGACGCGAGCGAACATCGTC
>JBOHGT010000553.1:0-6268 GCA_050700385.1 Pseudonocardiaceae bacterium | reverse complement strand
AGATCACCCTGGTAGAGCTGACCCACCCCACCGACGAGAACGCTCACTGCCGACTAGTCGACACCGCACGAGCAGGTGTTGACCTCGCGCACGACGGTGCCCTGGCCGGTGTGGACGTGGGTGGTGCAGGGCATGCACGGATCGAAGCTGCGGATGGTGCGGAGCATGTCGATGGAGGTGAACTTCGCCGGGTCGGGATCCTCGATAATCGGCGTGTTCATCACCGCCTCCTCGTACGGGCCCGGCTGGTCCCAGGGATCGCGTGGCGAGGCGTTGATCGTCGACGGGGTGCAGATCTGGTAGTTGACGATCTTGCCGCGATCCATGACCAGATGGTGGGTCAGCCAGCCCCGACCGGCACCCCACCAGCCGAGCCCGCGCCGCTCGTCTTTGGGGATGTGCCTGTCCAGCTCGTCCGGTGGTACAGCGGCTACTCGTCGCTCCCCCTTCTTGAACAGCGTGTAGGCCTCCAACAAGCTGGCCATCCCGACCAGCTGCGAGAACACGTAGTGGTAGGCGCGGCCGCGGTTGCGCTCGAAGGTGTTCCAGACCTCGGGGATGTGCCACTCGACGTCGGCCTCGGGGGTCATTCCTTTGGGAATGTGCATCCGCAGGCTGTGGCCGGTCGCTTCGATGAAGTCGTTGGGCGGCAGCTTTCTGGCCATCGCGGTCATGAACAGGCGGGCGTAGGCGCCGGTCTCGACGACCTTGCGGTCCCAGCGGGGTGTGCACGCCCAGGTGTACTTGTCTTTCCAGCTCTTTTCGCCCGGCGCCGGGAGGGTGCGCTTGTTCCACGGGTGATACGGCCCGATCGGGTTGCCGAGTTCATCGGTGCTGTAACGGTCGCCGGCCCACTCCTCGTAGTAGGAGTGCTCGACGAACTCCTCCAACCCGATGTTGATGTCGGTGAGCCGGGTCGTCACCAGCTTACCGTCTATCACGACGCCCGGTGTCGACCATCGCCGCTGCCCCCAGTCGTTGCAGTTCGCGTAGGTCGCGTCGTAGGCGTACGGGTCGTCCCAGAAGCCGGGCTCGATGAGGTTCATCGGGCGCGTCCCGACCTGCTTGTAGCGCTCGTCGGCCTCGTAGAAGAACTCGGTGATGTCGTCCCACACCGCGAGCATCCGCTGGCCGTAGTCGAAGAGCCGGCCGAGCTTGGACTGGTACTCGTTGAGTGTCTGAGTGGTGACGGTCGAGGACACTCCGCCAGGCACTACGGTCTGCGGGTGAGGGTACTTGCCGGCCAGGATGACGAACATCTCGCGGGACAGCCGGGTGAACTCCAGGCCTTCCTTGTACAGCGCGCCGGTGAGCGGGTTCAGCGCGGTCATCAACTCGGCCATCGTCTTGAAGCCGTGGTGGACCTGGCCGGGGCAGGCCCACTGCTCGGCCTTCGGCCACAGCTCCGGGTTGACCGCCTTGATCACGACCTCCGAGTAGTCGGGGCCGGCGAGCAGGTAGAGGTGCAGCGGGTTGTCGTAGCCCATCTCCGCAGCTTCCTGCATGTTGCGCACCACCGTGCCCAGCGGCGGCGGGGCCAGCCCCATCGCCATCTCGATCGCGTAGGCCGAGGCATGGGAGTGCACCCCCCCGCACACCCCGCAGGCGCGCGAGGAGACGAAGATCGCGTCCCGCGGGTCGCGGCCCATGAGGATGATCTCGTAGCCGCGGAACAGCGTCGCCTGGGAACGGGCGTCGAGGTAGCGGCCCGCGGACAGGTCGGCGGTGACGTGCACCGCGAGCGCACCCGCCACCCGGGTGACCGGGTCCATGTTGATGTCCTTGATGTGGCCGTTGGCCGCCATCAGGCGCTGGATCTCGCTCTCCCGCTCGGCATCGGTCTTGGCCACATGCGGTCGGCTGGTCCGCACCGAGTACGGGTCAGGGATGCCGCCCCTGAGCCGAGCGTTGCCGGCGCTGTCGAACTCGATCGGGAGATTCTTGAAGCACATTCGCTGGCTCCCCTACATGTGGTGGTGCTCGGTGCCACTTAGCAGCCGCTGAGTTCCGAGCGTCGGTCAGTCTGTCTATTTCCCCCAGGTGTCCCCGGATCTCTTAGCGGTGTCGGTCGAGCGGCGCAGCCGGTCGTAGAACCGGTGGCCGACGTCCTGCAGGAGGTTCGGCTCGGACTTCTCCCTCGCCCAGCCGCTGGGGGTCGTGTTCTGCTGGTCCCAGCGCACCTCACGGTTCAGGTGTGCGTGGCTGTAGCGGCGCAGCGGCTTGATCATGCCGCCGAGCAGCCGGGAAGCTGCCGTGGAGACCGCCGAGCCCGGTGGCGCCTTGTAGAAGGGAGTGAACTTGTCCGGGAAACCGGGCATCGTGCACCCGATGCACGCGCCACCGGCGTTCATGCACCCGCCCGCGTGGTTGATCGCACCCCGGGACGTGATGTTGCAGTTCACCACGGGGCCCCAGCAGCCGATCTCTACTAGGCACTCCTTGTCACCGAACTCGGTGGCGTAAGTACCTTCCTCGTAGTAGGCGCCCCGTACGCAGTGCCGGTGCACCGTCTCGCCGAACAGCCATGCCGGACGGCCGAGCTCGTCGAACTCCGGGAGCGGCCCGAAGCCCTGCAGGAAGTAGAGGATCGCCGCGACGGTCTCGGTGAAGTTGTCGCCGACCGGCGCGCACCCGGGGATGTTCACCACGGGCACGCCGAACGCGCTGCGGTAGTCCTTGCCCAGGAAGTCCATCAGGCTCATCGCGCCGGTCGGGTTCCCCTTCGCTGCGGGAACGCCGCCCCAGGTGGCGCAGGTGCCGATGGCGATCGAGGCCGCCGCACCGGGGGCAAGCCGCGCGATCCACTCGTCGGTGGACACGGTGCGCATCTCGCCGTTCGGGCCCCAGGGCTCCTCGCCTTGCCCCGACCAGTAGCCGCCGGTCTGCATGGCGAGGGTCTCGTCGGAGATGGAGCCCTCGAGCACGATCGCGTACGGCGCGTCCAGTTTGCCCTGCACCGCAAGCTCATGGGCGCGCATGTAGCTGGGGCCGGACTCGACGTTGAGCACCGGGTGGTGCAAGATCACCCGGGGCAGCCCGGGATGGGCGCCGAGAACCAGGCTCTCGACCGAGGGTGCCTGGGCCCCGGTCACCGACACCGAGCAGCCATCACAACTCATCCCGGCGAACCAGAACACGTGCACGCTCTCCAGCGGCCCCAGCCGGCTGGCCGGGCTTCCCCTGGCGATCGGTGCCAGCATGTCCTCCATGAAGGCTCGGCTGGGCATGCCGAAGTCGCCGAGCTCGACGGGATCGTGGAAGCGGTCCACCGGTCCCAGCGCGTCGAGCAGCAGTGCGGCCGGAGTTCTCGCGGGCGTGCCTGCAGAGACCATCGGTCCTCGCCTCCATCCGGTTGACCAGATCACCCGGAGTCTATGTGACGGGCGCATCTACCGTATCGCGATCGTCCACCCAACGGAAGGGCCGCGACGAGCGATCTTCCCGGCGGACCCGGTCCGGTGTATGCTTCGCTCACCTAGTGACCTCCGTCCGTCATCGAGTCGACCTTCGTCGAGGATTCGAGGTGCCCGTATGACATCCACTGAACCGGACCTGAGCGGCTGGTTGATCGGCTACATGATCGGCGTCCCGCTGACCGCCGTCGTCGCGGCCCTCGTGATCGCGATCTTCCTGACAGCCATGCATATCGGCACCGTCGCCGAGGACGCGACCCTCACGCTGATCGAGGCCCGCGACCGCACCGAGGCCCTCTGGCAGGTCGAGACGACCAACCAGGTCGCCACGGACATCCTCAATGGGGCCCGTGAGGCCCGCAAGGCGCTGGGAGGGTAACCATGACCGTAGTCGCCCTCGCCGCCGAGACCCAGACGTTCTGGTGGATCACCCTCGTCGTCGGCCTGGCAGTCGCCGTTGTGGTCGTGATGCTGCTGCAGCTGTTGCTCGTCGCGGTCATCCGGATCGAGCGCAACGTCATCGTGCTCTGGAACACCGCAACAACCGTGGCCCGCAACACCGCGACGAGCTGGTTGCTCGGCAACACCGCGACCACGCTGGAGGAGCTCCGCGACGAGGCGCTGCGCCACGACGCCCTGCTCTCCGGCGCCTCGCACCACCACGCCGCGCACCGGAGGGAGCCCGCCTCATGACCGCGTTGCTGGTGACCCTCACCGTCGTCGAGATCGCCCTAGTGGTCGTGGTGCTCGCCGTCTACCTCCTGCTGATCGACCGCCGGCTGCGGGTGATCTCGACCTACCTCGGCAAGGTGGCCTTCGGCGTGCGCGCGGTGGACACCCAGACCGGCTCCATCGGCCCGTCCGTGGTGCGGATCAACACCACCCTCGGCGAGATCGACGCCGCGCTCGGCCCGATGGCGGACAAGGCGCGCAAGGTTGCCGCTGCGCCGCGGGACTAACGGTTCCAGCCGGCGTGGTTCCAGCCAACCCGGAGGCCACAGGGGCGTATGCACGTCTGCGCCCCTGGGGCGAACCTGGCGCAGTCCGCTCAGCCAAAGTAGATCAAAGTAGACCCTCCTCAACTGATTCGGACGCGCTCGCTTGCGTCGAGCAGCTCGCGCGTGTATGCGTGCTGCGGGTCGGTCACCAACTCCTCCGCCGGCCCGGACTCGACGATCTCGCCCGCCCGCATGACCGCGATCCGGTCGGCGACGTAGCGGGCCAGCGCGAGGTCGTGGGTGATGAACACGAAGCCGGTGCCCAGCCGGTCGCGCATACCGAGCAGCAGCTCGAGGATCGTCGCGCGCAGCGAGGCGTCCACCATGGACGTCGGCTCGTCGGCCACCACCAACAGCGGTCGGCCGACGATCGCACGGGCGATCGCGACGCGCTGGCGCTGGCCGCCGGAGAGCTGGTGCGGGTAGCGGCGCAGGAACCCGGCGGCCGGGCTGAGCCCGGCGTCCTCCAGGGCCTGCGCCGCCCGCGCCGCGCGCTCCTCCCGGGGTACCCAGGACACCGCGAGCGGCTCGGCGACCGCCTCGACCACCCGCATACCGGGGTGCAGCGCGTCGTAGGGATCCTGCAAGATCAGGTGCATCCGCCGCCGCGCGGCCCGCAGCGCCCGGCCACGCAGCCCGACCAGACTCACCCCGTCCAGCAGCACCGCCCCGCGGTCCGGCCGCTCCAGCCCGAGCACCAGTCGTCCCAACGTGCTCTTTCCCGCCCCGCTGGCACCGACCAGGGCGAGGATCTCGCCCGCCGCGACCGCCAGCGACACCCCGTCGACCGCGGTCACCGGGGTGCCGCGACGCACGTAGGTCCGTGCCACGTCGCGCAGCTCGAGCAGCGGAACGCTCACCGCGGCACCGCCAACGGGGTATGCAGCAGGCACGCCGCCTGGTGGTCATCGACCAGATCGACCGGCGGCGGATCCAGCCGGGCGCAGTCGTCGAACGCGCATGGGCAGCGGGGATGGAACCGGCAGCCGGGCGGCGGGTCGAGCAGGTCGGGTGGGTCTCCGACGATCGCGACCAGTCGCTCGCGGGGCCCGCGCAGGCTGGGGAAGCCGCGCAACAGTTCGCGGGTGTACGGGTGCGCCGGCTGGGTGGCAACCCGTCCGGAGGCGCCGGCCTCCACGATCCGCCCCGCGTACATGACCAGCAACTCGTCGGCCGCGATGGCCGCCAGTGGCAGGTCGTGCGAGATCAGCAGAATGGCCATGTCCATCCGGGCACGCAGGTCGAGCAGCAGGTCGACGATCCGAACTTGGGTAACCACGTCCAGGCCGGTCACCGGCTCGTCCGCGATCAGCAGGGATGGCTCGTTGGCTATCGCCATCGCGATCACCACCCGCTGCCGCATCCCGCCGGACAGCTCATGCGGGTAGGCCCGGTGCCGTGCGGCAGGGATGCCGACCAGCTCCAGCAGCTCCGTGGCGCGTGCCGCAGCTGCAGCGGAGTCGGGACGGGTCAGGGCGGCTGCCTCGGCGACCTGGTGGTGCGCGGTGTAGGCCGGGTTGAGCGCGTTCATCGCGATCTGCGGGATCAGGGCGATCTCCTGGCCGCGCAACGGGGCGATCCGGGACCGCAGTGCCCGGCCCAGATCGCGTCCGTTCAGCCGTACCTCGCCGGCCACGACGCGCGCCGGTGACCGGGTCAGCCCGAGCAGCGCCATCGCGAGCGTGGTCTTTCCGCTGCCGGACTCCCCGACCAGGCCGACCACCCGGCCGGTCGGCACGGTGAAGCTCACCCCGTCCACCGCCCGCCCCGCCCCGGCCGGTGTCTGGTACTGCACCATGAGGTCGCGCACCTCCAGGGCCGGTGCCCCGGCCGCCTCGACCGGCGGCGCCGCGGCGA
>JBOHGT010000552.1:0-8028 GCA_050700385.1 Pseudonocardiaceae bacterium | reverse complement strand
TCTCGGTCTGGTACTCGACGTGCGCGATCGAGATCGTGATGCCCCGCTGCTTCTCCTCGGGAGCCTTATCGATCATGTCGAACGCAGATGCCTCGTTCACGTCCGGGTACTTGTCGTGCAGGACCTTGGTGATCGCCGCGGTCAGCGTGGTCTTGCCGTGGTCGATGTGACCGATGGTCCCGATGTTGACGTGCGGCTTGGTCCGCTCGAACTTCGCCTTCGCCACTGCTCTCGTCCTCCTGGACTTGTCTGTCTTCCGCCGAACCGGGTCGGTCCTTGTCGTGGCGGCATGCTGTCAGGGTGTTGGGGCGTGACCCTCAGCGGGTGCTCACTCGCCCGTCGCCTTCGCGATGATCTCCTTCGACACGTTGGCCGGAACCTCGCCGTAGGAGTCGAACTGCATCGTGTACTGCGCACGCCCCTGCGTCCTGGACCGCAGATCGCCGACGTACCCGAACATCTCCGACAGCGGAACCAGCGCCTTGACGACGCGGGAACCGCTGCGCTCCTCCATGGCCTGGATGTGCCCGCGGCGGGCGTTGAGGTCGCCGATGACATCGCCCATGTAGTCCTCGGGCGTGGTCACCTCGACGGCCATCATCGGCTCCAGGATCATTGGGCCTGCCTTGCGCGCGGCCTCCTTGAGCGCCATCGAACCGGCGATCTTGAAGGCCATCTCGGAAGAGTCGACCTCGTGGTAGGCGCCGTCCAGCAGTGTCACCTTCAGCCCGACCAGCGGGTAGCCGGCCAGCACGCCGTACTGCATCGCGTCCTGCGCTCCGGCGTCCACCGACGGGATGTACTCCCGCGGGATGCGGCCGCCGGTGACCTTGTTGTCGAACTCGTAGAGCGCGCCGTCACCGGTCGCCAGCGGCTCCAGCTTGATGATCACGCGGGCGAACTGGCCCGAGCCACCGGTCTGCTTCTTGTGGGTGTACTCGTACTTGTCGACCACCTTGCGGATGGTCTCGCGGTAGGCGACCTGCGGCTTGCCGATGTTGGCCTCGACCTTGAAGTCGCTCTTCATCCGGTTGACCAGCACCTCGAGGTGCAGCTCCCCCATACCCGAAATGATCGTCTGGCCGGTCTCGTCGTCCTGCTTGACCTGGAAGGTCGGGTCCTCCTCGGCCAGTTTCTGGATCGCGGCGCCGAGCTTTTCCTGGTCGCTGCGGGTCCTGGGCTCGATGGCGACCTGGATCACCGGCTCCGGGAAGGTCATCGACTCGAGCACGATCGGCGCCTGCGGATCACACAGGGTGTCCCCGGTGCCGGTCTCCTTGAGACCGATCATCGCGTAGATGTGACCGGCGCGGGCCTCGTCGACCGGGTTCTCCTTGTTGGAGTGCATCTGGAACAGCTTCCCGATGCGCTCCTTGCGGTCCTTGGTCGAGTTGATCACCTGGGAACCCGCGGCGACCCGGCCCGAGTAGACCCGGACGTAGGTCAGCTTTCCGAAGAACGGGTGCGATGCGATCTTGAACGCGAGCGCGGAGAACGGCTCCCCGGTCACGGGCCTGCGGCTGGCGGGGGTCTCGCCGTCGGGCAGGAAGCCCTCTACCGGCGGGACCTCGAGCGGGGACGGCAGGTAGTCGATCACCGCGTCCAGCATCGGCTGCACGCCCTTGTTCTTGAACGCCGAGCCACAGATCACCGGGTAGGCCTCACTGTTCACGGTGATCGTCCGGACGCCCTGCTTGATCTGCTCGACCGACAGCTCCTCGCCGGCGAGGTAAGCCTCCATGAGCTCCTCGCTGGTCTCCGCGACCGCCTCCAGGAGCTTCTCCCGGTACTCGTCGGCGGTCACACGGAGGTCTTCGGGGATCTCCTCGACGGTATAGTCCTCGCCCTTGCGGACCTCGCCGCGCCAGGTCAGCGCGCGCATCCGGACCAGGTCGACGACACCCTGGAAGTCACTCTCCGAGCCGATCGGCAGCTGCAGCACCAGCGGCCTGGCGTTCAGCCGCTCGGAGATGGTCCGCACCGTGAAGTAGAAGTCCGCACCCAGCTTGTCCATCTTGTTGACGAAGCAGATCCGCGGGACGTCGTACTTGTCGGCCTGCCGCCAGACGGTCTCGGACTGCGGCTCGACGCCTTCCTTGCCGTCGAACACCGCGACGGCACCGTCCAGCACCCGAAGCGAGCGCTCCACCTCGACGGTGAAGTCCACGTGACCGGGGGTGTCGATGATGTTGACCTGGTGATCGTTCCAGAAGGTGGTGGTCGCAGCCGAGGTGATGGTGATCCCTCGCTTCTGCTCCTCCTCCATCCAGTCCATGGTCGCGGCGCCGTCGTGCACCTCACCGATCTTGTAGTTGATCCCGGTGTAGAACAGGACCCGCTCGGTAGTGGTGGTCTTGCCCGCGTCGATGTGGGCCATGATCCCGATGTTGCGGACCTTGGCCAGGTCGGTCAGCACGTCACGCGCCACGAGAGTTCATCCCTAGCTGTCTCGAAGTAGGCGGTCAGCCCTGTCACTGTCGGAGAATCGGTCAATGTCGCACAACCCAGTTTCGGCTGAGCACCGGAGGTCGTCCGGGCGTCACCAGCGGTAGTGCGCGAAGGCCCTGTTCGACTCGGCCATCTTGTGGGTGTCCTCGCGGCGCTTCACGCTCGCCCCGAGGCCGTTGCTGGCGTCCAGCAACTCGTTCATCAGGCGCTCGACCATCGTCTTCTCGCGACGCTGCTGGGAGAAGCGCACCAGCCAGCGCAGCGCCAGCGTGGTGGAGCGCACGGCCCGCACCTCGACCGGCACCTGGTAGGTGGCGCCACCGACCCGGCGGCTCTTCACCTCTATGGCGGGCTTGACGTTGTCCAGCGCACGCTTGAGCGTGACCACAGGGTCGGTGCTGGTCTTGTCCCGGCAGCCCTCGAGCGCCTGGTAGACGATCGACTGGGCGAGCGAGCGCTTGCCCTGCACCAGCACCTTGTTCACCAGCTGGGTGACCAGCGGCGAGCCGTAGACGGGGTCGGAGATGAGGGGGCGTTTGGGAGCCGGTCCCTTGCGGGGCATCAGCTCTTCTCCTTCTTCGCACCGTAGCGGCTGCGGGCCTGCTTGCGGTTCTTCACGCCCTGCGTGTCCAGCGAACCACGGATGATCTTGTAGCGCACCCCGGGGAGGTCCTTCACCCGGCCGCCACGGACGAGCACCATCGAATGCTCCTGAAGGTTGTGGCCCTCACCCGGGATGTAGGCCGTGACCTCGATCTGGCTGGTGAGCTTCACCCGCGCGACCTTGCGCAGCGCGGAGTTCGGCTTCTTCGGGGTCGTGGTGTAGACGCGGGTGCACACGCCGCGGCGCTGCGGGCTGCCCTTGAGCGCCGCCGTCTTGGTCTTGGCGACCTTGTCCTCGCGGCCCTTGCGGACCAGCTGCTGGATGGTAGGCATGGACCAGCTTTCTTCGCGTTCCCTCGTGGTGCTCTGTCTTCGGGTGGATCCGGTCTTCGGGTGGATCCGGGTCTTCGGTGCCTCGGTCTGGCGCTCCGCTATCCCGAGCCTATCCCGAGGTCGGGCGTGTCGCCGCCGACCGGGGCAGGCCCGGCCACGACGTTCCCGCCGGGATCCGCTGGGAGAACCCCGCTGGTCCCGGAGGACCGCCCGGTGTGGCATCGCGCCTACCAGCGCTGCGCCAATTACAGGCACACGGAGCGGCCCGACGCAGGTCGGGCACCGAAGGCAACCATACCCGGCCCGATCGCGGGCGGTCAAAACGGGACCCGAGGGCCCGCGCAGGCGACCCATCCGCAGTCAAGGGCGCCTTCACGGCATCCGACGCAGTGAACGGCACTTTCACTGCATCCGACACGCGGTCGTGGGCAGCTCACTATGCCCATCGCGTCAGGTGGACGGCTGCAGGATGCGGTTGACGAGGTGCAGCGCGACGTCGACCGAGCGGTCGCGGATGTCGGCCCGGTCGCCGGGCAAGACGGGATCGCGGGCCAGCACGGCGCCGTCGGCGGTGGTCACGCACAGGCAGACGTAGCCGACCGGCTTGGCCTCGGTCCCCCCACCGGGACCGGCGACCCCGGTGATGCCCACCCCGAGGTCGGCCGCGAAGCGCCGCCGTGCCCCGTCGGCCATCGACATGGCGACCTCGGGCGAGACCGCGCCGTGCTGCGCGATCAGCGATGCCGGGACGCCGAGCAGCTCCACCTTGGCCTCGTCGGAGTAGGCCACGACCCCACCCGCGACGTACTCCGAGGAACCCGCGCGGTCGGTGAGCCGCGCGGCGAGCAGCCCGCCGGTGCAGGATTCAGCGACGCCGATCCGCCGACCCCGCAGCAGCGCCGCGACCTGGTCGCCGGTCGAGCTGCCGTCGCGGCTGACCAGGTGGTGGCCGTGTCGTCGCACGATCTCCTCGACGAGCTGCTCGCTCGCCGCCCGGCCGCCGGCCCGGTAGCGGACGTCGACCTCGAGTTCGGAACCGCGCAGGCACGTCGTGATCTCCAGCGCCGACAGGTCGACCCGCGCCCCCACCTCCCGCAGCGTCTGCGCGATCTCGGGCTCCGGCAGCCCGAACAGCCGTAGCGCGACGGCCGAGTACGGGCGGACCCGGTCCAGTACGGCCCTGGCGGGCGGGGTGTCCAGCGCCTGCTCCCACATTCCCTGCAGCTCGCGGGGCGGCCCCGGCAGCGCGATCACCACCGGGCCACCCTCGACCGGGACGACGAGCCCCGGTGCCGTGCCGGTCGGGTCAATGGTGGCGGCGCCGCGGGGGACCATCGCCTGCTTGCGGATCGCGACCGCCGCCGGCTCCCCGCCGAACCCGGTCCCGGCGGCGAACCGGTCGACGATGGCGGCGATCCGCGCCCGCATCCCCTCGTCGAGTGCGAGCTCCCTGCCGGCGAAGCGTGCGACGACCTCGGTGGTCATGTCGTCGGCCGTGGGTCCGAGACCCCCGCTGGTCACGATCACGTCGACCCGTTGCGCAGCCAGGAAACGCAGCGCCTGATCGAGGTCGCCGGCGCGGTCCCCGACACAGAGCACGTGCGTCACCTCGACGCCGCGCTCACCGAGCCGCTGCGCCACCCAGGGGCCGTTGCGGTCGGCGATCCGGCCGGTGAGCAGCTCGCTGCCCGTGACGACGATCCCCGCCCTGGCATCCCCGTCACCGCTGGACATCGTTGCCCTCCGCTCCGCAGGCCCGCCACGTCCGGCGGGAACCCTACGATGACCTCAGCCGGCCCGGTCGGCGAGCAGCGCGGAGGTCGAGGATGCGACGACGACTCTACGGGAACGATCACGAAGCATTCCGGGAGTCGGTACGGGCGTTCCTGGACAAGGAGGTCGTGCCCCACCACGAGCGGTGGGCGGCCGAGGGAATCGTGCCGCGGGAGGTGTTCAGCACCGCGGGCGCGGCCGGCTTCCTCGGGATGTCGATCCCGGAGGAGTACGGCGGCGGCGGGGTGACCGACTTCCGCTTCAACGCGGTGCTCGGCGAGGAGGTGCAGCGGTGCGGGGCGGCGGCGGCCGGGCTGGGGATCACGCTGCACAATGACATCTGCCTGCCCTACTTCCTCGACCTCGCGACCGAGGAGCAGGCGGCCCGCTGGCTGCCCGGGATCGCCTCCGGCGAGCTGATCACCGCGATCGCGATGACCGAGCCCGGCATGGGATCGGACCTCGCATCAATGAAGACCACCGCGGTGCCCGACGGCGAGCACTTCGTGGTCAACGGGTCGAAGACCTTCATCACCAACGGCATCAACGCCGACCTCGTGATCACAGCGGTCAAGACCGACCCGAGCGAGCAGCACAGCGGCATGAGCCTGCTCGTCCTCGAGCGCGGCATGACGGGCTTCGAACGCGGCCGCAACATCGACAAACTCGGCCAGCACGCCCAGGACACCGCCGAACTGTTCTTCCACGACGTCGGTGTTCCGGCGGACAACCTGCTCGGGCAGGAGGGCAAGGGCTTCGCGCACCTGGTCGACCGGCTGCCCCAGGAGCGGCTGTCGATCGCCATCGCCGGCGTTGCCGCCGCCACCGCCGCCCTGGAGCAGACGCTGGGCTACGTCCGCGAGCGCACCGCCTTCGGCAAGCCCATCGGCTCGTTCCAGAACTCCAGGTTCCGGCTGGCCGAGCTGGCCACCGAGATCGACCTCGCCCAGACCTACGTCGACCGCTGCGTCGAGGCCCTCAACGACGGCGAGCTGACCGTCGAGGACGCCGCGAAAGCCAAGTGGTGGTGCACCGAACTGCAGGGCAGGGTCGTCGACGCCTGCCTGCAGCTGCACGGTGGCTACGGCTACACGACCGAATATCCCATCGCTCGCGCCTGGGTCGACGCCCGCATCACCCGTATCTACGGCGGCACGACCGAGATCATGAAAGAGATCATCGGCCGCTCGCTCGGCCTCTGATCCCGGGCGACGGTCTACAGCACCGGGCCCGCGGACGGGGCCGGGTACCGAGTTCACGAGAGCGTAACGAGCCTCGTGCGGGCGGACCATTGACAGCGCACTGACCCCGACTTAGCGTCGGCTGGCTGCGACGGGTGGCGTGAAGTGAGGAGTGGTGTCTCGTGATTATCGTCGACGGGCACCGCGCGTGGCTCTACTGGGCACGCATCTACTCGCTATGGTCCCGACAACGCTGAGATCCCCCAGCCCCGCGCGGGCAGTCCGGTAACGGTCGGCTGCCCCTCGCGCAACATCTCTGACAGCAAGCCAGGCGCCCCCGTCGGGGCGTTTTCTTCGTGCTCTTTTCACGTGGGAGGAGGTTCGGCTGATGGCACTCGTCGACCGCGATCCGCTGATGCGGGTGACCTGGACTGACCCGGTGACGGGCAAGCACGGCTATCTGGTGGTGCACAGCCTGGTGTCGGGCCTCGCCACGGGTGGCACCCGGATGCGGGCAGGCTGCACGCTGTCCGAGGTCGAGGATCTCGCCCGCGGCATGGCCTTCAAGACCGCTGTCTTCGACCTGCCGGTCGGCGGCGCCAAGGGTGGGATCGACTGCGACCCGAAGGATCCGGCAGCCCGCGATGTGCTACGCCGCTTCGTGCAGGCCATGCGGCCGTGGGTCGACGCGCACTGGGTGACCGCCGAGGACCTCGGCGTGCCCCAGCACCTGATCGACGACGTCTTCGCCGACCTCGGCCTGGAGCAGTCCTACCACGCCGCAATCCGCCGGGCGGCCGACCCGCAGGCCACGCTGAGCCGGGTTCACGCGGGCCTGTTCTCCCCCGTTCCCGGCGGTTACCGGCTCGGCGATGTCGTCGGCGGCTACGGCGTGGCGCAGAGCTGCCTCGGTGTGGTCAACGCCCGCAGCTGGGCGCCCGGTGAGACCACCGTCGCGATCCAGGGTGTGGGCACCATGGGCGGCGGCGCTGCCTGGTACCTGCACGAGGCGGGTCTCAAGGTCGTCGCGGTGGCCGACGCCGCCGGCGCGCTGTACGACCCGGACGGCCTGGACGTCCCCGCCCTGCTCGACGCCAGGGACGCCTTCGGTGAGATCGACCGGACCCGGGTGCCCGCGGACGTGCAGCGGCTGCCGCGTCACACGGTGCTCGCCGCCGACGTGGACGTGCTGATCCCCGCCGCGATCTCCTACGCGATCACGAGAGACAACGCGCCCGCCGTAACCGCCCGGTTCGTCATCGAGGCGGCGAACGCCGCGACCACCCCGCAGGCCGAGGCCATGCTGGCCGCGCGGGATATCGCCGTGATCCCCGACTTCGTGGCCAACGCCGGTGCTGCCGCATGGGCGTGGTGGTTGCTGCTCGGGCGGGTGGACGCCGACCCGGTGCTGTCGTTCTCGGTGCTGCGCCAGGAGATGCTGGCGAAGATCCCGCCGCTGATCGAGGCGTGGGACACCGACCGCGCCACGCCGCGCGCGACGGCGCTGCGGCTCGCCGACTGGCAGACCGAGCGACACCTCGCGGCCGAGGCGGACGGCCACCTGCTGGTCACCATCCCCTGACCGGCATTACGCGACGGGGTTGGCGGCTCTTCAAGTACCCCCAACCCCCGTTCCGGAGTCTCCAACGACAGCCAACCCCCGCGAGGCAAGCCTCGCGGGGGTTGGCTG
>JBOHGT010000551.1:0-14087 GCA_050700385.1 Pseudonocardiaceae bacterium | reverse complement strand
TTCACTGCGTCCGACGCAGTGAAAGTGCCCTTCACTGCGCCACCGAACCCGGCGTTCAGCCGTTCACGTTGCGGACGAGGCCGAACGCCAGCAACTCGACCCCCGGGACGGGATGCCAGTCCCGCTCGGGCAACCGGGTGAACCCGAGCCGGGCGTAGAGCCGGTGCGCGGGCGTCATCCGCACGGAGCTGGAGAGCACCACCTGGCGCACGTCACGCTCGGTCGCCCGGCCCAGCACGGCGCGGGCGAGCAGCTCCCCGATGCCGCGGCCTCGGGCCTCCGGTATGACCGCGAGCATCCGGAACTCCAACTCACCCTCGCAGGAGATCTCGCCGAACGGGCTGCCCGGTTCGCACACCGTGACCGTGCCCAGCAATCGGTCGCTTCCATCCACCGCGACCAGTAGCTCGGCATCACGGGATCTCCGGGCGGCGTCCCGGAGCTGCACGGCATAGGAGTCGGCACGGTCCAGCAGGCCGTCGGCGACGTAGGACTCGAGGGTGAGTTCCCCTACCGCGGCCAGCTCGTGCGGCCGGGCCGGCCGTACCGTCACATCCCCGGTCACCGCGTAGCCATCTCCCGGGCGGCCTCGGGTCCCTCGGCGAGCAGCACTCGGAAGCCGCCCTCGTCGAGCACCGGCACCCCGAGCGACACGGCCTTGTCGTACTTCGACCCAGGCGAGTCGCCCGCCACCACGAACGCGGTCTTCTTCGACACCGATCCTGCTGCCCGGCCGCCCCGTTCCATAATCGCCTCGGCGGCCTCGTCGCGCGAGAAACCGTCCAGCGAGCCGGTGACCACGATGGACAGCCCCTCGAGGTGGCGGGGCACCGACTCGTCGACCGGCTCGGACATCCGCACCCCGGCGGCACGCCACTTGTCCACCACCTCGCGGTGCCAGTCGACGGCGAACCACTCGCGCACCGCCGCCGCGATGGTCGGGCCCACCCCGTCGACGTCGGCCAGCCGCTCAGCGTCTTCGGTGGCTGCCCTCTCGAGAGCATCCAGCGACCGGAACTGCCGGGCCAGCGCCTGCGCCGCGGTGGGGCCGACGTGCCGGATCGACAGCGCCACCAGCACCCGCCACAGTGGACGGTCCTTGACAGCCTCCAGGTTGGACAGCAGCTTGCGCCCGTTGGCCGAGAGCGACCCGGCTTTGGTGCGGAACAGCTCGACGCCGAGCAGCGCGTCCTCGTCGAGCGCGAAGAGGTCGCCCTCGTCGCGAACCACGCTGGCGGCGAGCAGCGCCACCGCGGCCTCGTAGCCCAGCACCTCGATGTCGAAGGCGCCGCGGCCGGCGACGTGGAAGAGCCGCTCCCGCAGCTGGGCCGGGCAGGACCGGGCGTTGGGGCAGCGGATGTCGACGTCGGAGTCCCGCTCGCGCCGCAGCTGCGTGCCGCACTCCGGGCAGTGCGTCGGCATGGTGAACTCGCGCTCGTCACCGCTCCGGACGTCGACGACCGGGCCGAGCACCTCGGGGATGACGTCGCCGGCCTTGCGGATGGTCACGGTGTCGCCGATGAGCACGCCCTTGCGCCGCACCTCGTCGGCGTTGTGCAGGGTGGCCAGCGACACGGTCGATCCGGCGACGGTGACCGGCTCCATGAACGCGAACGGCGTGACGCGCCCGGTGCGCCCGACGTTGACGCGGATGTCCAGCAGCCTGGTGGTCGCCTCCTCGGGCGGGTACTTGTAGGCGATCGCCCAGCGCGGCGCCCGCGACGTCGAGCCGAGGCGGCGCTGCGCCGACACTTCGTCGATCTTGACCGCCACGCCGTCGATCTCCTGCTCGACGTCGTGGCGGTGCTCGCCCCAGTAGGCGATGTGCTCGACGAGCTCCTCGACGCTGCCGAGCAACCGGGTGCGGTCCGACACCGGCAGGCCCCAGGCGCGCAGCGCATCGTAGGCCTCGGACTGCCGGCTCGGGTCAAAACCGCGTCGCTTGCCGAAACCGTGGCAGAGCAGCCGCAGCGGGCGCGACGCCGAGACCCGCGGGTCCTTCTGTCGCAGCGAGCCGGCGGCCGAGTTGCGCGGGTTGGCGAAGGCGGGCTTGCCGGACTCCACCAGCGCCGCGTTGAGCTCGGCGAAGTCCGACAGCCGGAAGAACACCTCAGCGCGCACCTCGAGCAGCTCGGGAACCGGGTACTCGGCGCTGTCGTGCAGCCGCTCCGGAACGTCGCGCAGGGTGCGCATGTTGAGCGTGACGTCCTCGCCGGAACGCCCGTCGCCCCGGGTGAGCCCGCGCGTGAACCGGCCGTTCTCGTAGAGCAGGTTCACCGCCAGGCCGTCGATCTTGAGTTCGGCGAGGTAATGCGCGCCTTCTCCGATCTCGCGGGTGACCCGCTCGGCCCAGGCGCGCAGCTCGCCGGTCTCGAAGGCGTTGTCCAGGCTCAGCATGCGCTCGAGGTGGTCGTGCGCCGCGAACTCGGTGGCGAACCCACCGCCGACGACCTGGGTCGGCGAGTCGGGGGCGACCAGCGCGGGCCAGCGCGACTCGAGGTCTTGCAGCTCGCGGAACAGCCCGTCGAAGGTCGCGTCGTCGACGGTGGGGGCGTCGAGCACGTAGTAGCGGAACTGGTGCCCACGTACCGTCTCGACCAGCTCCGCGTGCTCGCTGCGCACGTCAGGCGGCGGCTGCGCCGCCTGCTGCGCGACCGCCGGGTCCTGGGGCAGCTCGTCAGTGCTGGTCACGCTCCGAGGTTAGCCCGGCGCACTGACACCTCCCATCTTCTCTGCGAGCAGCTGCTGTTATATGGCGGCGTAGTCGACCGGCGGGCGCGGGCCGAGACAACTAAAGCCGGGATCCGTGGTGGGGCAGGCCCAGGGCGGCCTCAGCGGTGCTCAGGGTTCTCGAACTCCCACCGGCAGCCGGCGTCCCACTCCGAGCGCTGGTTGCCGTACGCCGGGACGCCGCCGTTCCGGGCGAGCATCACGGCCAGGTGCAGCAGGTTGTAGGTCATGAACGTGGTGTTGCGGTTGGTGAAGTCGTTGTCCGGGCCACCCGAACCCTCGTCGAGGTAGCTGGGGCCCGGCCCGATCGCACCGATCCACCCGGCGTCGGCCTGCGGCGGGATCGTGTAGCCGATGTGCTGCAGGCTGTAGAGCACATTCATCGCGCAGTGCTTGACGCCGTCCTCGTTCCCAGTGATGAGCGCCCCCGCGACGCGGCCGTAGTAGGCGTACTGCCCCGCCTCGTTGAGCAGCGACGAGCAGGCGTACAGCCGCTCGATCACCCGCTTGGTCACCGATCCGTTGTCCCCCAGCCAGATCGGCCCGCAGATCACCAGCATGTCGGCCCGCAGCACCCGGTCGAACAGCTGCGGCCACTCGTCGCTCTCCCAGCCGTGCTCGGTCATGTCCGGCCAGACGCCGGTGGCGATGTCATGGTCGACGGCGCGGAACTGGTCCACCTCGACGCCGTGGCGACGCATGATCCCCGCGCTGAGATCGAGCAGACCCTGGGTGTGACTGCGTTCCGGGGACCGCTTCAGGGTGCAGTTGACGAACAGGGCCCTCAGCCCCTCGAAGCTCGGCTCCGCGCCGCCGGTAGGTCCGGCCATCTACCTCTCCCCACCCATCCGGGTGGATCAGCATGCCCGGGGCGTCGGGCCGGCGCAACCACACCGTCAGGGCGCCGGCCGTGATCACAACGGGCTCGCCTGGTCCCGGGTGACGATCCGGACGGGTCCACCGCGCGACGCAGCAGCGTCCGGACGTCTGCGCCGCACGGGGTGTCGATGAGGTCGAAGGCTGCGGCGTCGAGCGCGTCGGCTTTGGCGCGCTGCTCATCGGAGGCGCGGCCCGTGCCAGACTGGTTCGGCAACGTGAGGAGCCGTCGTGACCGCCCTTCCCCAGCCGCCGGTGCACCTGCTGACCGTCACCGAGTACGCCGAGCTCGGTGAGACCGAGTCCGGTTACACGGAGCTGGTGGAAGGACGGCTGTTGATGTCTCCGAGCCCGGTCCCCGACCACAATGCCGCGTCTCTCGAGGTGGCCGTCCAGCTGCGCCCACAGGTGCCCGAGCACCTCGAGGTCATCCAGGACGTCGATGTCGACCTCGAACTGGTGCCGCCGGACGGGCCGGGCTTCTCCCGGCGCCCTGACCTGGTGATCATCCAGAAGACTGCGCGCCAGCGGGTCCGCGAGAGCGGCGGCATGATCCGGGCCGCCGAGGTGCTCGTCGTGGTCGAGATCGTCTCGCGCGGCTCGCGGCGCACCGACCACGTGGCGAAGCGGGGGGAGTACGCCGACGCGGGCGTCCCGCACTACTGGATCGTGGACCTCGACGATCCGGTGTCGCTGCTGGACTGCCACCTGGCCGAGGGCTTCGGTTATCGGGACGCGAGCGGCGTCGCCGGCGTCTTCACAACCTCCGAGCCGTTCGCGGTCCGCCTGGAGCTGGACCGGCTCCTCTAGCGTGGCGCGTCGGCTGGGCCCTGCCCGCACGCCTCAGCGCGACCATGCCTCCGGGGGCTCGACGAACGCTTGGCCCAGCTCGCGTGCGAGTGCCAGCGCCCGACGTGTCCACCCCGCGCCGGCCCCGGCGAGCCCGCAGGACGGGGTGGGCACGCATCGCTGCGCCAGCAGCGAGCGGGGGAAGCCGAGCCGGTCCACCAGCTCCAGCGCCGGTCGGGCCAGCTCGTGCAGGGTCGGGGGGACCGGCGGTTCGAGCGCGGGCACCAGGCCGAGCAGCACGCCCGCCCCCGCGTCCCAGGCTTCACCGAGGGCGTCGATGGTGGCCCGGGGTGCCCCGGCGAGCACTGCGGCGTCCACCGCGATCGCATCTGCCCCCGCACGGTGCAGCAACTCGATCGGCGGCTTGGGCGCGCAGCAGTGCACCACCACCGGGCGCGGGAGTTCCGCGAGCATCCCGCGGAGCAGGTCGACGGCGTCGCCGTCGGGCACCGCGGGCACCGTGCCGTGGCCCGACGGGGTCGGGATGCCGCCGGCGAGCACCGCGGGCAGCGAGGGCTCGTCGAGCTGGACGACGACCCGCGCGCCCAGCCGGCGGGACAGCTCGTCGGCGTGGCGACGCAGCCCCTCGGCCAGCGAGCCGGTGAAGTCGCGTACCGCCCCGCCGTCGGTGAGCACGGCGTGGCCGGTATTCAGCTCGACGGACGCCGCGAGCGTCCACGGCCCGGCGGCCTGCACCTTGACCGCCGCCGGCCGCGCTCCGGCCGCCTCCATCGCCTGCTCCAGCGCGTCCATATCGGTGCGCAGCAGGTCGACGGCGCGCCGATGGTCCCGACCGGGCCGGGCGGCCACGCGGTAGCCCGAGGGCACCAGCTCGACGGCCAGGTCCACCAGCAAGCCGGCGCTGCGACCGATCAGGTCGGCGCCGACGCCGCGTCCGGGCAGTTCGGGCAGGTGCGGCAGGTCGGGCAGCTCGCCGACGACGGTGCGGGCGGCCTCCAGCGGGTCGGTGCCGGGCAGCGAGCCGACACCGGTCGCGGCGCCGGCGGGCCATGCAGCGGGTTCGTCAGTCACCGGGGCTGTCTACCAGGGTCACGCCGTGGCGGTGATGGTGGCGCTGCCGAGCACCACGTCTCCCCCGGCGTCCGGCCGGTACAGCGCGACGGCCTGGCCGGGCGCCACGCCGCGCATCGCCTCGCGCAGCTCGACACGCAGGCCCGCGGATACCGTCTCGGCGACGGCCGGCGCGGTGCCACCGTGCGCCCGGACCTGCGCGACGCACTCCACCGGTCCCCGGGGCGCCGCGCCGGAGGTCCACACCGGACGCTGCGCCTCGATCTCCCGTACCGCGAGCCGCTCCGCGCCGCCGACCCGGACGGTGCCGCTGGCCGGCTCCAGCCCGAGCACGAAACGGGGCCGGCCGTCGGGCGCCGGGCGGTCCAGACCGAGACCGCGGCGCTGCCCGACGGTGAAGCCGTGCACCCCGTCGTGGCCGCCGAGCACCTCGCCGGTGCCGTCGTCGACGAGCTCACCCGGCCGCGAGCCGAGCCGCTCGGACAGGAACGCCCGGGTGTCGCCGGAGGGGATGAAGCAGATGTCGTGGCTGTCCGGCTTGCCGGCGACGGTCAGGCCGCGGGCTCGAGCCTCGGCCCGGATGCCCTCCTTGGGGGTGTCACCAATCGGGAACAGTGCCCCGGCGAGTTGCTCGGCGGACAGCACCGACAGCACGTAGGACTGGTCCTTGCCCGCGTCCACCGCCCGGCGCAGGTCCCCGCCCACCCGCTGCGCGTAGTGCCCGGTGCAGACCGCGTCGAACCCCAGGTCCAGCGCCCGGTCCAGCACCGCAGCGAACTTGATCTTCTCGTTGCAGCGCAGGCACGGGTTGGGGGTGCGCCCTGCCGCGTACTCGGCGACGAAGTCGTCCACCACGTCCGCGGTGAACCGCTCGGCGAGGTCCCAGATGTAGAACGGGATGCCCAGCACGTCGGCGGCGCGCGCCGCGTCCCGGGCGTCCTCCTTCGAGCAGCAGCCGCGCGCTGCGGTGCGCAGCGTGGCCGGGTGGGCCGACAGTGCCAGGTGCACCCCGGTGACGTCGTGGCCGGCGTCGATGACCCGCGCGGCGGCGACCGCGGAATCCACGCCGCCGCTCATCGCGGCCAGGACCCTCACGATCCGGCTCCCGTGACGGCCTCGCGCCGCGACCCGGCGCCGCGGGCCCGGGTCACCACCGGCTCGATGACCTCCAGCAGCGCGTCGACGTCGTCGCCGGTCGAGGTGTGCCCGAGTGAGAAACGCAGCGAGCCGCGGGCGGCCGACGGCTGCGCGCCCATCGCCAGCAGCACGTGCGAGGGCTGCGCGACACCCGCGGTGCAGGCCGCACCGGTGGAGCACTCCACGCCCCGGGCGTCGAGCAACATCAGCAGCGAGTCGCCCTCGCAGCCGGGGAAGGTGAGGTGCGCGTTGCCCGGCAGCCGGGACGGCCCGCCGCCGACCTCATCGCGGCCGGGGTCACCGTTGAACACCGCGTCGGGCACCCGCTCGAACACCCCGGTCACCAGCTCGTCGCGCAGCGCACCCAGCCGCGCCGCGGTCTGCGGCTGCGACGTGACGGCGTGGCGCACCGCTGCGGTGAGCCCGACGATCGCGGGCACGTCCAGGGTGCCGGAACGCACGTCGCGCTCCTGGCCGCCACCGTGCAGCAGCGGGGTGGCCGCCACCTGCCTGCCCAGCAGCAGCACCCCGGCGCCGTACGGCCCGCCGAGCTTGTGCCCGGTGAGGGTGAGTGCCGCGGCGCCGGAGCGGGTGAAGTCCACCGGCAGCTGGGCGACCGCCTGCACCGCGTCGGTGTGCAGCGGGATCCCGTGCTCGGCGGCGATCGCCGCCAACTCGGCCACCGGCTGCACGGTGCCGATCTCGTTGTTGGCCCACATGACGCTGACCAGGGCCACCGAGCCCGGGTCCTCGTCGATCGCGGCGCGCAACGTGGCGGGGTGCACCCGGCCGCGGGCATCCACCTCGAGCCGGCGCAGCTGCGCACCCTCGTGCTCGACGAGCCAGTCGACGGCATCGAGCACGGCGTGGTGCTCGATGGTGGACACCAGGATCCGCCGCCGCCTGGGGTCGGCCTCCCGGCGCGCCCAGTACAGGCCCTTGACGGCCAGGTTGTCGCCCTCGGTGCCACCGCCGGTGAACACCACCTCGGACGGCCGCGCGCCCATCGCCTCGGCGAGGGTCTCACGGCTCTCCTCGACGGTTCGCCGGGCCCGGCGCCCGGCGCTGTGCAACGACGAGGCGTTGCCCAAGGTGGCCAGCGCCTCGCTCATCGCCGCCATTGCCGACGTCAGCATCGGGGTCGTCGCGGCGTGGTCCAGGTAGGTCATCGCACCCATCGTAAGCCCGAGCCTGCCCCGAACGGCTCAATCGGCCCAACGCGGGTCGCTCCCCTTCCGGGGCTGCTGCGGGCGCGGGCGGCGGGCGAGGTAGACCACCGCTGGCGGCAGGTTGCGCCAGACCGTCCGGGTGATCGTCACCTCCTCGAAGCTCGAGCGCAGCTCACCCAGCTGCCGGCGCGCCGGGGGTGCCCAGCGGGTCGCGGCGTAGCCGAGCTGCGTGAGCGCGCCCCCGGGGGCCATCGAACCGGCCAGCAGGCCGACCAGCCGCCACGCCCGGCGCGCGGCACCGACGCCCGGCACCGACGCGGGCGCCGGCAGGCACCCCTCGCCGCACGGCGAGAGCGGTATCCACGGGTGGGTCACGCCTGCTTCCCCAGGAAGTGCCGCAGGTAACGGGGCTCCACCCGGTCCAGGGACAGCAGTATCGGGAAGTCGGCCACGTTGAAGTCCGGGTCGTGCGCGGGCCACCCGCAGACCCAGGCGCCGAGCCGCAGGTAGCCGCGCAGCAGCGCGGGCAGCACGGCGCGTTCCGGGCGCGGCGCGGCCGTCGCGTCCCAAGGCCGCAGCGGGTGGACCCGGTACGCGTCGGGGGCCATGTGCTTGCCCCGGACGGTGTCCCACACGCCGGCGGCGAGCGCCCCGTCGGGCTGCCCCGGCGCTCGCAGCGGCACCGAGGCGCAGCCGGCCAGCCAGCGGTGCCCGGTGAGCAGCATGTACCGCGCGATGCCCGCCCACACCAGGCTGACCACCGCGCCGGTGCGGTGGTCGGGGTGCACGCAGGAGCGCCCGGTCTCGACCAGCACGCCGCGCAGCGCCTCCAGGCCGGGGATGTCGAACTCGGTCTCGCAGTACAACCCTCCCGCCCGCGCGGCGGCCCTCGGAGGGAGCATCCGGTAGGTGCCGACGATCTCGCCGGAGCGGTCGTCGCGGACCACGAGGTGATCGCAGTGCTCGTCGAAGGTGTCGATGTCCAGGCCGGGCTGCGGGGAGTGCAGCACCGCACCCATCTCGCCGGCGAAGATCCGGTGACGCAACCGCTGCGCGGCGCGGACCTCCGTTTCCCCCCGGCGACCAGCAGCGAGTAGCGGGGGGCGTCGGTGTGGCGTGCGGTGCTCACCAGCAGCTGCGAGGTGCTCATGGGGCGGTCCTACCGGCCGCACCGGCCCGTGGGACGACAGCGGCGTGACGGACCAGTGGAATGTCCGTGAACCGCGGGTGCCCCGGCTGCCGAAGGAGCCCACCGGGCTGGGTCGCGCGATCAGCCCTTGCGCTTGGTCGCTTCCTCGGCGAGCTTCGGCGCGATGGTGAACAGGTCACCGACGACCCCGAAGTCGGCGATCTCGAAGATCGGCGCCTCCGCGTCCTTGTTCACCGCGACTATCGTCTTGGACGTCTGCATGCCGGCGCGGTGCTGGATCGCGCCGGAGATACCCAGGGCCACGTAGAGCTGCGGCGAGACGGTCTTGCCGGTCTGCCCCACCTGGAACTGGTGCGGGTAGTACCCGGCGTCGACCGCGGCGCGGGACGCGCCGACCGCAGCGCCGAGGGCATCGGCGAGCCTCTCCACGACCTCGAAGTTGTCCGCGGAGCCGACGCCGCGACCGCCGGACACGACCACGCTGGCCTCGGTGAGCTCGGGGCGGTTGCCGCCCTCGACCGGCCTGCGCCAGGTGACCTCGGCGGTCCGCCCGGTGTCGATCGCCGGGACTTCCACGCTCTCCTGCGCTGCGGCACCCTGCGCCTCGACGGGGTCGAACGAGCCGCCCCGCACCGTGATCACCGCGGTCGGCGTGGTGGCCCTCGACTGCGCGAGGTAGGAGCCGCCGAACACCGAGTGGGTGGCGGTGCCGTCGTCGGTCAGGTCGACGGCGTCGGAGAGCAGGCCGCACCCGGCGCGTACCGCGAGCTTGCCGGCGATCTCCTTGCCGTCCGCCGTCGATGCGATGAGCACCGCGGCCGGGCGCACCGACTCCACCAGCGACGCGAGCACGCCCACCGACGGCGCGGTGAGGTAGTTGCCGGAGCCGTCGGACTCCGCGGCGTAGACCTTCGCCGCACCGTAGCGGGCCAGCCCGTCGGATACCTTGGCCGCGGTGCCGGGGGCGCCGACCACCACCGCGGCGGGCTCACCGAGCTTCGCGGCAGCCGTGAGCAGCTCGTAGCTGACCTTCTTGACCTCGCCGTCGGAGTGGTCGACGAGGACCAGGACCTCTGCCATGACTGGTTCTCCTCTCCAGGTCGCGGGCGGGGTCAGATGAACTTGCGCCCGACGAGGTACTCGACGAGCTTGGCGGCGCCGTCACCCTCGTCGGTGACGACCTGACCGGCCTCGCGGGGCGGGCGCGGCGTGGACGCGGTGACCGTCGAGGTGGCGTGGGCCAGCCCGACATCACTCGCGTCGATGCCCGCATCGGCCAGCGCCATCCTGGTCACCGGCTTCTTCTTCGCGGCCATGATCCCCTTGAACGAAGGGTACCGCGGCTCGTTGATCTTCTCGTTGACGCTCACCACGGCGGGCAGCTGCGCCTGCAGCGTGGTCAGCGCGTCGTCGGTCTCCCGCTCGACGGTCACGGTGCGGCCGTCCACGGTGACCTTGCGGGCGTGGGTGAGCTCGGGCATCCCCAGCACTTCGGCGACCATGGCCGGTACCGCGCCGACGGTGCCGTCGGTGGCCTCGTTGCCGGCGAGCACGAGGTCCACCTCGCCGAGCGTGCCGATGACCTTGGCCAGCGCCCTGGCGGTCTGCACCGCGCAGGAGCCGTGCAGCGCCTCGTCGGAGAGGTGAACCGCCTTGTCCGCGCCCATGGACAGCGCCTTGCGGATCGCGTCGGTGGCGCGCTCGGGGCCCATGCAGACGACCGTGACCTCACCCCCGCCGGTCTCCTTGAGCTTCAACGCCTCCTCGACGGCGCGCTCGTTGATCTCGTCGAGCACCGCATCCGCGGCCGCGCGGTCCAGGGTGTGGTCCGGTTCGGCCAGCGTACGCTCGGACCAGGTGTCCGGCACCTGCTTGATCAGGACGACGATGTTCATGGTCCTCTCCGACCTCCTGCGGACTGCCTGGGCACGCCTGCTCGCCCAATGGTTTGCCTGCACCCTGCCACGCACTGCTGGCAGCGGCGCCGTGGCATCGGCCACGCCACGATGTTACTCGCGGGTAGTATCTCGGCGCAGCGGTGCTCGCAGGTGAGCCCGCTCACCCTCAGCCGGGCGGTGCGGCTCGACAGGTCGATCAGGCCGATTCGAGCTCGACGGTCAGCGGCAGCGTGAACGACTGGCCCTGGCAACTCTTGCCCGGGTCGGCGGCCATCGTCACGGTGAGCGGGTACGCACGCAAACCGGACGGGCCGATGTAGCCCGCCGGATCGGTGACCGGTGCGCTGGTGACGGTGCCGGCCGGGCAACCCCCGGCGGTCGGGTTCGACCTGCCCGCGCTGATCGAGGTGACTCGCACCCCGTCGTCCTCGGGATTGTTGATTAGGACGTTGAACGTCCCGCGCGCCCCGGGTTCCAGACCACCCGCTGCCTCCGACGTGATGGTCAAGTTGGCCGTGGTGGTCGCGCTGGACCCGCCACCGATGGTGACGCCGACGAGGAACACCGCGACGGCGAGCCCGCCGATGAGGAGCAGGATTCTGGCATCGAAGACGGTCTGGTCATGCTCTTGGTCATGCTCTTGGTCATGCTCTTCTTGGTCCTGCACTGCAGACTCCCTCCAGGGCGGCCTATGAGTGAAACGACAACGCGCCTCGGACGTGATCCCGGGTGCCGAAGCCTACAGCGAGGGCCATGACGCCTGATCAGTGGTGATCTCCCTGCTTCCGGGTGACGGCCGCCCGGCGCACCGAGCAGCAGCACCCCGGTGACGACCAACGCCACCCAGACCAGGTCGCTGCGTCGGCGCGTGAGGGCGGCGGCCAGCAGCAGTGGGCCCAGCAGCTCCAGAGTGGCGGCGACACCGAGCGGCAGGACCCCGATCGCCTGGAAGTAAGCGAGGTTCATGACCGACCGGGTCGTCGATCCGCAACCCACCGCTGCGCAGGCGGCCAGCATCCTCGACTGGGGCAGGCAGCTGTCCTCGTGCTTCGGCGTGAGCGACATCGAGCAACAGTGCGCCACCGTCAACGCGCTGCTGTCCGTCGCCGCGAGCAAGCCCTACATCTCACTGCACGACGGCCACCCGCACCTGCACTACCGGTCGATGGCCGACGACCCGGTCTCGCGGGTGCGCGCCATCACCGTCGCCGGGCTCGCCTACCTGGTGTGCTTCGCCGGTGGCCATCGCCTCGGACGCTGCGCGCGACCTGGATGTGGGACCGCGCTCGTCGACACCTCACGCACCGGACGGCGACGCTACTGCTGCGTGCGCTGTGCCAACACCAGCGCCGTATCCAGGCACCGCCGGCGAGCGAGACCATAGATCAACCGATGTCGAAGGTGGGGCTCCGGCTCCGAGGTCTCGGGTGTGGGGCCCGGCGGGCCCGCGATGAGCAGAAGGAGGGTGCGGATGTGAAGTACATGCTGCTGGCCTACACGAAGCAGGCCGACTGGGGCGCAGTGGACGTGACGAGCCCCGAGTTCCAGGCCATGTGCGAGTTCTACGAGAACCTGAGCGCGGAGCTCACCGAGTCCGGGGAGCTGGTGGTGACCGAGGGTCAAGCCGACCCGTCGTTGACCAGGACCGTCCGGAAGCAGGACGGCGGCCCAGTGACCACCGACGGACCGTACGCGGAGGCCAAGGAGGTGCTGGCCAGCTTCTCCGTTCGGGGCGGCCGGCACGGTGGTCTACGGGCCGAACGTCAATGCCGCGGCGATCCTGCTGGGCATCGAGGGCAATGTGCCGGTCGAGCGGACCGCGATGCTGATGGCCACCCTGCTGTGCGCCCCGGTCCCGACCGGGTTCGTGGCCCGCGCACTGGCCCGCTTCGCCGAGCGCCTGGCCGCGGCCGGGTTCGACGAGGCCATGACGACCGCGCTACGCGCCGAGGACGTCCTGTGCGCCGACGAGACCCCCACCAACGTGATCCGCAGGGACACCGATGCCCAGGGTGAGCCGATGCCCGGCTCCCCGCACGCGGTCACGGTGCGCACCCCTGATGCGCGGCTGGTGTGGTTCGCCCCGATCGGCTCCCGGTCCAAGACCGCCCTGACCGGTTTGGGCGTGCTGGAGGGCTACCCCGGCTACCTGGTCAAAGACGACTACGCCGCCTGGCACCAGTTCGACACCCAGCTCACCGGGGTCCAGCAGTGCGCAGCACATTATGTCGACCTCCGGATTATGCCGACATCGGGCTAAAAGGCACTGGTGGTGGCGGTGTCGACGGTGACGAAGTCGGCATAATCACAGGCCCTCCGGGACAGCGAGCAGGCGGTCGGGGCCACGGCAAGCCTCCGGTGGGTGTTCGGGGACGCGCCGTGGGCCAGGTCCCGCTCGTCGCGGGCGAGGTCGGCGTCGCAGGTAGATCTGGGTGGCTGGTCCTCGATGGGCCCGTGGCCCGTCGCCGTCGCTGCATCCTCCGAGATCGCGATCTGACCGAGGAGGTCTCGCCTCGCGCAGCCTGGATTATGCCGACCCGGTCACCCTCTGCCATCCTGCTGACCTGGGCAAACGGCGGCGGCCCTCTGCTTGGTCGGCATAATGGCACACCCTCACCACCCTCGCCGGGTACTGCCGCGCCCGCTCCTATCTGGTCAGCGCCCGCGGCCACGACCTCCCCGCCATCGACGCCATCCACAACGCCCTCACCGGCAACCCCTGGCTCCCCACACCCGCCACGGTCTGACAGCACAGCTCACCCGTGAATGGACACGAGCGGCCCGGTTGACCAGACCAAGGGACTGACGGTTCGGAGCTCCCAGACGTCTCGCACGAGGCCCTCGCGGCCGACCGTGTCCCCGCCGCGGAGATCATCCGTGGCACCGAGCATCTGGTCGACGCGCTGCCCATGCACGACCTGGCCCCGCTGCCGACGTGGCACCGCGGGCGGATGGTGCTCGTCGGGGACGCCACGCACCACCCGTGCATCCCCGGTCTATCGTAGGGCGCTGACCAGGGCAAATAACGTACCGTAGCAGCATGGTTACGGATACCTCCTGTGCGATGCCCTACGGCCTGTCTGTAACCTGGACTAGGAGAGGCCGTTCACGCCACCCGGGGGCTCCTCGCTGTATCAAGTGGGTTTGGTCCCGGCGTGGCGGGTTGACGGGGGTAAGATCGTTTCGTTTACTGCGTGACTGTCAGTGATGGTCGCGCGGGAGGTCTGGGTGTATGGACGAGTTGGA
>JBOHGT010000550.1:0-16373 GCA_050700385.1 Pseudonocardiaceae bacterium | reverse complement strand
ACGCAGCCCGGCGACCCGGCCTGCGTGGCCGACGCCGCCGGTACGCAGGCCCTGCTGCGCTGCTGGATCCGTGAGACAGGTATCGACCGGCCCGCCGACGGTGTGCTCCGGCTGGACCTCGCCGCGGCGGGCACCAGTGTCGAGGCGCCGGTGGCCTACTGGTCGGCGGTCGGTTGGCACCGCTTCGACCCGGCCCGCTTCGCCGGTGGCGCCCCGGTCGACGCCGTGACCCTCGCCGCGCTGCTCACCGCGGAGTCGGCCTCCTGGCGCGGCAGCAACCCCACCGGCGCAGTCGCCGACGTCACCGGCCGGGTCGCAGACTCGGTGCGCTGGGTCGCGCGGCACGTCACCGAGCGCCGCGCCGCGCCCGACGAGCCGCCCGGAACCACGCCGTTCCTCGCCGCCGAGCAGGCCCTGCTGCTCGGCCATCCGCTGCACCCGACGCCGAAGAGTCGCGAGGGCCTTTCCGACGCCGACGCCGCCGCGTACTCCCCGGAACTGCGTGGGTCCTTCCCGCTGCACTGGTTCGCCGCCGACCCCGCCGTGGTATCGGCAGACTCCGCGCTGCAGCAGTCCGCTGCGGCGATCACCGCGTCGCTGGCGGGCGGCAGCCTGCGACTGCCGGCGGGCACGGTGGCCGTTCCCGCTCATCCCTGGCAGGCCCGTGACGTGCTGGCCCGCCCCGGCGTGCGGGCGCTGCTGGAGCGGGGCCTGCTGCACGACCTGGGCCCCGCCGGCCCGGCGTGGTCACCGACCTCCTCGGTGCGCACCGTCTACCGGGCCGGCGCCCCGGTGATGCTCAAGCTGTCCCTCGGGCTGCGGATCACCAACTCCAAGCGGGAGAACCTTCGCATCGAACTGGCCCGCGGGTCGCAGGTGCACCGGCTGCTCGAGGCGGGGCTGGGCGCGGCACTGCGCGCCGCGCATCCCGGGTTCGGCGTCGTCCGCGACCCCGCGTGGATCGCGGTCGACGCACCCGGTGACCGCCCGGAGAGCGGCCTCGAGGTCGTGCTGCGGGACAACCCGTTCCGTGGTGACGACCGGGTCGCCTGCGTCGCCGGCCTGGTCGCCGAGCGTCCCGACCTGCCGCACGGCCGTTCGCAGCTCGCGACCCTGGTGCACGATCTCGCCGCCCGCACCGGCCGGCCCGCGACAGCGGTGGCCGGGGAGTGGTTCGCTCGCTACCTCGAGTCCGCGGTCGTGCCCGTGCTGTGGCTCTACGGCACGCATGGCCTCGGCCTGGAGGCCCACCAGCAGAACACCCTCGTGGTGCTCGACGCCGACGGCTGGCCTGCCGGCGGGCGCTACCGGGACAACCAGGGCTACTACTTCTCCGAGACCCGCAGCGGCGGGTTGTCGACCTGGCTGCCCGGCGCTGGACGTGAACTGGGCACGCTGTGCTCCGACGAGGTCATCGACGAGCGGCTGGGCTACTACATCGGCGTCAACAACGTGCTGGGCATGGTCGGGGCGATGGGCTCGCAGCGGCTGGCCGACGAGCGACCCCTGCTCGCCAGGGTGCGCGCGGTGCTGGCCGACCTCGCCGCACGGCACGGGGCTGCGTTGCAGCTGGCCAGCACGCTGCTGGACTCACCCACGCTGCGGTGTAAAGCGAACCTGCTCACCCGCGTCGACGGCCTCGACGAGCTGGTCGGGCCGCTGGAGGCCCAATCGGTGTACGTCGACGTGCCCAACCCGCTGCCGGAGGCGGGGCGGTGAACCGGCTCGACGTCGACGCCTGCCGCGCGACGCTGCCCGCGGGTGAGTTCGCGCTGCACCCCCTGGACCCGCAGCGCGACACCGACGTGCTGCACGCCTGGATGAACGACCCCGAGGTGGCCCGCTTCTGGGAGATGCCATGGCCCCGCCGGCAGATCGCCCGCTACCTGCACCAGCAGCTGGACAGCGCGCACTCCACCCCGTACGTGGGATTCCTCGAAGGCACCGCGATGAGCTACTGGGAGCTCTACCGCGCCGACCTGGACCCGCTCGCCGCGCACTACCCCGCCCGCCGCGGCGATGCCGGGGTGCACCTGCTGCTCGGCCCTGCGGGCTACCGGGGGCGCGGGCTCGGCGTGGGCCTGCTGCGCGCGGTGTCGGGATGGCAGCTCGACGCCGACCCGTCGGCGACCCGGGTGGTCGCCGAACCCGACGTGCGCAACCTGCGCTCGGTGCGCGCCTTCGAGCGTGCCGGATTCCGCCGCAACGCCGAGATCGACCTACCCGACAAGCGCGCCGTGCTCATGATCCGCGAACGGGAGGCGGCGTGACCGGGCAACCGTACGACCTCGTCGGGGTCGGCATCGGACCGTTCAACCTGGCCCTGGCCGCGCTGGCAGACGGCGTGGACGGCGTATCCGGGCTGTTCTGCGACGCCAAGCCTGCCTTCTCATGGCATCCCGGCATGCTCATCGAGGGCACCACGCTGCAGGTTCCCTTCCTCGCCGACCTGGTGACCCTCGTCGATCCCAGCAGCCGGTGGTCGTTCCTGTCCTACCTTCGCGAGCACGACCGGTTGTTCCCTTTCTACTTCGCGGAACGGTTCCACGTGACGCGCCGGGAGTACGATCACTACTGCCGCTGGGTGGCCGGCGCACTGCCGTCCTGCCACTTCGGCCAGCGGGTCGAGGCGGTGCGCGCCGATCCCGCGGACGGCCTTTTCGTGGTCGAGACCATCGACGTGCATACCGCGCGACGCAGCGCGGCGCGCGCCCGCAACGTCGTCCTCGGGGTCGGTACCGAGCCGGTCGTACCGCCGCCGCTGCGCGACCTGCTGGACAAGGAGGTCTTCCACTCCGCCGACTACCTCGACCGGGTCGGGTCGCTGCACGGGGCCGCCGACGTCACCGTCATCGGCTCCGGGCAGTCCGGCGCCGAGGTCTTCCTCGACCTGCTGCGCCGGCAGGACGGCACCGGTAGCCGGCTGCGGTGGCTGACCCGGTCCCCGGCGTTCGCGCCGATGGAGTACTCCAAGCTCGGGCTGGAGCACTTCACGCCCGACTACACCCGCTACTTCCGGAACCTGCCGGAGCGCACCCGCGACGCGCTGGTTCCCGCGCAGTGGCAGCTGTACAAGGCGATCAGCGCCGACACCATCGCCGAGATCCACCACACGCTCTACGAGCGCGGCGTCGGCGGCGTGCGGCCCGACGTGACGATGACGCCGAACGTCGTCGTGACCGAGGCCCGCCGCGCGGCGGGTGGGGTCGAGCTGACCTGCCGGCACATCGAGCAGGAGACCGAGTTCACCGTCGGCACCGACCGGGTCGTGGCGGCAACCGGCTACGCGCCCCGGCGGCCGGACTGCCTGGACCCCGTGGCCGGGCTCCTCGACCTCGACACCCGCGGCCGCTTCCGGGTCGACACCGACTACCGGGTCGCGCTGCGCCCGGAGGTCGGCGCCGGGCTGTACGTGCAGAACGCCGAGGCCCACACCCACGGCGTCGGCGCCCCCGACCTCGGGCTCGGCGCCTACCGCGCGGCGGTCATCCTCAACGCGATCACCGGCCGCGGCGCCTACCGGCTGCCCGAGCGCGCCGCCTTCACCACCTTCGGCACCTCATCCACCCCACCCCACGGAGGTGACACGTGTCCCTGACCGTGCCCGCTGAGCTCACCACCCCGAACTGGCGCCACGCCGGCCGATCACTGCTCGCCAAGACCCTGGCCGAGCTGAGCTACGAGCAGCTGCTCGACCCCGTCCGCACCGGCGGGAACAGCTACCGGGTCGACGCCGGTGGCGGCATCGGCTACACCTTCCGGGCTCGCCGCGGCGCGTTCGGTTGCTGGCGGGTCGACCCGGACTCGGTGCACCGCACCGTGGACGGGACCGCGTCCGAGGCCACCGACCCGTTGCAGTTCCTGCTCGACTCGCACGAGGCCCTGGGCCTGTCCGGGGACACCACCGGGCACCTGGTCCGTGAGCTCACTGCGACACTCGCCGCGGACACCCGGCTGCTCGCCGGCGGCGGGTTGCGCGCCGCCGAGCTCGCCGACCTGCCCTACGCGGAGCTGGAGGGACACCAGACCGGTCACCCGTGGCTGGTTCCCAGCAAGGGGCGCCTCGGGTTCTCCGCCGGTGACTCGGCCCGCTACACTCCCGAGGCCCGTCGCCCGCTGCGGCTGCCCTGGATGGCGGTGCATCGCAGCCTCGCCACGTACCGGGGCGTCGACGGGCTGGACGCGACGACGCTGCTCTCCGACGAGCTGGACGGCGACACTCGATCGCGCTTTGCCTGTGAGCTGGCCGACCGTGGCGTCAAGGTGTCGGAGTACCACTGGCTGCCGGTACACCCCTGGCAGTGGGACGAGACCGTCGTGCCCGTCTTCGCCGCCGATGTCGCCGCGGGTCGCATCGTCCCGCTCGGCGACGGCCCGGACCACTACCTCGCGCAGCAGTCCATCCGCACCTTCAGCAACATCGACAGCCCCGGCCGGCGGCACGTGAAGCTGCCGCTGTCGATCCTCAACACGCTGGTGTGGCGGGGCCTGCCCACCGAGAAGACGCTGGCCGCGCCCGCGGTGACCTCCTGGGTGCTCGGGCTCGCCGAACGCGACGGGTTCCTGCGCGAGGAGACCAGGCCGGTGCTGCTCGGCGAGGTCGCCTCGGTGACCGTCAACCACCCGGTGCTGGAGCGGATCACCGGCGTGCCGTACCAGTACCGCGAGCTGCTCGGGGCGATCTGGCGCGAGCCCGTCACCGCCAAGCTCGATCCGGGCGAGAAGGCCAGAACGCTGGCCAGCCTGCTGCACACCGACCGCGATGGGCGGCCGTTCGTCGCCGAGCTCGTCGACCGCTCCGGGCTCACCGCACGGGATTGGCTGCGTGCGTTGTTCCGGGCACTGCTACCGCCGCTGCTGCATTTCCTGTACCGCTACGGCGTCGTGTTCTCCCCGCACGGCGAGAACACCATCGTCGTCTTCGACGCCGCCGAGGCACCAGCGCGGCTGGCGGTGAAGGACTTCGTCGACGACGTCAACGTCTCCGACGCACCGCTGCCCGATCTGGCCGACATGCCCGCGGACGTCTCGGCTGTGCTGCTCACCGAGCCGCCGGAGATGCTCTGCCAGTTCATCCAGAGCGGCCTGTTCGTCGGGCACTTCCGCTACCTCGCCGACCTCGTCGACACCCACCTCGGCGTCGGCGAGGACGAGTTCTGGGGCATGGTTCGTGACGAGGTCATCGGCTATCAGAAGCGGTTCCCCGAACTCGCTGACCGGTTCGAGCTGTTCGACCTGCTCGCCCCCGATCTGGCGCGGCTGTGCCTGAACCGCAACCGGTTGCTGCTCGATGGTTACGCCGACCGCCCGCAACGCCCGCACGCCGCGGTGTACGGCCGGGTCCCCAACCCCTTGGCGCTCCGCGCCCCGTGAGTGTTTACCGGCGCCTTAACACCCATCGCCACTCACGAGGTGTCGGCTGGCTCGTCGCGGATGATGCGGCGCAGCTCGGGCACCCGCTCGGCCAGCGCGCGCTCGGCGCCGTGTGCGCCGGGCTGGTAGTAGTCGCGCCCGACCAGCCCGTCCGGCGGGTACTGCTGGGCGAGCACACCGTCGGGCGCGTCGTGCGGGTAGGCGTAGCTCCGGGCGTGCCCGAGCCTCGTGGATCCCGCGTAGTGACCGTCCCGCAGGTGCGCCGGCACCGGGCCGGTCGCACCGGCGCGGACGTCGGCCAGCGCCGAGTCCATCGCGGTGATCACGGCGTTGGACTTGGGCGCGGTGGCCAGGTGCACGGTGGCCTGGGCGAGCGCGAGCCGCCCCTCGGGCATCCCGATGAACTGCACCGCGTGCGCGGCGGCCACCGCGACCTGCAGCGCGGTGGGGTCGGCCATCCCGATGTCCTCGGTGGCGTGTACCACCAGCCGCCGCGCGATGAACCGGGCGTCCTCCCCCGCCTCCACCATCCGGGCCAGGTAGTGCAGCGCGGCGTCCACGTCCGATCCGCGGATGGACTTGATGAACGCGCTGGTCACGTCGTAGTGCTGGTCGCCGGCGCGGTCGTAACGCACGGCTGCGCGGTCCACGGCGGCCTCCACGTCGGCCAGGTCCACCGTGGCGCCGCCGGAGGACGTCACCGCATCGGCGGCCGTCTCCAGCGCCGTGAGCGCGCGCCGGGCATCCCCGCCGGCCAGCCGCACCAGGTGCTCCTCGGCCTCCGGCTGCAGTCTCACCGCGCCCGCCAGCCCGCGCGCGTCGTCCAGCGCGCGGCGCACCAGCACCCGGACGTCCTCGTCACCCAGCGGGTGCAGCTGCAGCACCAGCGAGCGGGACAGCAGCGGCGAGACGATGGAGAAGAACGGGTTCTCGGTGGTAGCGGCGACCAGCAGCACCACCCGGTCCTCCACCGCGCCGAGCAGCGCGTCCTGCTGCGTGCGGGAGAAGCGGTGCACCTCGTCGATGAACAGCACCGTGAAGGACGCCGCACCGCCGCGGCCCAGCCGCCGGCGCGCGGCATCGATCACCGCGCGGACCTCCTTCACGCCGGACGACAGCGCGGACATCGCCTCGAACCGGCGCCCGGTGACCTGCGAGACCAGCCGCGCCAGCGTGGTCTTCCCGGTACCCGGCGGGCCGTAGAGGATCAGCGACGCGGCGCCACCGCCCTCCACCAGGCGGCGCAGCGGGCTACCCGAACCGAGCAGGTGGTCCTGCCCGACAACCTCGTCGAGGGTCGCCGGACGCATCCGCACCGCCAGCGGCGCCGACTCCGACAGCCGCTGCTCGGCACGCTCCTCGGCCTGTGCGGCGAACAGGCCCTCCTCGAAGAGCGCATCGGACTCACTGCTCACCCCGGCGACGGTACTCACGGCCCGGGGACCGCCGCGTCGCCACTCCCGGAGCGAGCACGTCGTGCAGCATGATCGCCGCCGCGTGCGGCAGCAGGTCCCGCCCGCGCCGGCACAGCCACGGCACCCCCTTGAGCACCAACCAGCCTGCGCGGTGCGCCGGCGTGACCCACCGGCCACCGGCGCACTCCAGACCGACCGGCTGCGGGACGGCCAGGCCCGCGCCCGCCAGCAGCTCGCCGAAGCCGCGCGCGAGCATCCTGTGCCCCCGCTCCGAGGGGTGCAGCCGGTCTACGCTCCAGGTGGTGGGGTCGTAGGTCCCCGGCAGCAGGTGCAGGTCCAGGCACAGCGCCTGGCGACGGCCGACGACCGCGTCGGTCACGTCGTTGATCTCGCAGACCCGGCGCTGCAACGCGCGCCGCAGCGGCCCGGGCAGCCGGAAGACGCGCGTGTGGTCGTGGAATCTGGTGGTGAGCACCACGGCGCCTGCCGCCACCAGCGACCCGACGACCGCATCGAGGTCGTCGTGCAGGGCGTCCGGGTCGAAGTCAGCGCGCAGCGTGTCGTTCATCCCTACGACAAGCGCCGCGACGTCGGGCGCCAGCTGCAGCGCGGCGGGAAGCTGTCGCTGCCGCACGGTGCGCACCCGCGCGCCGGTGCTCGACAGGTTGGCATTGGGCACCGCACCGAGGGAGGTGGCGAGCAGCGGACCGAAGCCCCGCCAGCCACCGGCGGGCAGCGGATCGCCGAGCCCGACCGCAGTCGAGTCGCCGAGCACGGCGAGGCTCTCGACCCGCCGGGCGGTGCTGGTGGGAACGAGGGTCGGGGCGGCGAACATCTCGACGGCCACCCCGCGATGATCACTCCAGTGAGATCACCGCCGGTGAGGACGATGTGACATGCCGGGTACGGCTGCGCGAACGCTCGGTGCCGGGCAGGCGCTCAAGCCAGCGCCGGGTACACCGGCAGCGGCGGTCCGTGGACATCGAAGCGGTGACACAGCGCAGCGCGCACGGCGTCGGCGTGCTCGGCCAGCGCGGTGCGGTCCAGCGTGGCGGCGTCCTCGGCGAGCCGCCCCCACCGGTCGACCAGCACGCCACCCCGCGCCGGCACCTCCGGTCCCGGCAGCAACCACCAGGTGCACAGCCACGTCCACAGCAGCTGCCCATCGAGCAGCAGCCCGGCAGCCGCCGCTCGATCACCCAGCTCGGGCCAGAGCACCGCGGCCTCGTCCCGCCACGCCGAGAGCATCGACTCGGCGACGCCGCGCGGCAGCGCGTAGCCCGACCAGAACGATGATGGCAGCGGGGCGCCCAGTTGTGCGGCATCGAGCAGGGCGGTGCGGAAGCCGCCGCCCTCGAAGTCGATGAACCGCACTGTCCGCCCGACGACCACAGCGTTGTCCGGCCCGAGGTCGGCCGGACTGAACGCGCGGTACCGGACTCCGTCCAGCAGCTCCCCGGCGTGCTTCGCCTCGGCGCACACCTCAGGGCCGGTGGCGACATCGAGCTCGCGGTCCAGCATCATCGGCAAGCCGTCGAGGGCGTCACGACGGTGGCGCTGGACGGGGTCGCAGGCGTCCCGACGACCCTGCCGGCGCAGCAGCGCAGCGAAGTCCGGCTCCCGGCCCGCCGTGGCGGCGTGCAGCCTGCCCAGCGCGCGGGCCCAGCCCAGCAGCGACCGCTGGGCATGGGCGGAATCCCCGGCGAGCAGCGCGCCCGCCACGGTCCCGGAGCGACCCAGGTCCTCCAGCACGAGCAGCCGCTGGTCGGAGTCCGAGGCGATCAGGGCCGGTCCAGGCCGGTCGTCGGCATGCAGCGCCGTGAACAGCTGGCAGCTCGCCACCTCCCGGGCGAACGAGTCGGCCGTCTCGCAGGGTGCGGACGTAGTGGCGTGCTTGACCACCAGCGTGCGGGGCAGCGAGAACGGGTTGCGCGCCACCCGCACCCGCAGTACCACCGACCGGCCGCTACCACCGAGATCCTCGGGGTCGGCCAGCTCCACCGGTGCACCAAGGCGGGCGGTGAGCAGCTGCTCCGCGGCCCGCACCGTGGCCGCTGGTTCCCCCAGGTCGCCGGATTCGTCAGGATCGGGGACAGGATCGGCGGGTTCCGCGAGCTCGGTCTTCATTGCCACCGACCCTAGCCCTTCGGCGCCTCCGAGGTGAATCAGCCGCGCGCCAGCGGGCGCCCGGGACGTCCCGCGCGCCGCCTGGTCCGCAGCGCCAGCACGAGGGCTGCGGCGAGCACGATCCCGACCAGGTTCACCAGCAGCTGCGTGGCGGACTGCAGGCTCCGCGGCAGGTCACCCGTGGTGGCAGCGACCACCGCCGCAGCGGCGGCCGGTACCGTCGTCACGGAGATGAACACACCGACCAGCGCGGCCGACTTCGCCGAGATGATCGACAGCATCCCGGCGGCCCCGGCGAGCATCGCCACGATGAACGAGAATGGCCCGACGTCGAAGATGAAGTCCACCTGATCGGCCGAGCCCAGCAGGTCGACCGCGATCAGCCCGGTCCACTCCCCGAGCAACACAGCGATCCCGGTGATGAGCATGGCCGCGGGGAACCCCACCCCCAGCGCGAGGGCCGCCCGCCGCACCAGGTCCCACCGGCGCAGCACCAGCCCCACCGATACGGCCGCCAGCGGGGCGAACTCCGGCCCGACGACCATCGCGCGGTCCCACACCACCGCGTCGGCCTCGTCTCCGGGTGCCGTCTCCTGCGCGGCGTCGGCGGCGTCGGACAGCACCGTATCCAGCGGCTCCAGCGTGATCCCGCCGGTGTGGTCGACACCCAGCTCGCACAGCGCCGCGAGCATCCCGTCGGCGACCTCCCGGGCGATGTCGGCCTGCACCAGGTCACCGGGCGGGGCGACGGCCGCCCCGCGAACGATGGTGAGGTGCGCGGTGCCACCGTCGGCGCGCAGCCGCTCGAGCACGCCGTCGGCCACCTCGGCGGGGCAGATCACCCGCAGGTGCAGCACGGGTGCTATCCCTGTTCGGGCCGCGGCGGCGCGGGGGTGTCCACCCCGGCCTCCGCCCGCTGCGCGGCCGTGATCGGGGCAGGGGCACCGGTGAGCGGGTCGTATCCACCGCCGGACTTGGGGAAGGCGATGACGTCACGTAGCGACTCGCCACCGGCCAGCAGCATGCAGATGCGGTCCCAGCCGAAGGCGATCCCGCCGTGCGGCGGCGGCCCGTAGCGGAACGCCTCGAGCAGGAACCCGAACTTCTCGGCCGCCTCGGCCTCGGTGATGCCGAGTACCTCGAACACCCGCTGCTGCACGTCGGCGCGGTGGATACGGATCGAGCCCCCACCGATCTCGTTGCCGTTGCAGACGATGTCGTAGGCATAGGCCAGGGCGGCGCCGGGCTCGGCGTCGAACCGGTCCGCCCACTCCGGTCTGGGCGCGGTGAACGGGTGGTGCAGCGCGGTCCAGCGACCATGCCCCATGGCGATGTCGCCGGAATGTTCTGCGAGCTCGAACATCGGTGCGTCGACCACCCAGGCGAACGACCACGCCGACTCGTCGATCAGCCCGCACCGCCGGCCGATCTCGATCCGGGCCGCGCCGAGCAGCCCGCGGGCGTCATCGGGGTCCCCCGCGGCGAAGAAGATGCAGTCACCGGGTTCGGCCCCGGCGGCCTTGGCCAGGCCGTCGCGCTCGTGCTCGGCGAGGTTCTTGGCGACCGGCCCGCCGAGCTCGCTGTCCGCACCGACCAGCACGTGGGCCAGGCCCTTCGCGCCGCGCTGCCTGGCCCACTCCTGCCATGCGTCGAGCTGCCTGCGGGGCTGGTCTGCCCCGCCGGGCATCACCACCGCACCCACGTAGGGCGCCTGGAACACCCGGAACGGCGTGTCGGCGAAGTACCCGGTCAGCTCGGTGAGCTCGAGCCCCAGCCGCAGGTCGGGCTTGTCGGTCCCGTAACGGGCCATCGACTGGGCGTAGCTGATGCGGGGGATGGGGAGCTCGATCTCGTGCCCGGCGAGCTGCGACCACAACGCGGCCACCACCCGCTCGGCCAGCGCGATGACGTCGTCCTGCTCGACGAAGCTCATCTCGATATCGAGCTGGGTGAACTCGGGCTGCCGGTCGGCCCGGAAGTCTTCGTCGCGGTAGCAGCGGGTAATCTGGTAGTAGCGCTCCAACCCGGCAACCATGAGCAGCTGCTTGAACAGCTGCGGAGACTGCGGCAGCGCGTACCAGGATCCGGGCTGCAGCCGGGCGGGCACCAGGAAATCGCGGGCGCCCTCCGGTGTGGAGCGGGTCATGGTCGGCGTCTCCACCTCGACGAAACCCTCGTCGTGCAGCGCGGTGCGCGCGATCCGGTTGGCCTCGCTGCGCATCCGCATCGCCTCGGCCGGCCGGGCCCGGCGCAGGTCCAGGTAGCGGTGGCGCAGCCGGATCTCCTCGCCGGCCTGCAGGTGCTCGTCGAGCGGGAAGGGCAGCGGCGCGGCCTCGCTGAGCACCTCCAGCGTGTCCGCGGTGACTTCGATGGACCCGGTTGGGATCTCGGGGTTCTCGTTGCCCTCCGGACGCCGCGCGACGGTGCCGGCGACGCGCACGCAGTACTCGGCGCGCAGCCGGTGCGCCGCCTGCGCCATCTCGCCCTCGCGAAAGACCACCTGCGCCACCCCGGAGGCGTCCCGGAGGTCGACGAAGATCACGCCCCCGTGGTCGCGGCGGTGGGCGACCCACCCGGTGAGGGTGATGATCTGCCCGGCGTGCTCGGTGCGGAGCGTTCCGGCAGGGTGCGTGCGCATCACGGCAGCGGGCTCCTTGGTTTGCGTGGTCAGGCCGACCGGTGGCGAGCCTGTCCGGGCGTCGCCGACCCCACACCGTAGCGGCGGGCGAGGCGGGCCACATGGGCAGATACTCCACGCTGATAGGCCTTCGGCGCGTAGGCGCCCCTGGCGTACAGCTCGTGGTAGCGCGCCACCAGCCGGGGGTGCTCGCGCTCCAGCCAGCCGAGGTACCACTCGCGGGCCCCGGGCCGTAGGTGCAGCACGATCGGCGAGACGCTGGTGGCGCCGGCCTCGGCGACCGCCCGGACGGTCGCGTCGAGTTGCTCGTCGGAGTCGGTGAGGAAGGGCAGGATCGGTGCCATCAGCACGCCGCAGCCGATGCCCGCGTCGGTGAGCGTTCGGCATACGCCGAGCCGGGCACGTGGCGACGGCGTCCCCGGCTCCACACCGCGCCACAGTGCCTCGTCGACGAACCCGACCGAGACGTTCACGGCGACATCGGTGACGCTGGCGGCCTCGGTGAGCAGGTCGAGGTCGCGGAGCACGAGCGTGCCCTTGGTCAGGATCGAGAACGGGTTCCGCGCGTCGCGCAACGCTTCGAGGATGCCCGGCATCAGTCGGTAGCGACCCTCGGCGCGCTGGTAGCAGTCGACGTTGGTGCCCATCGCGATGTGCTCGCGGCCCCACCGCGGCCGCCGCCGCTCGGCCCGCAGCAGCTCCGGTGCGTTGACCTTCACCACGACCTTGCTGTCGAAGTCCAGCCCCGTGTCGAGGTCGAGGTACTCGTGCGTGCGCCGGGCGAAGCAGTACCGGCACGCATGGCTGCAGCCCCGGTAGGGGTTGATGGTCCAGCCGAACGGCATCCGGGACGCACCGGGGACCTTGTTGACGATCGAGCGGGCACGCACCTCGTAGAACGTCATTCCCCGGAACTCCGGGGTGTCGAACGTGCGCTCCACGATCTCGTCGGCGCCGAACAGCGTGGCCTGGTCGGATTCCGCTGCGAGCCTGAGGTTGTCCCAACGCACCCACGGAGTGTATCGAACTGGTGTTCGATACACCAGTCGGCGGTGCCGCCCCGGCGCGTCCCCTGGCCCGCCGGGGGTGGGCAGGATGTGAGGGTGAGCTCGACCCGATCGACCCCCCCGCCGTCGAGCGGTCGGCACCGCCACCGCCGCACCGCCACCGAGCCGGAGCACATCGGAGGGCACGGTCATGGGCACGGCCGTGCCGCGCCGGTCTCGCGCCGGGTCCGGCTGCTGCTCGTCGCACTGCTCGTACCCTTCGTCCTCGCGGCACTCGTCGGGGTCACGCTGACATGGCCGGACAGCGGCTTGCGGCCCACTGGCGCCGACCTCGGGTTCGGCCAGCGCCCCGTGCAGGGTGAGATCACCTCCGCCAGGACCGCGCCGTGCACCGCAGACGGCACGGTGACGTCGGGAGAGGGCGGGTGCATCGCGCTCGGCATCCGGTTGACCGATGGTGAAGCGCCGGGCAGCACGATCCGGCAGGTGCTGCCCGACGAGCCGAGCACACCGGAGTTCGCGGTCGGCGACCGCGTCGTGCTCGCCTACACCGGCGGTGACCCGGCCGATGAGAGTTCCTACCAGGTGGTCGATTTCCAGCGCGGCGTGCCGATGCTGTGGCTGGCCGCGCTCTTCGCCGCGGCGGTGCTGCTGCTCGGCCGGTGGAAGGGGATGGCGTCGCTCGCCGCGCTGGGGTTCAGCTTCCTGGTGCTGCTGGCGTACGTGCTGCCGGCGATCCTGTCCGGCAGCGACCCGCTCACCGTCGGCGTCCTCGGCGCCGGCGTGATCATGTTCGGCACGCTCTACCTGTCCCACGGGGTCTCGGCCCGGACCTCGACCGCCGTGGTCGGAACGTTGCTGAGCCTCGGACTGATCATGGGACTCGGCACGGCGTTCGCCGGCGCGACCAGGCTGACCGGTCTGGACTCCGACACCGCCAATCTCATCTCGGTGCTCGGCACCGGTATCGACGCGCGCGGCCTGCTGCTCGCCGGGGTGATCATCGGTGCGCTCGGCGTGCTCGACGATGTGACGGTCACGCAGACCAGCGCGGTGTGGGAGCTGCGCCGGGCGAACCCGGAACTGGGCTGGCGGCAGCTCTACTCCGCCGCATTGCGGATCGGCCGCGACCACATCTCCTCGGCGGTGAACACCCTCGCGCTGGCCTACGCCGGCGCGGCGCTACCGGTACTGCTGGCGTTCTCGGTGTCCGGGCAGACCTTCGGCACGCTGGTGACCGCGCAGGACGTCGCCCAGGAGGTGGTGCGCACCCTCGTCGGCAGCATCGGGCTGGTCGCCGCGGTGCCGATCACCACGCTGATCGCCGCCCTCGTCGCCCGCCGCGACCAACTCCCCTGACGGACCGGCGCAAATGATCAGTGCTCTACACCACCGGTCGTCCCGCTCCGGCGAAGTCGTCGCCCGGCCACCGCACGGGGGCAACCTGCACCGGCTGACCGAAGGTCGGAGCGTTGATCATCTGACCGTTGCCGATGTAAAGCCCCACATGATGGATCCGGGTACCCGGGTGGCCGTAGAAGACCAGGTCGCCCGGGCGCAACTCGTCCGCGGACCCGACGTGCTGCGCGGCGATGAACTGGGTGTGGGCGGTGCGGGGCAGGCTGACCCCCGAGGTCGCATAGGCCGCGGTGGTCAGGCCCGAACAGTCGAAACCGACGTCGCCGCGGTGCGGCCCGTTGCCACCCCACACGTAAGGCAAGCCGATCTGGTCGATCGCGAAATCGATCGCCTGCCGCGCCGGGGCGCTGATCGGGACACCCGACTGCACGGCGACGGCGTAGGTCGTGGCGGCCGCGAGCACCCGGTGGACGTGCGCGGGGTCGTCACCGACCGAACGCACCGCCGACGACCAGCCATCCCCGGTGGCGGTGTTGCGATCGCCGGAGCACAGTGACCGGGCGGTGTCCAGGGCCGCCGCGGCACCGTCCTGGGGACGTGCCTCCTCGGATCCGATACGGCCGAGCGCGGCCAGCGTGATCCACGACAGGTGACAGTCCGGGGCCTCGCCCTGCATGGCCAGCTCGGCCGCCCCGTAGCCCACCAGTGTGGGATGTGGCACGGGGACCAACGTCGCCATGTCTGCGGCCCACCGGGTAAGCAGATCCTGCCCGGTGGCCTGCTGCTGAGCTTGCGGCGGGGCGCTGCTCAGCGCCTGCACGGGAACGGGCGCCAGCGCCCCCGGTGCCACGCGGAGCTGCACCGCCGGCGACGTGCGCGCCGACCGATCCGCCTCGCCGGTCCCCACCGCGACGGAAAATCCCCACAGCGCGGCACCTGTGGTCCCGCATAGCGCTACAGCCACCAAGCATCGACCGACCAAAGCGGTCGGTAGGCGGGTGGTCACGCCCGGGAGGTTAGCCAGAGCGAGGCCAGGTTCGGAAGAGGCAGCCGGTCACCAAACGGCCAGCGCACCGGCGGGATCGCCGAACGGACGTCGCACAGCTCGCCGATCACAGACCTCGGGAAGGGCCGCCGACGCGCAAGCCGTGCAGGAACGGGTTGCTGGCGCGCTCGCGGCCGATGGTGGTGGTCGGGCCGTGACCGGGCAGCACGACGGTCTCGTCGTCGAGCACGAGCAGCCTGTCCCGCAGCGAGGCGAGCAGCTGTTCGTGGTCGCCGCCCGGCAGGTCGGTGCGCCCGATCGAGCCCGCGAAGAGCGTGTCGCCGGCTAGCAGCAGGCCGGCGCCCTCCTCGGTGGCCGACCGGAACGTCACCGAACCGCGGGTATGGCCGGGGGTGTGGTCGACGGTGAGCGTCAGGCCCGCGAGTTCGAGCGTCAGACCGTCGTCGAGGGTCCGCACCTCGGACGGCTCGCGCAGCTCCACCCGGCCGCCGAAGAACTGCCGGGCTTCGGGGGCCAGCCCTCGCATCGGGTCGGAGAGCAGTGCCCGGTCGTCGGGGTGGATCCAAGCGGGGATGCCGTTGCCGTCGCACACCGGGGTCACCGAGAACACGTGGTCGAAGTGGCCGTGGGTGAGCAGCACCGCCACCGGGTCCAGCCGGTGCTCGCGCAGCAACTGCCCGAGCGGCTCCTCGGCATCCTCGCCGGGGTCCACGATCACGCACGGCCCGCCGGCCTCGGCGGCCAGCACGAAGCAGTTGGCCTGGAAGGAGCCGGCCGGGAATCCTGCGACGAGCACCTATGACCTCTCTGGCACACAGCGGCGGGCTGGGTCGCGTTGGTCAGTAACCTGATCAACGCCAGTGATTCATCTGGCTGCAAGGCTACACGCTTCACATTCTCTGCGGTCATCGCATGCGTGTGGACCTGATCTGGGTCTTGTACGTAGGCTCCCCCGTCGATCAGTTCGGTGTAGGCGATCGGGCGCACGCTGGCGAAGCGCAGCACGTAGAATCCGCCGACCAACGCAGCATTCGGGCCATCCCGGGGCCCACAGTGCGCGGACACCTACTGGCAACCACTACGGCATGGGACGGTGCCGGTGCCGACCGGTCAGGCAGCGATGACAGCGTTACGGCGCGTCAGGTCCGCGGCGGTGCTGTCGCGGCACGCTGTGAGCATGCGTGTCAAGTCAGTGCGCATGATCTTTTTGGTGTGGCGCCCCACCACGGAAAGACACTCCGCCGTGTAGACTGCGTCCTCGGCGAGGTCGAGACCTTTCGCTCGCTCCCCGGCCCGCAAATTCAGCTCTGCGGCCCGTGAGGTACTAATTAGTTCATTAGTTTCTGGACTTTGAAACAGCATTGTGCGATACTTGTGGCATGGCTAAGAAGGGTCGCCGAGCGACCAACGAGGAGCGGCTGGCCGCTATCCGGATGTATGAGAACGGG
>JBOHGT010000549.1:0-13765 GCA_050700385.1 Pseudonocardiaceae bacterium | reverse complement strand
CCGGCTGGTTGCTGTCTTACCCGAGATCGGCACACGGCGCTAACCGACGGGCCGCTGGCGCTGCGGATCCACAGGCAGGGCTCGGGCCCGAACGCACCCTCGCCATGACCAGTCGCCTGCTGGGTCGCGTGGGGTCGGGCCAGGGCAGGCGGAGGGTTACACGCGCCGGTAGTCGTCGAGGGCCGGCGCGCCCATGTCGGCGACGATCGCGGCGAGCACGTCGTCCGCGGCGGCTTTCCGTGCCGGGTCCAGACGGACACCGGGCCTGCGGTCGTGGCAACGCCGCGCCTCCTGCGGAATCGGCGGCCACCGGCACGTGGGATCACATGTGGTGCGAAACCACGGCTAACGGTGTGCCGTCAGCTGCCCGGAGCGGTCCGCGATACCACCAGTGTTGCTGGTAGTGGCCGGATGCGACGGCATGCGGCCCCCTCGTAATGAGCAGGTCATCGGTTCGATTCCGATAGGCGGCTCCAGGGCTTGACCAGCGCAAATGCGTTGGTCAAGGCCCTGGCCACTTCGGTCTGGACGGAGGCCTGACTGGTCGCCGAGTGACTAACTGAGTGACTACCCCGCGCCCTGTTCTGCTCTGCTCATCGGGAGGGGAACAGACGATCCATGGTCACGGCCCCGTTCTCCACCACCGGGCGGATCTGCTTCCGGTAGACCAGCTCGGTCACCGACGTGCCGCTGTGCCCCACCAGGCGCGAGATCTGCTCGACCGGCATGTCGTCGTCGGACAGCAGCGAGACGAAGCTGTGCCGCAGCTCGCGCGGGTCCACTCCTTGGCCACCAGTCCGGCCACCTTGATGACCGCCGGAAGTCGCGCCGTACGTTGGCATCGTCCTGCGGGGTCCCGCACGTCGTGGGAAACACCAGACCGTGGCCCTGCCAGAGCCTGGCGGTGTCAGCCGGTGGAAGCAATCGAGCTGGCCAGGAGGTCGGCGAAGGCTTCTGCTGGGGTTCGGTATCCGAGGATACGCCGGGGTCGGTTGTTGAGCTCGGCGGCCACGAGGTCGAGGTAGGTCTGGTTGTCGGTGATGTCGGTGCCTTTGGGGAAGTACTCGCGTAGCAGCCGGTTGGTGTTCTCGCGTGTGCCGCGTTCCCAGGCGATCGAGCGCATCCCGACGATCCACGCTGCCGGGGTGCGCGCCCACCCCGCCGGCGACGGGTGCTGGTGCTGCGGCCGGCGCGCAGCAGGATCTCCTGCCGTGCCAGCTCACCGGTGGCAGCGCGTAGATCCAGCTGTAGTGAGGGCCTCGTGCGACACATGACAAGCCTGCTGACCAGGGTGTTCGTCACGCAACCGGCCAGCCACCCGCTCCTGCGAACAGCCCGTCCGCAGCGTGGCCACCACCTTGCTGGCGCAGCAGTGGCGAAGCGTCGATCTTGCGGGTCTTGGGCCGGGCACGGTGCTGGGTAGCCACCCGCTGGGCGGCCACGGCCCGATAACCGGCTCGGCCGCCGTGTCGGCCGACCTCACAGGACACCACGCTGGGGTCACGGCCGATCCGCGCCGCGATCACCGTGCCGTCCAGACCTGCCACCATCCCGCGGGAGATCTCTCCTCTCGATCCTGCATCCTGCGCTGGGCCACCTGGTCCTCCTCGACGATCACGCTTCGGCGAGAATGCAAGAGTCCTACACCAAGATTAATTGCTTCGACCGGGTGGGATCAGGCTGGCCAGGTTGCGGAGACCTGCCAGCCTGTCCGGACGACGGTGCACCACGGAGACCCGCACACCATCTCGTTGACAACTTGAAGAGTTTGTACGCAGAGCGTTGTAACGAACTGAGGCGCCTGGACGACTATGGATCACATAGGACAGTGTCCAGAAAGCTCATACTCAGGGGATGGCATGGTTCAGGACTCAGACAGTAAGGGCACTCGGCACTGGACGCTGGCGGAGAGAATCTTGGCAGTCTTAACAGCTCTGTTGGCCCTCGCAACGGCAACGCTTGGCTTTATGACAGAGCAATTCCGCCAGGGCAAGGAACAGGTGCAAGCATCCGCAGAGGGTGACATTGCAGCTCTGCAAGGTGAGAATGGCCAGCTACGCCAGCAGAACAAGCGACTTGAGAGCGAAAATTTAGATTTGAGATCAGAGCTGGGCCTACCTGGTCCCACAGCCAATCCTCAGGTCGCTTCCGCTGCGACAGTTCGTCACGCTGGTACCATTGATTTGTCAGCAAGTGGATTTGGTGCGGACCTTGACGCGCCAGCATCAGACCCTCAGTGGCAAGGCGACTATCTTGATATTACGTATTACGGTCGGCATATCGAGTTCGGATTCACCGGAAACTCCCTATATACAGGGAAAGAGAAGGCTGACTACGATCTGTGCCGTGGCCGCACCGGGTATACTAGTGGTAACCGAAAGAATCGAATAGATATTGGCGCAGTGGCAAATGGGGACTACTTCTGCTTAAAAACTAACGAATATCGATACTCGGCGGTGCGAATCACTCGGATTGAACCGGAGATAATGGCCATCGATGTTGTCACTTATGATCCTCCCGAGCGTTGACGTGCTGACGGCGTGACGCATGAGTAGATCCGCGTCCTGAGGCCAACGGTGATACAATTGCTACGTCCGCGTTCGGCGAACTTTCGCCCGCCTCTCCACGCCCCTCCGCACCAACACGTTACGAATCGCCGTCTGGCCGACCTTGAATTGAGCCGCCAGTTCAGCCAGGGACCCACGGCCAGTTGCAAAGTCACTGTGACGATTTGTGACGGATAGGTCGCTTAGGGTGATAGTGGGAGATGCACGCGGGTGAGTGGGCGGGGCGCGCGCAGGAAAAGATCACACTTTGGCCACGGTCGGCGTGTCCTGTCTGGAGGGACGGCGAAGCTCCGGCGGAACAGCGGGTTGACAGGGCCCACCTCGACCTGCCGGAGCTTCGTTGTCTGAGTCTGCCACGTCCTGCGCCAGGCGGCGCCCACCGTTGAGGAACCTGCTGACCGGGAAAATAGAGTCGGGGGACGGGCGAACTGAGGTGTGTCTGACTTAATGAAGCAGCCGGGCGATGAAACACCCGGCCAGGGACGGGTCGTGTCATCGGTTGTCCTCAAGCGTGGTTTGACGGTAGTTGATGCGCGCCGCGCGGGCCTGGGCGAGCCCGTCGCGGCGGGCTTGGCGGATGCCTTCGCCGCGGCCTTCGTGTTCGTCGTCGGGGGTGACATAGGCGATGCTGGCGTGTGGCCGCACGGTGTTGTACTCGGTGTGGACGCGGTCGAGTTCGCGGTCGAGCTCGCCGGGTCGCGGATGCGCTCCAGGTGTGGCCAGTCGCCCTTGACGTGGCCGAACAGGGTCTGGAATCCAGGCCTGCTCGGCCGGGGTGTGGGGGCCGAATTGCTGGGCGATGGCCACGCCGGCGAGGAACTCGCGGGTGGTGTGGCTGCGCATCTGCGGGGGCGTTGTCGGAGATGGCCGGCAGCAGCGGCAGCTGCCCATCGGCGGTCAGGGTGGCCACTCGTTCGCGGTGGCCCTTGGTGTCGGCGGAATCGAGCAGGTCCTCGGCGGTCAGGGCGTCGGTGAAGGCGACTTCGACCTGAGTGGAGGTCTCCTCGGCGGACACCAGGGTGGTGAGCCACGTGCGGGAGACCACGTCCAGGATGGCCAGCGCGCCCCGGCGCGCCCGGGGGACGTGGGTGGAGTCATACGCCCACACGCGGTTGGGGTTCCACTCCAGCCAGTCCGGCCACGGGGTGCGCGCCGTCGGCTTCCGAGGTGGCTGACCAGGCAGGACGAGTCCCTCGTCGGCCAGCACCCGCCGCACGGTGGACTCGGAGACGTACACGAGGTCCAGCCGCGAGCCCGGGCCGACCAGCCGTGCTCAGTGGCGTGGTCGACCAGGTCGAGCAGGCCGGCCTTGACACCCTCGTCTACCCGCGGCGGGACCGGGCCGGCGGTCAGTCCCAACGCGCTTTTCCCTGATGCAGGTGCTGGGCCACCGCCTGCTCGGTCACCGTGGCCCGCAGCCGCTCGATCTCGGCGTTGGCCACCGCCAGCGCCGCATCGGCCGCCGACTGTCCGGGCCGGCCCGGTACCGCAGCCGCCAGCGCATCCAGCGCGCCCTGCTTGGCCGTGCGGCAGGCATGCACCACGGTGGTGCGGTCCACGCCGTAGCGCTGCGCAGCCTCCCGCTGGGTGGCCTGCCCGATCAGCACCGACACGAACATCTCGTACTTCTGGCTCGGCGACAGCAGCCGACGCGACTTCCTCCTCGACACGGTCGAATCGGACATCATCAACAGCCTCCAGATCGGTCAGACACGCCAATCCGTGGCTGGGATTTCTCGCCGGATCTGGTTCAGGTTCAATGACTCAGACGCAACTGGGCGGGTGCGGGCACGGTGGTCGCGGCCGTGGCCGCCGCCGGGGTGTCTGCCGACCCGTTGGATTGGGCGTGCTGGGACGCGGCGGTGCATCACCTACTCAGCGGCACGTGCTCCGCCGCCGTGCGGCTGCTCGGCCTGGACCGATCGAGGTGGCGTTACAGGCACAGGCGGCCCGGCGGGCGGAGCCGCTGACGCACACGGCCACGAGGGTGGCCCGGCAAGCCGTCGAGCACGACGATCCCCGCTGGTTGCCCAGCAACCGAACGCCGCTGCCGAGATACTGGCGCAGTTGCACGTCCGATCGGAGGTGACCCTCTTTGCATCGTGACGACCGAGCCGGGTCGGTGGGGATGCCGGCCGCGGCCGAGCTGTCGAGGCCGGGGCGGGGCGCTGCGCATCGGTATCGGCGTCGCGCAAACCCGGCAGTCCGCCTGGGCCTGCGCACTGGACCTTCGGCGCAGAGGTGGCCGACGGCGCCCATCTCGACTGGCACCCGGAACCCACCGTGATCTGTGACGGGGCCGAGCTGCACAGCACCGTGCGGGTCCGGCTCGCGGACGGCGCGGGGGCGGCGCTCCGCGAGGAGGTCGTGCTCGGCCGGGTGGGGCAACGCGGTGGGCGGTACGGCGGCGAGCTCTGCGTGGAGCACGGGGAGGTACCGCTGCTGGTGCACACCCTGCTGCTCGACGGTGCCGACCCGGCCCTGAGCGGCCCGGCAGGCACCGGTGGCTGCCGCGCCGTCGGCACGCAGTGCTCACGTCCGTGTGGTGTGCTGTCTGCGACTCACCCAGTGAGGCGCACCTAGGGTTCCGCCGCTGCCGCCTGCTTGTCCCTTTCGGGCAGGCCGCGGGCCTGGTCCGAGAGGTGCAGGCGGGCAGGTGCTGCCCGTTCCACGGCGGGAGAAAAGCCCGGGAGGCCAGCCGCGCCCGGCTGCCCTTCCGCCGGGCGCTGACCTTGGAGGCCAGCGCAGATGAGCGAACTACACGACAACTACGGACCCGAGGCGCGCTACGCGGTGCAGGCCGAGGCCGACCTCCCCAGCACGAAGTGGGAGCAGGAGGTGGCCCGGAGTCTCGAGTTGGGTCTGCCCGGTGCCGACTCGATCGTCGACAGGCGGATCCCCACGTTCTCCCGCGGCGAACTGCCGCACTTCGCCGGCATCAACACCTTTCTCAAGGCTCCCTACGTCGAGGATGTCCGCCGCTGCGGGGACTACGACGTCGCCGTCCTCGGCGCCCCGTTCGACGGCGGTACCACCTACCGCTCGGGCACCCGATTCGGGCCGCAGGGTATCCGCAAGATCTCCGCGCTCTACGGGCCGTACAGCTTCGAGCTCGGCGTCGACCTCCGGGAATCGATCACCATCGCCGACCTGGGCGACATCTTCACCATCCCCGGCAACATCGAGAAGACCTTCGACCAGATCTCCAAGGCGGTCGGGCACGTCTACGCCTCCGGGGCGATGCCCGTGGTGCTCGGCGGGGATCACTCCATCGGCTACCCGACCACCCGCGCGGTCGCCGAGCAGTTGGGCGGCGGCACGCTCGGGATCATCCACTTCGACCGTCACGTCGACACTCAGGAAACCGATCTCGACGAGCGGATGCACACGACCCCCTGGTTCCACGCCACCGACATCCCGAACGTGCCGCCCGAGAACCTGGTGCAGATCGGCATCGGCGGCTGGCAAGCATCCCGCCCCGGTGTGCAGGTGGGCCGAGAGCGCGGCACCACGATCATGACGGTCACCGACTGCGTCGAGATGGGCATCGAAGCCGCCGCGGAGCGCGCCCTCGAGGTGGCCTGGAACGGCACCGACGCGGTGTGGCTCAGCTTCGATGTGGACTGCCTGGACGCCGCGTTCGTCCCGGGCACCGGCTGGCCCGAGCCGGGCGGCTTCCTGCCCCGCGAGGTGCTCGAGTTCATTCAGCTGATCGCCGAGCGACCGCTCGCCGGCATCGAGATCGTGGAGTGCTCTCCGCCCTACGACAACGCCGAGATCACGTCGCTGATCGCCACCCGGGTCATCTGCGACACCCTCGGGTGCCTCGTGCGCGCCGGTCACCTGCCCCAGCCCACCGTCCGGGGGAGCCAATGATGATCATTCTCGGAGTTGGCCTGTGTGTGCTTGCAATGGTCGTTGTCGGGCTCGCCGTGGTCCGTAAGGTCGGCGGCGACAGTACGAACTACCTCGTCGCTGGGCGCAGTCTACCCTCGCCGCTGATCGGGACGGCGTTGATGGGCGCCGCCGTCGATAGCAACGCGACGCTCGGCAACACCGACCTGGCCGCGGAGTTCGGCTTCTGGGCAGGCGTCTCGCTGCCCCTCGGGCTCGCTCTGTGCCTCGTGCTCACCGGGATGCTCGTGGCCAAGCCGATGAACCGGATGGGTCTGCTGACGCTCCCGGACTTCTACCGGCGCACCTATGGGCGCGGCGTCGAGGTCGTGGCCTCGATCCTGATGATCTTCGCGTTCTGCATCCTGCTGGCCGGCAACCTGGTCGCGGGCGGGTTCCTGTTCGAGCGGTTCCTCGGCACCAGCTACACCGTCGGGGTGGTGCTGATCGTCGCGCTGGTGCTGACCGCCACGGCCGCCGGCGGCATGTTCAGCAACGCCTACACGGCGATCATCAAGGTGGCCGTCATCGTGGTCGCGGCATTGGCGCTGCTCGCGTGGGTGAGCGTGGCCCACGGCATCACCATTCCGGCGGGTAAGGGCCCGTTCGACTTCGAACAGCTGACCAGCGCCGAGTCCGGCGCAGTGATCAACTGGGCGACGCTGGTGTCGCTCGGGATCGGCGACATCGTGGCGATCGACTTCATGCAGCGGATCTTCTCCGCCCGCTCCCCGGAGTCGGCCCGCCGTGCCGGCTTCCTCGGCGCGGGCGGCACCGTCCTGGTGGGTGTCCCGTTCGCGCTGGTGGCGATCTCCAGCACGGCCATCATCGGCGAGGCCGCCGCCGACGGAACCGGTGCTGCTGACCCTGCTCGACGACTTCGCTCCGGTGGGGCTCGCGATCCTGGTGCTCTCCGGCATCGTTGCGGCTTCGTTCGTCACCGCCAGCGGTGCGGTCCTCGCCACCGCGGCCGTCGCGGCGCGCAACGTGATGAGAGCTCAGCAGCCTTCCCTGGCGGGTGGCCGCGACCCGCTGCTGCGCGCCACCAGGATCGCCTTCCTCCCAGTGGCCGCCCTCGGGGTGTTCTTCGCGCTGCGGGTGCCCCAGACAGGGATCCTGCTCACGCTCGCCTTCGACCTGATGCTCGCGGCCCTGGTCGTGCCCTTCCTGCTGGGCCTGTTCTGGCGGCGGGCCACCACGGCGGCTGCGGTAGCCGCCATCACTGGCGGCTGCACCGTCCGGCTCGTGCTGTTCGCTCTCACTCCGACCATGTACGGGGTGGAAAACACCCTGCTGTATGTACCGAACGGTTGGGTGGGCTCCGGCTTCGACGGATGGCCCACCTTCCTCGCGGCCGCGGCGTCGCTGGCCGCCTTCGTGGTCACCGCATTGGCTGGGCCGGTCCGCCGCGCCGAGGGCGATGGTGTCCCGGCCGCGGCGGCGATCTCCCTGGATGGGCAGGCCGAGGTTCCCATTGACCGAAGAAGCTCGTGATCGCCGCGCCTGTGAAACGAGGCAGGATCGTCAAGAGTTGTGGACGGCGTGTCCCGGGTTGATCACGCGGCGACACTTTCCGGGTTCCCGGTCTCCCGCAGGATCTTGTCCAGACCCCGGCCGCGCCTCGCGGCCATCCTCGTTGGTGTGGGCCCGCCGGCAAGTCGTTCAGAAGCCGCATCACCTCATTCGAGTTTGGTCAAGTGAATGGCTTCTCTGGCCAGGTTGAACTCGTCCGGTGGGACGCCCTTCGGTGAGTTCAGCCATCCGCCACGGTCGCGGGGCCTGGACTTCAGGTTGCCGTCCAAGAGCAGGCTGACATAGCAGCCGTAGTCGATGGCGAACCCGTCATAGAGTGTGCCGGGATTCTTCCGGTCCACGATTCCGCGTCGTAGGACGTGCAGCAGACGCGCGTCGTAGAGCTCGTCGATCGTCTCCTGCCGCGCGCTGACCAGTTGGTCGAGCAGGAAGGTGCGGGAGTGGCGCCGGCCCACTACCTCGTCGACCAGCAGCCGCAACATCTGGCGGGCCGGCTCGTTTGCGTTGATGGCGGTCTGCTTGTCGCGCAGGTACCAGTCCCGTGCCGCCCGGCGCACGTCCGGCAGGCCGATCGGCTCGTCGTGGGCGTGCTGCGCGGCGAGCGCCGCGATGTTGATCGCGTCCCTCGGTACGCCCTCCGCGGCGCGCACCAGCTCGGGGAAGGTGTTGCGACGAAAGGTGGCCTCGATAAAGCTGTCCGCCTCCGGCGGCGGGTGGGCGATCATTGCGGACAGTCGTGTGCTGACGTGGTTATGGAACAGCTGCCCGAAGAACTCCTGCGCGCGACTGCGGACGTTGTCGAAGATCATGAAATCGTCGAGGCTGACTGCGGAGGCTGCGTCGGCGCCGACCTCGATCCCGACGTAATCCCCGATCAGCGAAGGCTGGCTGAATCGTGACCGACGCTCGATCGCCGCAATCTTGACCGTGATACCCGCGGTCGGTAGGACACTGCGGCGCAGCAGGTCGGCCAACAGTGGCTGTAGGTGGAACGGGACGCTGCTCCATTCGTCCAGCAGCAACCACAATCGTGCGGGGGCCAACGCGCTGGTAATGCATTTGAGCGCCCTGCTGAGTGGCCCGAACACCACGTGATACCGCTCGATTCCGGTGCGCCGCAACCGGCTCTCGGCCGTGGCCGAGCTGCGTTGTGTCGCCGACACCTTGGCATTCGGTGACACAGTTAACTCGATGCCAACCGAGGACTCGGCCGAGCCACCCAATGTGGTCTCCCGCTCCACCTCACCGACGACCTCGACCGCGGTCGCCGCCTCGGCCAGCGCGTCCAGCGCCAGCAGCAGGCCGTTCTGGTCGGCAATCTCGCGTTCAAAAGCGACCACGATCAATTCGTCGTGGATCGCTTCGAGTGTGTCCACCAGCAGGTGGGTTCCGCGAACAGCGGGGCTCAGGTTACTGTCGGTATACATGCCCTCGGCCGAGCCGATGGTGCGCAGGTCGAGGTATACCGCCACATCACCGGTGCGTTCGATCAGGTTGCTCAAGTAGAACAGGGCGTGGGTCTTCCCGGTTCCCCTGCGCCCATACAGGATCTGATGGTCTGTTGAGTGCAGCATTGCTTGGTGAGTCACGATCTTGACCTGATCACTGTCCCCGAGGGGGAAGGAAGACTGCCCCGCGATGAAGATGAAGATAACCCTGACGTCACCGGCATCGAGACCCGTCTCGGTGGACGCCGTCGATGGTCCCGGGAGCGGGCTATCCACTGCGCCCACGGGCTGCGGCCGCCTTGTTCGGTTAGCCTGCCCTCAGGCACGCTGGACGGAGCGTTGCGCGACCGGCAGGCCGACCCGGCGGCACCGTCAGGTGAGCTACGAGGCGAAGGGTGCGCGGAGTGGCGACTGCGAGCACGGCGTCACCCCCGCAGCAGGGCGGGATGGCGCGACGGGCCGACCCGTTGCGCTCCCAGTGGCTGCGACGGCTGGCCGTGCTGCTCGGGCTGTTCGTCGCGGTCGCAGCGTGCGGGCTGTTCAGCATCGCGGTCGGCGCCAAGCCGATCCCGGTCGGCGACGTCTGGAGCGCGCTGGTCGCCCAGGCCGGCGGCGAGAACGACATCGTCGTCCGCTCGCTGCGGATGCCTCGAACGGTGCTGGGGATCCTGGTTGGGGCCGCGCTGGGACTGGCCGGGGCGCTGATGCAGGGGCACACCCGCAACCCGCTGGCGGAGCCGGGGCTGCTCGGGGTGAACGCAGGCGCCGCATTCGCGGTGGTGGTGGCCATCTACTCACTGGGCATCACCAGCCTCTACGGGTTCATCTGGTTCGCCTTCGCCGGGGCGCTGGTCGCAAGCGTCGTCGTGTTCACGCTGGGATCGCTGGGCCGCGGTGGTGGCACACCCCTCACTCTCGCGCTGGCCGGTGCGGCGGTGACGGCATTCCTGGCCGCGCTCACGTCGGCGCTCGTGTTGCTCGACCAGCAGACGCTCGACGCCTACCGGTTCTGGGTGGTGGGGGCGCTGGCCGGCCGTCCGCCCGAACTCGTCGTTCAGGTGCTGCCGTTCCTGGTGGCCGGGCTCGTGCTCGCACTCGTCAATGCGCCTGCCTTGAACACCCTGGCGCTCGGCGAGGACGTGGCCCGCTCGCTGGGCCAGTCGGTGCGCACGACCCGGATCGTGGGCGTCGCCGCCATCACGCTGCTGGCCGGGGGCGCGGTGGCGGCAGCCGGCCCGATCGGGTTCGTCGGTCTGGTGGTGCCGCATGTGGCGCGCTACGTCACCGGTCCCGACCACCGCTGGCTGCTGCCCTACTCGGCGCTGCTCGGCGCGGTGCTCGTGCTGCTCGCCGACACCCTCGGCCGGGTGGTGGCCCGGCCGGGTGAGCTGCAGGTCGGCATCGTGCTGGCGCTCGTCGGCGCGCCGTTCTTCATCGCGCTGGTGCGCCGGAAGAGGTTGATGACGCTGTGACTCCGGAGAATCCGTGACCGCCACGCTGACCCCACGCCACCCGCAGCCGCCACGGGTGCCGGGCCGTCCCCCGCTGCGGATCGGTCCCCGGTTCTCCGGGGTGTGGCGGCCGCGGTCGATGCTCGTCGCCGCACTCGGCTCGGTGGCCGTGGTGCTCGCGATGGCGATCAACATCGCGCGCGGGGAGTACCCGATCAGCGTGCTCGACGTGCTCGGCGTGCTGTTCGGCGGTGGCGCCGACGCGCAGCAGTTCATCGTGCTCGAGCTGCGGCTGCCGCGCTCGCTCACGGGGGCACTGGTCGGGGCGGCACTGGCGATCTCCGGGGCGATCACCCAGTCGATCGCCCGCAACCCGCTCGCGAGTCCGGACATCCTCGGCATCACCGCAGGCGCCGGGGCTGCGGCGGTGTTCCTCATCGTGCTCGGCGGCAGCCACGGCGTGCTCAGCGGCATCCTCGCGGTGCTCGGGGTCCCGGTCGCCGCGCTGCTCGGCGGGCTGCTCACCGCCGTCGCCGTCTACGTGCTGGCCTACCGCAAGGGCATCGAGGGTTACCGGTTGGTGCTGATCGGTGTCGGGATCGGCGCCGTGCTCACCAGCATCACGTCCTGGCTGATGATCGTCGCCGAGATCACCGAAGCCACCCGCGCCACCGTCTGGCTCACCGGCAGCCTGAACGCTCGCGGCTGGGAGCACGTGCAGCCGGTCGGGCTGGCGCTGCTCGTGCTCGTGCCCTCGGCGCTGCTGCTCGCGTTCGTGCTGGGCGGGCTGCAGTTCGGCGACGACACCGCCCGAGGCCTCGGCATACGGGTCGATCGTTCCCGCACGGCGCTGCTGCTCGTCGCCGTCGGGCTGGCGTCGGTGGCCACCGCGTCGGCCGGTCCGATCGCGTTCGTGGCGCTGGTCGCGCCGCAGATCGCACTGCGGCTCGCCGGCTCGTCGCGTCCGCCGCTGCTCGCCTCGGCCACACTCGGCGCCGCGCTCATCGTCAGTGCCGACGTCGTGGCCCGCACCGCGTTCGGGGCCACGGAGCTGCCGGTGGGCATCATCACGGCCATCCTCGGCGCGCCCTACTTGCTCTACCTGCTCGCCCGCTGCAACCGGGAGGTCCGGATATGACGACGACATCCGAGCAGCGCGCCGATCCCCACAAGCAGGCACAGCCCGACGGGCAAGCAGTCCCACCGGACGGGGTGCGGTTGCGTGCCGACGGGGTGCGGCTGGCCTACGGCGACCTCGTCGTGATCGACGGGCTGGACTTCGAGGTACTCGACGGCACCATCACCGCGGTGATCGGACCCAACGGCTGCGGCAAGTCCACGTTGCTGCGCGCGCTGGGCCGGCTGATGCCGACCAAGGCAGGTCACGTGCTGCTCGACGGCAAGCGCATCGACCGCACCCCGACCCGCGAGGTCGCCAGGATACTCGGCATCCTGCCACAGGCCCCGATCGCGCCCGAGGGGCTCACCGTGGCCGACCTGGTCTCGCGAGGCCGGCACCCGCACCAGGCGTGGTACCGGCAGTGGTCGTCGACCGACCAGGACGTGGTCGCCCAGGCGCTGGGCTGGACCGGCATGCTCGAGTTCGCCGAGCGCCCCGTCGACCACCTCTCGGGCGGTCAGCGACAGCGGGCCTGGATCTCGATGGCGCTCGCGCAGGGAACCGACCTGCTGCTGCTCGACGAGCCGACCACCTTCCTCGACCTCGCCCACCAGGTCGACGTGCTCGACCTCGTCGAGCGGTTGCACACCGAGACCGGGCGCACCGTCGTCATGGTGTTGCACGACCTCAATCTCGCCGCGCGCTACGCCGGGCGGCTGGTCGCCATGAAGGAAGGGAAGATCGTCGCCCAGGGCCGGCCCGGGGAGGTGCTCACCGAGCAGCTGCTGCACGATGTCTTCGACCTCGACGCCCGGGTGATCCAGGATCCGGTGGCAGGCTCGCCGCTGGTCGTGCCCATCGGCGGTCGCCACCGCGAGGGCGATGACTGACCTCCCTTCACGCGGGAGTCATGTGTGCTCCGCGACGCCCCCTGACCACGGGCGGGTGGCGTTGTCATGTACAGGGCGGCTGGGTGAGCTGCAGGGGCCCGTGGTCCATCAGCTGCACCGCAACCCGCCGCACCACCACCGACCCCATCTGCTCCAGGTAGCCGAAGCCGCCGCTTTCCCAGCCTTGCGCTTCTGGGGTCCCATTGAAGATCAGCGTAGCGGCGTAGTGACGTGTCGCGGTCATTCATGCACGGCGTGGCACCGGAGGTAGGCAGCCGTGTCCAGAACGGACCGCCCCGGAACGGGAGCGCGTTGCCGTTGCAGGCGTTGGCCACGAGCAGGTCGAGCCCGCCTCGGACGCGCTCAGTGACCTGTTCGGCCGTGTCCTCGACGGTGCCGGGCAGTTCCGCGACGATCGACCGGGGGTACGGTGCAGCGTCATGGCAGTGGACGCCCTCGGGACGGCCGGGATGAGTGCCCTACTCGCCGAGGCCGGGTCGGCGGACCTGTTTCACGCCCGGATGCAGATGGCGTTCTCGCTGGGCTGGCACATCGTGGTGGCCTGTTTCGGGGTGGGGTTCCCCGCGATGGTGCTGTTCGCCGAGTGGCGCGCGCACCGCCGGGGCGACCAGGAGATGGAGACGCTGGCGCATACCTGGGCGAAGGCGATGGGCGTGCTGTTCGCGGTGGGTGCGGTGTCAGGCACGATCCTGTCCTTCGAGATGGGCATGCTCTGGCCGGGGCTGATGGCACGGTTCGGGGAGGTCTACGGGTTCCCGTTCACCCTGGAGGCGTTCGCGTTCTTCATCGAGGCGATCTTCCTCGGGATCTACCTGTACGGGTGGAACCGGTTGCCGCCACG
>JBOHGT010000548.1:0-17109 GCA_050700385.1 Pseudonocardiaceae bacterium | reverse complement strand
CCACAGGTGACGGATCGTGTCGGCGGGCGGCTTGGTCAGCGCCGAGCGACCACGCGCGGTCAGCATCGCGGAGACCGACTACCGGGATCGGCGGCATGGCAATCGGGCTCTCCGGGGCGTGCCCTAGGCTCGCTCGGCACGTCGCGTACGGGAAAGGGTCTGCGATGGATGAACGGCTGGCCGCCGCGGCCGAACAGTCACCGGTGTTGCGGCAGTTGCGCGGGTTCACCGAGTGGGTGGGCGAGGGCCGCAAGCTGACCCAGACCGGCAGGATCACCCTGACCGACGCCCGCGTGCTGGTCCCGATGCTGGGCACCGGCGACGTGATCGACCCGGAGATCGGCGACCGGGTGTTCAAGACCAAGAGCAGTGAGGAGCTGTCCACGCTGACCGCGGTCATGCGGTGGGCGAAGGCGGCGCGACTGGTCCGGCTGAGCAAGGGGCGGCTACTACCGGTGCGCAAGAGCGCGCCGCTGCTGTCGGACCCGCTCCGGCTGTGGGACAGGGCCTTCGAGGTGTTCCCCGGGCTGGGGGAGGCGCTCTGCCCGGCGGGGTGGACAGAGGCCCTGCTACGCCGGGAGTTCAAGCCTGCGATGACCGCCGTGCTGAGCAGACTCTACGGTGGTGTGCTGCCGGTGGCCGAGGCCTGCGAGCTGGGTTGGGAGGTGGCCAGCGCACCCTATGCAGTCCACCAGGGCACGCCGCGGCAGCGAGAGACCTGGCGGCTGTGCAACGACCGGGACGTGGTGCGCGCGCTGCGGGTGCTGCGTGAGCTGGGGGCGCTGCGGCTGTCCGGCGTGGGGTTGAGCGGTGGGGACGACGCGACGTTGGACGGGACTGCGGAACTGACCGAACTGGGCCTGCGCGGGGTGCGCCGGATGCTGGGCGAACCCGAACCCGGAGAGCCCGTCTACCAGATCACGGTCACGCTGGCCGAGGTGGCCGATCCGCCGGTGTGGCGGCGGCTGCTGGTCTCCGGCCACACCCGCCTGGACCGGCTGCACCGGACGGTGCAGGCCGCGATGGGCTGGCAGGACCACCACCTGCACGAGTTCGCCACGGAAACCCACCGTTACGGGCATCCCGACCTCGAACTCGAACTGCGGGACGAACGTCGGGTGGCGCTGGCCGATCTGGTGCGCGGTGAGGGCACCCAGATCGGCTACACCTACGACTTCGGCGACGACTGGGAGCACGAGATCCTCGTCGAGGAGGTGCTCGCCGCGGCCGCCGGGGTGCGCTACCCGGTGTGCGTGGCCGGACAGGGCGCCTGCCCACCCGAAGACTGCGGCGGCCCGCCGGGTTACGACCGGCTGCGGGAAGTACTCGCCGACCCCGAGGACCCCGAGCACGAGGATATGGTGACCTGGCTCGGGTTGGGCGTGGCCGGCGAGTTCGATCCGATGGCCTTCGATGTCGAGCGGGTCAACGGCGAGCTCGCCCGGATGCGCTGAACCCAGAATGCGATGGCTCGGTCACCACCGACACCTCATCTCGGGCGGGCTCGCCGGGCGGGGTCGTCTTCCAACGCGTCCCGGTCCCAGTTACCGTGCTCGGCGGCGGCCTCGTAGCTGGTCTGCAGGAACTCCAGCAGCGTCCGGTCAGGATCCGGCGAGGCCCGCACCACCTCGTAGGGCAGCAGGAACTGGCCCGCGTCGGCGCTGTAGTACGCGGCGTCCGGGAGCACGCAGTGCTGGGCGAAGCCGTCCGGCTCGGGGTAGGCGTAGGCATAGAACGCACCCCCAGCGGCGCCGCCGGGCCAGAAGCCGCAGCTGCTGACCTCGTGGGAGTAACCCTCGACCATGACCCAGTCACCGCAGTTGGGCGCCCCGCCCGGATGCCGTGGGGCGGTGCGTCCGGAGAACCGGGTGACCGCCAGATCGAAGCCGCCCCAGAAGAAATGCACCGGGCTGACCTTGCCGATGAACCGGGACCTGAACTCCGTCAGCACCCGGTGGGCCTGAATCAGCTGGCGCCAGAAACGCTGCGCACGGTCGGGGTCGTAGGAGGCGTGTTCTTGGTCGTCCTCGAACGGGATGGCGCGCACGACCTCGGTCGGCGTGGTCCTGATCGGCACCTCGAGGCCGAGATCCCGCAGGGCTGCCATGGTCTCGTCGTAGAACTGCGCGACCGGCTCGGGTGCCAGGGCCAGGCTGCGCTGCTCACCGGTGCTGACCCGGATGTGCAGCCGGTGGTCCCAGAAGTCGAACTCGATCTCGAAGATCCGCCGGCCGTACGGGATCGCCGACGTGGTCAGCCCCCGCGCGGAGACGTAGAGCGGGACCTGCCACCAGTGGTTGACCATCGGCGCCTGCGCCAGCCGGATCTTGCCCACGATCTGGGTCCACATGTGAAGCGTGTCGCGGGTGCGCGCCCACTCGTCAACCCGCAGCGCCGGCCACTCCTCTTGCATATCCCTCGAGCGGTCCTGCACGTCGGTCATGGCGCCTACCTCCCGCTTCCGCTGTGTCCCACAGCTTTGCGGACTACCGGTCGCTGCCGCTTCGCGGGAGGGGGGTCGACGGATGGTTCAGGGACTCCAGATCGCGCCGGTAGGACTCGTCGGCGGCGAGATCGCTGCTGGCCTGCACCTTGGGCAGGTGCCGCATCACCACCTCAGTGAGCGCGTGCAGCACGTCATGCCGCTCGACGCCGGCGGCGGTGAGCCGCTGCGCCGCCTGCCACGTCTCGGGCGGATCGTCGTTCCAGAGCTGGGTGGCGACGATCTCGTGCATGCCCACGTGCAGCACTGGGATCGCCCTGTCGGCGAGGGGGATGGAGTCGGGATCCGGGCCGCCGAGCACCTCGTGGAACTGGGGATGCTCACCGATGATCAGCAGTCTGCGCTGCTCCTCGTCGTTCGCATCGAGCTGCGGGTAGTCGGTGCCTCCGATTCTGATGCCGTAGTAGGGCATCACGAACGTCCGGCGATCCAGCGTGGTCCGCACCGTCTCGACGTCGGGCGCGTCGCCGAGGCCCGCCAGCCAGGACTTCGTCGGTCCGAAGGCGCGGGGATCGACAAAGCGGACCGGGAAGTGCTCGCCGAGCTCCGCGGCGGCCCGAGCGAGCTCGTTGTGTGCCTGCTCGGGCAGGCCACCCCGTTCGGCGGCCCAGCCCACCCACGCCGCCACCACCGCGGGCATCGTGTCGCGCTCCCGGTCGGACAGGTCCTGGAGCGGCAACCAGCCCAACAGGAAGATCTTTATCTTCCTCGGGCTGACTCGGAGCACCTGGCCGTTGTCGTACTCGCAGCTGTAGGCCACGATCAGTTCGGCGCATCGCTGCACCGCGTCCCGGTCGGCCAGGCCGGCGCCCTGCCTCAAGGCGAGGAAGTCGGCGACGATCTCCGCGCGTTCCGCCGGAGCGAGATCCACCGGGTCCGGCGGCGGCTGCGCGGGCGGCAGGACGCGGAGCCGGGCCAGCGCCAGCGCCCTGGTGGCCCGGTAGGTCTCGCCCAACGGCGGGTCGAGCGTCCGGTCGTCCGCGAGCGCCGGCTCCACGATGCCACGCGCCTCGGCCGGGCTGATCTCCCGATACGTCGCCGGCTGCGCCGCCCCGGCACCGAAGCGGTCCACCGCCTCCACCGGACCGCGTGCGACGAAGGCATCCCTGGCGATCCCACCCCCGGTGTGGTCCACCAGCACCACCACCGCGTGCCGCTGCCCATCCCGCTCGCAGTTCAGCACCACGCCGGTCTCGTCCCCGTAGACGTCGCGGTAGGCCCGGCACCCCGTCACCGTCACGCCGTCCAGCTCGCCCACCCAGGCCGGTTCGGCAACCCCGCACGCGGCGAGCCGGCCGGCGGCCGCGCCCGCCAGGGACCGTTGCCCGTCGGTGCCCAGCGCGGCGAGGCCCCGCAACATCGCCTGCGCGGCAGGGCTGCCACACCGCTCGGCGTGGGCGATGAAGCCCTCCCCGAGTACCACCTCGGGATCGTGGTCGGCATCGACGGGGAAACGGTCCGACCAGGTACCGATGAGCTCGGAGATCACCATCTCCACCTTCAGCGGGTCGCGCAGCTCGACGAGACTCCCGCCGACGACACGCAGCAACCGCGCGAAGCTCTCCTCGCGATCGGGGCTCGATGGACTCACGTACGCGAGGGTGCCAGATGCTAGCTTGCCCGACAGGAGGCCTCTCATCATGAGCAACCCTGTGAGGATCGCCATCGTCGGCGGCGGGTACGGGTCCAAGGTCGCGCTGCCCGTCTACGCCGAGCTGGCGGGGTTCGAGCCGGTGGCAGTGTGGTCGCGGCGACCGGAACGCGCGCGGGAGCTGGCCGAGGAGGCCGGGCTCGGGGTGGGGACGTCGGATTTCGAGGAACTGTTGTCGGTGCCCGGGCTGGAGGCGGTGCATGTCGCCACTCCGGTGGTGACGCACTCGGGGTTCGCCGTCGCCGCGGCCGAGCGTGGCCTGCACGTGATGTGCGAGAAGCCGCTGGCCGACAGCCTCGCGGGGGCGTGGCGGATCGTGTCGGCCATCCGGTCGGCCGGGGTGGTGGGCGCGGTGGACTACGGGCGACGGATGCAGGAGTCCCGCCGGCGCCTGGTCGAGCGCTCCCGTCAGGTGGTGGGCAGGCCACGGATGGTCTCGGTGTCGCTGGTCTATACCGATCACGCCGAGCCCGACTCGCGGCCCTATACCTGGGTGCACGACGCCAGGCTCGGCGGCGGGCGGCTGCAAGGCTACGGCGTGCACGACCTCGATCTGCTGCTCGAGCTCTTCCCGGACGTGGAGGCGGTCGCCGCCGCGACCGAGGTCGGCGTGCCGCAGCGCCCGCTCGGTGACGGGAAGATGGGTCGGGTGACCGCCGAGGACGCCTACGGGATCCTGCTGCGCTTCCGGGGTGGAGGGCTGGGATCGGTCAGCCTGGTGGCCACCGCCCGGCACGGGCGGGCCGACGTGATCGAGGTCCACGGGGACGAGGGGACGGCGAGGCTGGACGCGCAGCGGCAGGTGTGGTGGGCCCGCGCGGGCGAGGAGCTGCAGTGCGAGGGACCCTTTGACGCCGATTCCAGGGAAGCCTTCGAGCGCGTGGCGCGCAACTTCTGGGCCACGATCCGCGAGGGCGCTGCCCCGGAGCCCTCGCTGGAGGAGGGCCTGCGCGTGCAGGCGGTCTTCGACGCCGTGCGCACCGCTGACGTCGAGCGGCGCTGGGTGGCGCCCGAGCCGGTCCCCGCGCCGGCCTGAGCGATGGAAGCAGGGCCGAACGCCGGCGCCCCCCGCCGCACCCGGCGGCTGTACGTGGTCCGGCCGCGCCGCGGACACCGCCCACGCCATCGCGGATGCGACCGGCGGTCGCGGGCTGCCGATGCCCGGTGATCGTCGGCCACCAGGGCATCCTGCGGCTCGTGCTGGTGACGCTCGGGCAACTCGCACCCGACGACTACTTCACCATGCGGCTCCAGGAGGCCGAGCCGATCGAGATCACCTTCCCCGCGGTGGCGCCCACCGCCGGAGGATGACAGCCATGGGACGGAGTGAGAAGGCGTGAAGTACGTCCTCGCGAACTGGAAGATGTACCCGACGGTGAGCGAAGCCGTGGCGCTCGTCACGAAGATTCAACGGGGTTTGCAGGACCCCGCTCGCGGCACCGGCGCCTTGCCTACGGTGATCGTGTGCCCGCCCTTTCTCTCGCTGACGGTCCTCGCCGGTATCACCGACCGGCGGCTGCTGCGGCTGGGCGCGCAGAACTGTCACTGGGAAGCCGAAGGGCCGTATACCGGTGAGGTCTCGCCGACCATGCTGGCCGGCGTGGCCGACTACGTGCTCATCGGGCACAGCGAGCGGCGGGCCACTGGTGAGACCGATGAGCAGATCGCCAAGAAGGTGTGCGCGGCGGCGACCGCGGGACTCACGCCGATCCTGTTCGTCGGGGAAGACGAGCCGACCGACGCCGCCGTCCACCACGCTGAGCGGCGACTCACCCGCGGGCTGGCCACTGTGGACCTCGGTGTACACGAGGTGCTGGTCGTGTACGAGCCCACCTGGGCCGTCGGTGCCGACGCGCCGGCCGACGCCGGGCACGTGCGAGATGTCGTCGCGCACCTGAAAGAGCGGCTCACGGAGCTCGGGACCGAGCATGGCGAGATCATCTACGGTGGGTCGGTCACCGCCGGCAACGTCGAACAGTTCGCCGGCATCGAGACACTGGACGGAGTCGGAGCGACCCGCGCCAGTCTCGACGAGCGCGAGTTCCTGCGGATCATCGACCAGGTCGCCGCGGCCGGGCGCGGGCCCGGCCAGACGGTAAGCGGGCCGCAGTCGCCGCGAAGCCGGTAGAGACCGCGCCAGGAGGTTGCGCTTGCCGGGTACAGTATTCGTAGCGATGCATACATTCGCCCGTCCTGACCTTACGAGGAGCATTCCAATGGCAAATTATGCTCAGGGAACCGTGCTGACCTGCGGCCACGGAGACTGCGACTGCCGCGTCCGAATCGAATCGGAGTGCAACTGTGCAGATGCAGGCGCTCCCTACGTTTGCACCTGCGGCTCGCCGATGGTCGAGGTTGTCGACGGCGGCGCCGAGTTGACGGGATCGTCGGCTGGATGATCGACCGGCCTGGCCGGCGACCAGCGCGTGGGTCCAGGCGTCGGCGTAACTGCGGATTGACTTAGTCGACTGGCTAGCTAACTATGGAACCGTGATCGAGATGGGTGTCCACGAAGCCAAGACGACCCTGTCCGAGCTGCTGCGGCGCGTGGCCGCAGGCGAGGAGGTCACGATCACCCGCAGCGACAAGCCGGTGGCCAGGATCGCCTGATCCACGACGCCAAACCCCGACCGACGAGCACTTCGGCGAGCGAGAGCGGGCTCGCGCCCAATAACTCATCGGCGGCGTCCAGCAGCAATGCAACTGCGCGTTCATGGTGAGCGTCGGTCGCGTCGAGGTGGGCGATGAGCACGCTGGCATCCACCACGATCACGCGCGCCAGTCCTCGCGCAACCTGTTGAGGTAATCCTCGCCGTAGATCCCCGTAAGCGCCCCGCTGGTGCGAGCAACTCCGTCCCGCCGGTCGCGCACCAGGCTCTCCCGCTGCCCGACAACTACTCGGTGCCCCTCTTCAAGGAGATGCAGCAGCAGCTTGGCCCGGTTGCCACTGTCGGCAGGCCACCGCCTGGCCGCATCATCCAGGGCTCGGGCCACCTGCTCGGTCTCTGTGATCAGTGGCGGGGACGGGTAGTCGGCATACCCCAAGTGTAGCACCTAGAGGATAGTGTTACACCAGATATCCGGTCGACGATACGCGGGACACGCTCTAGTCCAGGACGCGCCAGCGGCGCTGATGGCGGGAAGCCGACAGCTGCGGTGTCTGCGGGTAGTCCGCGCTGGGCAGCGCTGCGCGGATCGCCGCGTGCCACTCGGTATAGGTCGCATCGGGGTCGAGCTTCGACAGCGTGTCGAGCGCGATGCGGGTGAACGCGCCGTTGGGCCTGCCGCCGAAGTTCGCGTCGTAGCTGTACTCGGTGTCCGCGCAGCCCGAGATGAGAAGCGCGGTTCCCCGTGACAGACCTCGCGTCGGAGCCTTCTCCACGGTGCGGGCACGGGCGACCTGACCCTCACCCAGGAACGTTGCGGGCGGCAGGTATCGGATCCGGCCGCGTTCCTGCGCCCCGAGTGGTGGACCGATCCGGGCGACGGATCCGGAGTGGCACGAGTCGCTGAGGAACACCACGCGGGCACCCCGCGCCCGCTGCGCGAAGATCTCGAACAGGTCGTCGTCGAGTAGCGCTCCGCTCTCTGCCAGGTCGTGCGGGCACAGGGCCTCGTCGCGCATGTCAGGCTCGTCGCCGTCGTCGTCCGGCTGCCAGGTGCCGTGCCCGGAGTAGGTGATGACGGCGGTGTCGTCTGACTCGGCAGCCGTCACGATCGACGTCATCGCCCGGATCATCTCGCTGCGCGTGGCCTCGGCATCGAGCATCAGCGAGACGGAGAATCGTCGGTCGGTCAGCAGCTGTGCCCAGTCCTGCGCGTCGTTCACGCATCCGGCAAGGTCGCTGCCGGTGCCCGGATAGTCGTTGATCCCGATACACAGCGCGCTTCGCATAATTCACACACCTGCCGTTCGAGTTGTCGTCATGGCCTGGGTCGGTCGCCGGCGTCGCGGCCCGCTCGTCGACGAGCGCCGCGTCGCGGGCGGCGGGTCAGCAACGGAGGCGCGCTCGGAGGCCGGGCAATCGGTGCACAGGATGGTCCACGACAACCCCCTCGAAGCGTCCAGAAGGCTTCTCACACTACACCGTAGGCCCGTGCGTCACTGAGCTTTCACCCGTTCGTCAGCGAGACTGTCCTGGACGTAGGCGGCAAGCGCGCTGGAGTCGAGGACCTTCCCGCCGATCACCGGGCGACGGGATACAGCTGGCGGATCTCCTCGTCGCCGGGCCAAGGCAGACGCAGGGTGTTATAGACCCGCCGGTAGTGGTCCAGGGTCGGCTTCCTGCGTGCCGCGCCAAGATCTTGGCGAGCGCAGCGTCGGCGCGAGCCTTCAGCTCGGGGTCGCCGGGATCCAGGTGGTCGATATCGTCCACGCGGCGATCTGTTCCTGGGCCTCGGGGTAGATGACGACGGCCATCGGGCTGGGGCATCGGTAAGGGGTGTCGGCTTTCCTCGCGCGGCTGTCGGTCAAATACCACCGGCGACCGCTGGGCACCTGCCGCTGTACCTGCCCACGCTCGCGCTGGCCGAGGTGCGCGCGGTGCGGCCTGACGCCGGGCCGGAACTCGCCGAAGTGCTGGCCACCCATCGGTGGTGCTCGGCGAGCTCGATGCCGCCACTGCCGGCCAGGTCGACCAGCTGCTCCTCGACGCCGATGTCGTCGACGGGTCCGCCGGGCACGTCGTCCACCTCGCCCGGACCCGGGGCTGGCCCGCGCTGACCGCCGATCCCGCCGAGAGGACGACCCAGGGATGGGCACCGACCAGGGAGCGCCTACTCTCCCTGCGAGATCTATCTCGGCACTCGGACCGAGGAACCGGACACCGGCTTACAACCCAGGGAGGAAGCCGGATTTGGCGTCGTTGTGGAGGTGGGGTGCGCCTGCATCTGGACGTGCGTACGGCAGCTGAGCAGTTGCCGTGGTGTGAGGTTCTGCGGCCCGGGCGGGCGCTTGCGTATGGCCTGCTGGCCAGGGCCGACCCCGAGTTGGGCGCGCGCCTGCACAACGGGGGGTGGGGCGTGCACCGGATGGGGCCGTTCGGTCACAGTGCCCCGGTATTCCCTGCGGCTCGCCGCCGTCCCGGTGCGTACGCGGTGGGTGGGCAGGGACGCGTGGAGTTGGGGAGCCCGCTGCTGGCCGTGGTGCAGGCGTGGGCGGCGAGCCTTGCCGGGCAGCGTGTCATCGACTGGGGTGGAGCCGCGTTCCACGTGGATAGTGTGCACGTGGTGGAACCGCCGTCGTTCACGTCCGGCTATGCACGGTTGCGCACCACGACCCCGGTGGTGATGAAGGGCTCTGGCCGGGATGAGGAAGGTCGGCGGGTGACTCGGCAGGCATGGTTACTGCCCACCGATTCCGAGTTTCCGGTGTATTTCACCGAGAATCTGCGGCGGAAGGCCGAGACGCTGGGCGTGGACCCCGACGTGACTCTGGAACGCATCACCTGGGTCGGGATGAAGCGTTCGTTCGCGGTGGGTAATGGACAGAAGACAGGTGCGCCCGTCGAGGTCGAGTTGCGCGCGGCACCGGAGAGCCTGCAGGCCCTGTGGTCGTGGGGCCTCGGGCAGGCGAATACTGCCGGTTTCGGCTGGGTGGCCGCGTGACGATACCGGCCGGCACCATGGATGCGCAGCGGACTGTGGTGCTCACTCCGCACCCGCTGCAGCGCGTCGGTGCCTTCGCCCTCGCCGAACTGGCGGGCGTCGATCACCCCGACGATCTCCGGCCGGAAGATTTCGACCAGGCGGTTCGCGTGATGACCCAGCATCTGCTGGGCACCTCGGATGTGGAGACATCGCAGGAGCCGAGCGGCTTCTGGCTGGGGGCGAGCTACCTGTTCTGGCCAAACTCGGCCATGAATCCGACCAACCGGAAGAAACTGCTGCCGCAACAACGACGAGACCGTATCGCCGAGTGGCGGTCACTTCCGGATCGTGTTCGGTGGCCGGGGGTTCCCTGCTCGCTGTGCGGACGAGCCGCCTGCGGTTACTACGGCAAGGTCAATGTCCCGCTCGGCGCGAGCACCGCGTATCGCAACACGACACCGCGCGATCACGCCGGGCTGGCGTTGTGCTTCGCCTGCGTGAGCAGCTTCCACGCGCTGCCCTACGGCTGCCAGATCGGCGGTGGCCGCGCCTCGGTCCTGCACAGCTGGGATGAGGACTTCCAGCAGCGATTCGCAGCCGTCCAGGTGGCCCGCACTCGCCGGGAGGCGATGGTGAGCGTCGAACTCGCCAAGCCGCCCCCGTACTGGCGGGAGGTCAGCGCGCTGCGGCACCTGCGCAGCCACCCCCGCCGGTTGAGTGCCGGTGTGCAGCTGATTGTCTTCAGTAACAGCAACAAAGAGCAGGTGCTCGACGAACATGCGATGGATCAGCCGCTGGCCGAATGGCTGCGCAGTACGGTCCGCGATCCGCAGCGGGGTCTCGGATTCCGGTATCTGGTCCGGGCGCACCGGATCAAGGACGTTTCCGGGGTCGCCATGCTCGCTCGTCGCGCTTTTCGCTCCCCCGACCAGGTGCTCACCCGAGCCGTGGCTTTCCTCCGCACGGTGCCGGCCGAGTCCGCGGCCGTGCCCGTGGAGGCGGCGCAGCTCGTTCCGCTGGGTTTCTCCTACGCCATCGAGGTACTGCAGGTGAATGACAAGGACGTTGGCCGTATTCGCCAGCTCGCTGAACACATTGCCGAGACGCTGACCCCGCATCGCGAACGTGGGGCGCTCAAGGGATATGAGAACGCGCACCGGGAATCCCGCCGGTTGCAGGAATGGCTGCGTAAACGGGCGGTGAGCTGGACGCTGGCGCCACCGGACGATCGGGCCGAACCGTTCGTCAGCTCCGAACAGTGGCGGCTGCTGTTCGACCCGGACGGGCGGGGCCGGTTGCACCAGGACCTGCTGTTCATCGCGGTGCTCGAACAGCTGCACCAACGCGGGTGGCGCGCCGATGACGCCGCTGCCCGCGACGACCTCGACGACGACATCATTGACGACCTCATTACCGAGGAGGACCAGTGACCTACCTGGTCGGCAAGATCGCTCTCGACATTGCGGCCGGAGCACCGAATAACGGGCGCGGCGAGAACAACGTCGCCCTGGTCAAACAGATGCGGATCAATGGAAAGACCCACCCTTATGTGTCGGCCCAGGCGTTCCGGCGCTGGCTGCGTGACTCGCTTCCGGCTGACGAGCCCCGCTCCGGGGTGAGCCGTTCGGGCAGCGGCAAGAATCAGCAGGCGTACACCGAAGGCCGGCCGGACCGCTACCTGGACGATGACCTCTTCGGCTACATGGTTGCGGTGAAGGACAGCAACTACCAGCGCGACACCGTGCTGGCCACCGGAACGCTGGTGGCGGTGGCGTCGCAGTGGCTGACGAAAGACTTCGGCACCATGAGCCGCGGCTTTCATGCCGGGGAGAACCCGGTGATCCACGAGCACGAGCACTACAGTGCCGACCTGGCCGGGGATGTGCTGCTGGATCTGCCCCGGGTGGGCACGTTCGAGATGGGTGGCTCCGGGTTGCGGACCGCGCTGCCCGCAGCGGCGGCGAAGGACGCCGAGCAGGCCGGTGCTGAGCGCGTCACCTTCCGCGGTACCGGTTCGCTGCGGATGCCGATCGCGGAGCGACGCCGCCGGGTGGCGCTGCTGCTGCGCACTCTCGCCGGTCTGCGCGGCGGCGCCAAGCGGTCCCTGCACTACGGGGACCGGACTCCGGCGTTCGTGTTGCTCGCGCCGGTCAAGGGCGGGATCAATCCGTTCACCCGGGTGCTGCGGGCACAGGCGCAGCACACGGAGTTCGACGACGAGGTGCTGCGCGAGGAACTGGACGTCTGGGGCGACGAGCTGCACGGCCCGGTGCTGATCGGCTGGGCTCCGGGCTACCTGGGTGACCAGCGGGAGAAGGCGCGTGCCGAGCTGGTCGATCTGATCGACGCGGGTGACGTCGTGATCGACCATCCGCGGGTGGTTCTGACCCGGCTGGCCGAGCAGATCGAGATCGGGGCGCACGACGCCTGGTTCGAGGATTCCACGGGATGATCGAGGCCCTCGACATCGAGGTCCGCGCGCCGGTGGTGTCGTTCCGCAACCCGCTCTACGCCGGGGTGCAGGTCGGTCTGCCCTGCCCACCGCCAGCCACCGTCGGCGGGATGCTCGCCGCCGCGGCCGGTGGCTGGGGACAGGTGCCGAGTGACCTGCGGTTCGGGATGGCCTTCACCGCTGCCGGTGCGGGCACCGACCTGGAGACCTACCACCCGTTGGACGCCTCGGGTGTCAAGTCTCCTCCGACGCCCAAGGATCGGCCCTTCCTGGCCGAGGTGACCCTGCGGATCTGGCTGCTCGACGACCTGGGCCGGTGGGAACGGGTGCTGCGCAGGCCGGTGTGGCCGTTTCGGCTGGGCCGCAGCCAGGATCTGGCCACCGCCCGCGCCCGGCGGGTCCGGCTGGTGCCGGGAGCCGGCCATCAGGGCCATGCGGTGGTGCCGGCGCAGCTCACCACCGCCGGGACGCTGTTGCAGCTGCCCACCGCGGTCAGCCATGACCGGGCTCGCGTCCGGTGGCACCCCTACCGCTACCACCGCAGCGGCAGCCAGGCCGACATCGACGTTGGATTGGCGAGCGAGGACGGCCAGGCCGTGACGCTGCTCCCCCCGGTGCACCCGGACCAGTTCACCCTGGTGGACGCGTGAGTCCGCGGCAGTTGTGGGCCAAAAGCCCGCAGCCCGGGCGCGCCGAAGGCGAGCCGCTCACCACCCACCTGGCGGCGGCGCTGCAGGCCATGAACGGACTGCGAAACCGGGTGGGGCAGGTCGCCGCGTTGCCCGCGCGGTTCTGGACGTGGGCGCGGCTGGCGGTGCTGCTGCACGATGCGGGTAAGGCGGCTGACGGTTTTCAGGTCATGGTCGGCAACGCGGAACAACCCGCCGAGCCGTGGGGTGAGCGGCACGAGGTGTACTCGCTGGGCTTCGTCGCGCGTGTGCTCGCGGACGCACACCGGGACGATCGGCTGTGGGTGGCGACCGGGGTAGCCACCCACCACCGGCCGTTCACCGGTGACGCCGACGGCAGGATCCCGCTGTTCTCCAGCTATGACCTGGACCCTGCCGAGTTCGCAGCCCGCTTCAGCCCCACCGATACGCACTTGGCGCGGGAACTACAGGGCTGGCTGACCGCAACGGCCCAAGCCCACAGGCTGCTGCCCGACGTCAGCGGGCCGGCGCCGGCAGGCAACGACCGCGGCCAGGACGCCTGCCAGCTCTTCGAGGAGCTGCGCGACCGGTGGGAACTGCCGCTGCGGGCCCCCAACCGGCCGGACGGGCTGACCGCGGTGTTGCTGCAGGGGGCTGTGACACTGGCCGATCACGTGTCCTCAGCGCACAGCTCGTTGTGCACCGACCAGCCCCTGACCGCGGACTACCCCGCCCGGCTGCGGACGCGGCTGCGCGAGGTCAACGCGGAGTTGCGCCCGCACCAGACCCGGGCCGCCGCCGTCGACGGCCACCTGCTGCTGCGCGCCCCGACGGGCTCGGGCAAGACCGAGGCGGCACTGCTCTGGGCGCAGACCCAGATCCACGCATTGCACCGCTGCACCGGCGGTACCCCTCGTGTCTTCTACACGTTGCCTTACCTGGCGTCGATCAACGCAATGACCGACCGGCTATGCACCGAACTCGGCACGGACGACGTCGGGGTCGCGCACTCGCGAGCGGCCTCCTACCACCTCGCGCGCGCGTTGCAGGACGACTGCGCACCGCAGGTCGAGCGAACTGATCGCGGGACCGTCGCGCACAAGGCGGTGTCGCGCACGGCAGCGACCCGGTTGTTCCGCGAGCTGATCCGCGTCGGCACGCCGTATCAGCTGCTGCGCGGCGCACTGGCCGGTCCGGCGCACAGCAGCATCCTCATCGACGCCGCCAACTCCGTCTTCGTCCTCGACGAACTGCACGCCTACGACTCCCACCGGCTGGGCATGATCCTGGCGATGCTGCGGCTGTGGGAGGACCTCGGCGGGCGCATCGCGGTGCTGTCGGCGACCCTCCCGGACGGGTTGGCAGAGCTGCTCGACACGACTCTGGCGGCACCCTGCGAGCGGGTCGCACCGTCCGAAGCGTGGCCGCAGCGGCACCGCGTCACGGGCCGGTCCGCCCACCTGACCGAACCGTCCGCCGTGACGGAGATAGCTGAGCGGCTGCGGGCTGGGCAGGCGGTGCTCGTGGTGGCCAACAACGTCGCCGATGCCCGTGCGCTGTATGACCAGCTCGTTCCGCTGGCGGCCGAGTGGTATGGACCGGAGGCGGCGCTGCTGCTGCACTCCCGGTTCCGCCGCAAGGACCGGTCCACGATCGAGCAGGCCGTCCAGGCCCGTTTCGGCACCCGGGCACCCCGACGCCCCGGGGTGCTCGTGGCCACCCAGGTGGTGGAGGTCTCGCTCGACGTCGACTTCGACGTGCTGCACACCAGCGGCGCCCCACTCGACGCGCTGCTGCAGCGCTTCGGCCGGGTCAACCGGCTCGGCGCCCGCCCCCCTGCCCCGGTGGTCGTCCACCCGCCCGACTACCGGCGCCGCCGCGGCGGTGGGCCGGCCGAGTATGCCGACGGGGTCTACGACGCCGAACCGACCCGGCTCGCCACGGCCCTGCTGGCCCGGCACGACGGGCACGTCGTCGATGAACGGGAGGTCCTCGGCTGGCTCAACGAGATCTACACCAGCGACTGGGGAGCCCGGTGGCGCGGGGCGGTCGAGCAGTCCCGCGACGAGTTCCGCGCGGCGTTCCTCGACTTCGCCCACCCCTTCGACGACCGCAGCCGGCTGGCTCAGCGGTTCGACGAACTGTTCGACGGCGAGGAGGCGGTGCTCGCCGATGACCGCGACGAGTACGCCGCTGCGTTGCTGTCGGCTCACGGCAGGGCCGGTCGCCTGCTGGCCGAGGAACTGCTCATCCCCGTGCCGCACCACGCCGTCGCCCGCTGCCGCTGGGACTCCCACCTGAAGGTCCGGGTCCTCGACGCCGACTATGACACCGGCTACGGCCTGGGCGCGATCCGCGATCACGCCGGGGCTCGTTACGAGCCGGGGGAGGTGCTGTGATCAGCGCGGACGACGTGGGCGGTTGTGCACGTCAAGTATCTGTACCACTGCCCCCGGCAGCTGTGGTTGTTCGCCCGCGGGCTGCGGCCGGAACGGCTCAGCTCGCTGGTGCAGCTCGGCGAGGCTGTGCATGACACCTCGTATTCCCGGCACACCCCGGTGGACCTCGGCGCGGCCCGCGTTGATTTCATCGACGGGCAAGCCTGGGTGCACGAGGTGAAGTCCTCGTCCCGATCCACCGACGCAGACCGTGCCCAGGCCATCCACTACTGCCACCGGCTCACCGAATTGGGTGTGCCGGTGCGCGGCGCTGTTCTGCACTACCCGTTGACTCGCCGCACCGTCACGGTGCCGTACGACGCCGACGAGGCGAGCCGCGCCACGGCGGACATCGACGCGGTGCTGCAGACCATTGCCCAGCAGTCTGCGCCCCCACGGCTGACCCGGTCGCGTTGCCGGGGCTGCAGCTATCTCGACTACTGCTGGGTGGAGTGAAATGCCCGAAGCATCCCGCACCTACTGGCTCACCACGGCGTGCCGGATCCGACGCAAGGATCAGTCGCTGGTGATCGAGCGCGACGGGCATCCGGACCGGCACATCCCCGTCACCGACGTGCGCGACATCATCGCGAGCGACAACGTCGACGTGAACACCGCCGTCGTCTCGCTGCTGAACCAGCACGCCATCGATGTGCACCTGCTCAGCTACTACGGCGATTACGCGGGCTCCGTGCTGGGTGGGGAGCGGAGCACCTCCGGTGAGACCGTCATCGCCCAGGTCTGCCTCGCCGCGGACGACGAACGACGCATGGCCATCGCCCGCCAACTGGTCACCGCCTGCGCCTTCAACGTCCGCAGGGTGGTGGACCGTGCCCTGCTCGACCGCTCCTACCGGGTGCTCGAGGACAGCGCAGCGGCCGCAACCGGCCGGGACCAGCTCATGGGCGCCGAAGGCACCTTCCGCCGGTCAGCCTGGGAACTGATGGACACCAAGCTGCCCGACTGGCTGCAGCTACACGGCCGCAGCCGCCGCCCGCCGCGCAACGCGGGCAACGCCTTCATCAGCTACGTCAACGGCATCGTCTACGCGCGGGTGCTCACCGCGCTTCGGCTCACACCCCTGCACACCGGGATCGGCTTCCTGCACAGCACCATGGAACGCCACCGGCACACCCTCGCCCTGGATCTGGCCGAGGTCTTCAAACCGCTGTTCGCCGAGCGACTGCTGCTGCGGCTGGCGTCCCGCCGCCAGTTGCACCCCCGGCACTTCGAGACCACCTCGAACCAGGCTTCCCTCAGCGAGGAAGGCAGGCGGCTGGTCGTGCAGACCGTCCGCGACGACCTCGCCACCACTGTCCAGCACCGCCAGCTACAGCGCCCCGTCGCCTACGACGAGTTGATCTACCTGGAAGCCCTTCGCCTCACCCGCACCTGTCTGGAAGGCGTTCCGTACAAGGCGTTCCGTATCTGGTGGTGAGCTGTGTATGTCATCGTCGTGTACGACACCGCTGCGGAACGCAACCCTGGCGTGCTCAAGACCTGCCGCCAATACCTGCACCACATCCAACGCAGTGTCTTCGAGGGCCACCTCAGCCCCGCTCAGATCAAGCGGTTTCAGGTGGCTGTGGAGAACAAGATCGACTCCAGCTACGACCGGGTCCTCGTCTACACCTTCCCACCGGGCGCCGAGCCGGAACGCCACAGCTGGGGTGCCCGAGACAGCCTCCCCGACGACATCCTGTGACCTGCGGACACGGCCGCTAGTGCAGCAGGCCCCCCGGGTCCGCTGCACGACCGGCGGGTTGCTGCAAAAAGCACCGTCAACTACCCTCCCGTACAGCCCCTGAGCTGCAGCTTTACCGTGG
>JBOHGT010000547.1:0-2684 GCA_050700385.1 Pseudonocardiaceae bacterium | reverse complement strand
GCCGTCGAGTAACTCGATCTGGGTCGATATCGCCGCTCGAAGATACCCGGTAAAGGCCAGTGGAAGTTCTTCGGCAAGCGACCGATAGATCGCGACGGCCTCCACAACCGCGGCGAGCGCGTCATCGAGCTCGTGCAGTCCGGCAGCGCGAACCCAACCGAACGCCCACAGGCTCATGGCGAGGGCGGGCAGGTAGGCGGCCGGTTCGGCCTCGGCCAGCCGCCGTCGGATCGCGACGGCCTCCTCGGTCGGGGCCAGCGCGGCGCGCTTGTCACCCACCGCCGCCAACCGGACCCCGAGGATGGTTAGCCGGTGGGCGCGCTGAGCCGGGGTGGCGTTGCCGGGCAGGGCGTCGTACATCCGGTGGGCCAGCGCGGCGGCGGGGCGCAGCAGCTCGGTGCTGTAGCGGGGCAGCCCGGCCTCGACGGTGACGGCGACGGTGTCGGGGGCGCGTTCGACCACCAGCTGCACGACCGCAGCAGCGGCCCGGGCGGCCAGGGCTGGGTGATGCTGGAGCAGCGCGAACAGGCTGGTGGCGGCGGCGTCGTGACGGGCCGCGGCCGCGGCGAGCACGATCAGGCACCGCCGCAGCGCCAACCCATCCACACCCACCCTCGGATCCGGCTCACCGAGCAGCTCGGCCAGCAACGGCCCGGTGTGCGGGTTCGCGGCGAGGTGATGTCCGACGAGGTCCTCACCGAGGCGGTCCGGCCGCAACGGAAGCAGCGTCGCCACCTCCATCACACCAGCGCCGCCGGCGGGGTCGGCCCGCTGGGGCGGATACAGTCGCTCGTAGCCGGTGAGCAGCCCTGCGGCGTGCGCGTCGCCGTCGGCGAGCCGGGCCCGCCGCAGCAACCCCAGCGCCACGTTCCGGCCCCGCACCGGACCGAGCAGGGTGCCCAATACCACCAGCTGCTCGAGCACCTCAACCCCGGCGACACCCACCCGGCCCTCCATGCCCGCCCAGTAGCGGCGTTCGTGGCGCAGCAAGAACCGCGACAGCTCCTCCGGCCGGCTTGGCACATCCTGGTGCCCGCGCGCACCCCACACGGCCGCCAGCGCGGCCATGTGCAGGGCCAGCGGCGAGCCGTAACCGGGATCGGCGAGCGTCGCCGCGGCCGGTGCCGGCGGGACGGAGACCTCCAGGCGCTGGGCGAACGCGGCGGCCGCGTCGGTGAACACCGCCGCCCGATCCCCGCCGAGCTCACCGAGGGGAATCGGGTCGGCCAGGTCGACCCCGCTGCGGTCGAGCTCGGCGGCGATGGTGTCCCACAAGCCTGGGCCGGGGCGGGCCAGCAGCAGCACCCGCACCCGACGGCGGGGGTAGTCCAAAGGCAGGGCCTCGACCAGCTGGGCCAGCACCCCGAGTCGCCACCGGTCGGCATAATCCAGCACCACCAGCAGGGCCCGCCCGTCGCCCAACCCCTGGCCGGTGGCCTGTCCGGTGCGCAGCCGCGGGCTGCGCTCGACTGCCTGGGCGACCGCCCACCCCGCCTCGTAGCAAGCCGACGCCACGTGGCCGGCCAGCCGGGTCTTGCCCTGCCCACCCGGCCCGGTCACCAGCAGCACCGACACCGCTTCGGGACTATCGAGCCAGTCCTGGACTTGTTGCTCCTCGATGGGCCGGGACCGGTAACCCACGACCTCGCGCTGCGGGTCGAGCAGATAACTCGGCGCGCGCCGCGATCGCGCCGCCAGGTGGTCGACCTCGGCGGGGGTAGGGGTGAGGAACTCCAGCCGGTAGTCCGGCCGGTCCAGCAGGATCACCACATCACCGGTGGCCGACCCGACCTGGATGTTGTGCCCACCGATGGCGGAGTCGACCACCGACGGGGTCGGCGCGGCAGCCCGACGCCGCCTACCGATCATGGTCGATGGTCACGTCGCGGGCCCGCCCGATCTGGACATTGTCCCGATTGATCGTGGCATGGCTGACCGACTGCCCACCCGTAGCGCCCTCGGCCGGTGGCCCGGCGGCGGCCGCATACCGGTCTGACCACAATGCCGCCGCCGCGACCAGGACGGTCACCACGACCACCGCCAGCCACGCCCACAGATTCGACTTCCACTCCGTCGCGAGATTGATCACCACCGCCGCTGCCGACGTGACCACCGCCGTGACCACCGTCGAAGCCACCACCCGCCGCCCAACCCCGCCCGCCACCACACCACCCCTCCCACCAGCGGCCCCTGCCACTTTCGGGCGTCACCGCCGCCCGCTGTACAGCCAATCGCTCACACCCCGCCTGATGCAACACGCAGGAACATCCACAAGGCCTTCCTTCATCCCGGAGACTTCTGATCTTGGTTCCCTGAACCAGAGCAGGAGCCGGCGATGGCACGACGAGCACGTAGCGACCGAGGCTTCGACCCGGGCAGCGGAGCTGTACGGGAGTCGAAGCGGCGCAAGATCGCGGAGGAGACCCGCCCTGACCCGGTCCAGGCGGGTCGTGCCGCGCGCGGAGCCGCGTGACACCACAGATGACACGAACCCACGTGTAGTGGTGAGGTTGTCGGCTACTGGTACGGCAGCCGCACTTCGTGACCTGATCTTGGTGTGGTGGGCCCCGGGTTTTCCGGATAGCTTCCTGGTGGCTATTTCATGCTGTTTGCTGCCGGTTCAGGTACTCGGTGTGGGCCTCCTGTGGGGTCTTGTAGCCGAGTCCCGAGTGCAGACGTCGAGT
>JBOHGT010000546.1:0-4500 GCA_050700385.1 Pseudonocardiaceae bacterium | reverse complement strand
GGGCGTCTGACGCGTAATAAGCCCGCTCATTCGCGCACTTAGGCGGCGGGGCCCTCCAGCATCTCGGTGACCAGCGCGGCGATCGGCGAGCGCTCGGAGCGGGTCAGCGTGATGTGCGCGAACAGCGGATGACCCTTGAGCTTCTCGATCACCGCCGCGACCCCGTCATGGCGGCCCACCCGAAGATTGTCGCGCTGCGCGACGTCGTGGGTCAGCACCACCCGCGATCCGGAGCCCAGCCGGGACAGCACGGTGAGCAGCACGTTGCGCTCCAGCGACTGCGCCTCGTCGACGATGACGAAGCTGTCGTGCAGCGAGCGCCCCCGGATGTGGGTGAGCGGCAGCACCTCGAGCAGGCCGCGGTCGATCACCTCGTCGATCACGTTCTGCGACGTGACCGCGCCCAGGGTGTCGAAGACGGCCTGCCCCCAGGGCTGCATCTTCTCGTTCTCGCTGCCCGGCAGGTAACCCAGCTCCTGCCCGCCGACGGCGAACAGCGGCCGGAACACGACCACGCGGCGATGCACCCGGCGCTCCATCACCGCCTCGAGGCCCGCGCACAGCGCGAGCGCGGACTTGCCGGTGCCCGCCCGCCCACCGAGGGAAACGATCCCCACCTCCTGGTCGACCAGCAGGTCCAGTGCGATGCGCTGCTCAGCGGAGCGGCCGTGTAGCCCGAAGGCCTCCCGATCGCCGCGCACCAGCCGCACCCGCTTGTCCGGGGTGACACGGCCCAGCGCGGTGGCGGTGCCGGCGAGCAGCCGCAGGCCGGTATGGCAGGGTAGGTCGCGCGCCGCATCGGCGTCGGCCGTGCCGTCCTTGTAGAGCGCGTCGACCACGTCGGGCCCGACCTCGAGGTCGGTCATCCCGGTCCAGCCCGAGGGCACCACGTCCTGCGCCCGGTACTCGTCGGCGGGCAGGCCGACCGCGCCGGCCTTGACCCGCATCGGCATGTCCTTGGTGACCAGCGTGACCGCACGTCCCTCGGCGGCCAGGTTCAGCGCGCAGGCCAGGATGCGGGAGTCGTTGGAGTCGGTGCGGAAGCCGGCGGGCAGCACCTCGGGGTCGGAGTGGTTGAGCTCGACGTGGACGGTGCCGCCGCCCGCACCGATGGGAACCGGGGTGTCCAAGCGGCCGTGCTCCAGCCGCAGGTCGTCCAGCAGGCGCAGCGTCTCCCGGGCGAAGAATCCCAGTTCCGAGTGGTGCCGCTTGCCCTCCAGCTCTCCTATCACGACCAGCGGGAGCACGATCTCGTGCTCGTCGAAGCGCGTCAGCGCCCACGGGTCGGACAGCAGGACCGACGTGTCGAGCACGTAGGTGCGGACGCCGGGGGAGGTGGAGTGGGGCGAGCGAGAGGCGGGACGTCGTGCGTGCACAGCAACTCCCTGGCGAGCGCGGCACCCGCGCCCGGTCTCGGTGGGCCGGCAGGCCCCTGGTCGATCGTTCCCGCAACGGCCCCGGCAGGGGCTCAGCGAGACCGACCGTGAGGGCCGGGTGCCGACCCTCTCGCGCGAATCGTGGGCGGTCGAACCGCCCGACCGATCACAGCCACGACCAGGGCCTCCCGTAGCGGGCCGCCTCCGTCACGTCCCGCCACTTCGCACGCTACCGGCGCCCGGGCGTCACCGGCACCTAACCACACAGGTACATGGCCAATTTCACACTCTGCGGTCATGTGGCGCCGCTTTGAACACGGTGTGTGATGGCCCTGCGAGTTCGGCGCGCACCGCGGACGGCGTGAGCGGCTCGTCGAGCAGCCTGCGGTAGCGCTCGCCGAGCGGCTCGGCGGCCGGCCGGGCCTCCAGCCAGGACCGCAGCAACCGGTAACCCTCGACGTAGGTCGAGGTATAGGCGCGCCACAGCGGGTCGGACAGGAAGCGCAGCATCTGGCGCGCCCGCGACTCGGTGACCAGCAGCCAGCGGCGCAGGTAGTCGATCACGTCCTCGGGATCGGCGCCACGGTCGTGCAGCATCAGCGCGGCGTCCTGGCGCACCGGCAGCAGCGCGACCGCGGCCGACTCGAGCCGCTCGGCGAGCTCGCCGTCCATCCGCAGCCCCAGGTCGGCGAGGATCTCCTCGACCCAGGGGCCCCAGCCGGTGCCGACCAGCGCGTGCAGGCCGAGGTCGGCCTGCCCTTCGGCCATCAGGCACTGCGGGGTGTTCACCAGGAAGATCGTCTGTTCGGCCTGACCGCCGCCGCGCACCAGACCCGCCTCCTTGCGGCAGTGCTCGGTGTGGTGGCCGGGGTAGGACTCGTGCGCCACCAGGTGCGGCAGGTTGGCCATCCGGTGCCCGAGGTCGGCGTTGATCGCCACCCGCGAGGCGAAGTCACCGAGGTAGTAGTTGAACCCGCTCCACGGCTTGTCGGTGACCACCTCGTAGCGCACCGTCTCCTGCGGCGGCAGGTCGTAACGGGACCTGGCGCGGTCGCGCAGCGCGTTGGACAGCGCGTGCACCGCGGGCTCCAGCTTCTCGCGGGCGACCTCGTCGCGCACCCGGTGGGCGGCGAGCCGGTCCGCCACCGGTCCCGCACCGGGAAGCACCGCGTCCAGCTCGGCGTGCGCCGCCCGGTATGCGTCGGGATCACCGGGACCGATGCGCACCTCGAAGTAGGCCTCGACCTCCTCGACGAACCCGACCCGCTCGCCGGCGAGCGCGCGCCCGCTGCACTCCAGTGCCCGCAGGTGGGCGTCGAGGAAGCGGCGCCGCTGCTCGGGCAGCGGGGCGCCGGACACCTCGGCGCGCAGCTCGCGCGACCGGCGGGCCAGCGCCGCCGGGTCGGGCGCCGGCTCGTCGTCGACCAGCCGGCGCAGCTCCGGGTCCCCGGTGTAGGCGTCGACGAAGCCGTCGACCAGCCGGTCGAAGCGCAGCCCTAGCAGCAGGTACTCCCGCACCGGGTCCAGGTCCGCTCCTCCCGCGGTCATGAGCCGAAACGGCGGTGGCGGGCAGAGTAGTCGCGCAGCGCCCGCAGGAAGTCGACCTTACGGAACTCCGGCCAGTACGCCTCGCAGAACCAGAACTCCGAGTGCGCCGACTGCCAGAGCAGGAAACCCGACAGCCGCTGCTCACCCGAGGTGCGGATCACCAGGTCGGGATCCGGCTGACCGGAGGTGTAGAGGTGCTCGGCGATGTGGTCCACGTCGAGCACGTCGGCGAGCTCCTCCATGGTGGTGCCCGCCTCCGCATGCTCGAGCAGCAGCTTGCGCAGCGCGTCGGCGATCTCCTGCCGGCCGCCGTAACCGACCGCCACGTTCACCGTCAGCCCTGACCGGTCCGCGGTCCGCCGCGCCGCGGTGGACAGCCGCTGCGCCATCTCCGCCGGCAGCAGGTCGAGCGCGCCGACCAACCGTACCCGCCACGGAGTCGTCTCGCCGCACAGCTCGTCGACCACATCGGCGATGATGTCGAGCAACGGCGCGATCTCGTCCGGGGGACGGTTGCGCAAGTTGTCGGGTGAGAGCAGCCAGAACGTGACGACGTCGACGCCGGTCTCCTGACACCAGCCGAGCAGCTCGATCATCTTCGCCGCACCGACCCGGTGCCCGTCGCTGACGTCGGTGAAGCCGGCCTCCTTCGCCCACCGGCGGTTGCCGTCGACGATCACCGCGACGTGCTGCGGTCGGCGCGTGCCCGCGAGCTGGCGGGCCAGTTTCCGCTCGTAGAGGGAGTAGAGGAGGTTCTGCAGCCGCACGAGCCGTCAGGCTACGCCCGGGACGTCGCCCGGCGGACGTCGCGCCGTGGTTACCCGCTCATAGCATAGGCTCCCGTAACCTGGACGGCGTGTCCACCGAGACTCTTCCCCCGCACTCACCCGCGCGGCGGCACAAGCCTCGGCTACGGGGTTGGATCCACTTCTGGTCGTTCGTGGCATCGGTGGCCTCCGGCGCGATCCTGGTCGCGCTGGCCGGTTCCACCGTCTCGGCCCGCGCGGCGCTGGCCACCGCGGTCTACTCCGCCACGGTGTGCGGCCTGTTCGGCGTCAGCGCGCTCTACCACCGGCGCAGCTGGGTGAACAGGCGTGCCGAGTACTGGATCAACCGGGTGGACCACTCGATGATCTTCATCTTCATCGCCGGGTCGTACACGCCGTTCGCCACCTTCGCGATGCCTTGGCCGACCGGCGCGGTCGTGCTGACCGTCGTCTGGGCCGGGGCAGTGGCCGGTGTCGCAATGAAGTTGCTGTGGCCGCGCGCGCCGCGTGGGGTCGGGGTGCCCATCTACGTCGCCCTCGGCTGGGTCGCCGTGTTCGTGCTGCCCGACCTACTGCGGTTCGGCGGGGTCGCGGCACTGGTGCTGCTCATCGTCGGCGGTGTGTTCTACACCTTCGGCGCGGCCGTCTACGGGCTGCGCAGGCCGGATCCGTGGCCGCACACCTTCGGCTTCCACGAGATCTTCCACGCGTCGACGGTGGTGGCCGCGCTCTGCCACTACATCGCCGTGTGGTTGACCATGTTCGCCACCGTGTCGTGAATGATTTCGGTAGCCAGGGCTACCGAAATC
>JBOHGT010000545.1:0-6539 GCA_050700385.1 Pseudonocardiaceae bacterium | reverse complement strand
GTGGCGTGCTGGTCGGCTCGCCAGGTTGCGAGCCATCCCCGCGTGAAGGGGTCAGCATGGACAGCAAGGTCGAGTGCCTCATCGAGCAGCTCGAGGCTGCGGCGTGGGTTGCCGCCCTGGCCTCCCCGAGGAGCCGAGGAGAACAGATAGCTCAACGCACCCAGAGCACGGGCACGCAACGGTCGATCGTGGGCAGCAGCCGCGACCTCGCAACCAGTCGCGAGGTACCGGTACGCCAGTGAGGACCGGTGCATATGGCAGGCCCACAGGCCGACCTGCGCATGGACGCCGACAACGATGGCGTTGAGGACGGCACGCTCGTTGTCGCCCATCGGTGCATCAAGCAAGTTCAGCAGCTCGTCGGCATAGGCCATCGTGGTCGGCAAAGCTGAACGAGGATCGGCACTGCGATACAGTCCGGCCAGCGCTTCGGCAACCTCCTGGTGAGCGCTCACCAGTCGATGATCAACGCGCTCTCGGCGGTGGCCAGACGCCACCCGTTCAACCGTGCTGAGGATACCGGGCTGCACGGCGGCCGTCAGCACCTTACCGACGAGCGTTACGGCTTCTCTGCGCTTCGCGGTGTCCTCCTCTCCTTGGTCCTTCTGTACCCCTTCAACACCCGATGTACTGCCGTTTGCTGCTGCGTAGCGCTGGCTACCAGGCATGTCAAACCACAGCGACTCCGGCGGGATGCGCAAGACCCGCGCCCAATGGGCGAGCGTGTCCAGGTGCTTCATGGCCGGACCGTTCTCGATCCGACTGACCTGGGCTTGTGTGAGGCCGACCCACTGGCCGAGCAGCGATTGTGAGATGCCACCCGGCCCGTAGGTAGCTGCATGGTACGGATGCAGGCGATACGCTCGGCAGACCTTACCGATGTGTCGGGCCGCGAAGGCGTCGCGGAGCTGGTCGGTCTGCCAGAAGGTGGCTGGTACGACCGGTGGAGCGATCAGGCGATCACGGTTCTGACGCTGGCAGCTGGCACACCGCGTACCGACGTTGTCGCTGGCCAGGCGTGCACCACAGCAGCAGTAGCGCGGTGCCGTGATGGCGCCCATGCTTCCAGTTCCCTCTCCCTCGGTGATGATCTGCCAGCAGTCTAGCGGCCTGACCCTCACAGCCCGCAGAGGGGGCATGACCTGGGCAAACGCTCGTCATACGTCGGACGTATACCGCGCATACGGGCTGCGGCACGAAGAACTCGGGGGCATCGCCGTCTACTTCCTCATGGCCCCAGGGCCGGGAGGTACGAGCTATGGACGTGGTGGAGTAGCCGGTCTGCCCCGAGAGACGCCATCCGCCAGTCGGTGGAGGCGACCAGGCCGGCAGCGTTCCCATCCCGTGCCGCGTCTGGCAGCTCGCCCCCGGTCCTGGGCGCCGTCCAAGCGAGGGACGAGTACACAGAGATCGGGGTTGACGAGCTGGTGAGCGAGGAACCAGACGAGAACAAGGACACTGACACATCGTGTCACGTTGACGGCAACGGCCAGCAAGGGAGTGAGCCGGTTAACGGCGGGACGGCCGTGGGTATGGATGAGGTTCGGTCGTGATCCGCGAAGACCGAGAGCTGTTGGCTGAGCTGGCGCTGATCAATGGCGATGTTGCGCAGCTGGCTATGCGCATGATGGAGGGCAGTGCTAATGCTGCCGAACAGCACGACTTTGCGCGGCGACTGATTGCTGCTGGCGAGTGGCTACACCGTCGGGCGGATGCGACGGCGCGGCTGGTCGTCGAAGGGGACGTTATCGTCGAGGAGGTTGCGCTTCCCTCGCATGGTGATACGGACGCAGGGCATTACCAGGAGCCGTGAGTAGTGTGAGGGAGACGCGGTACCGGATACTTGGGGAGCGGTTGCGCAAGGAACTGGCTGAGCAGGCAGACCGCGGGCTGACACGAGACCGCGATGATGAGCTGCTGATTCGGTTGCTGGGCTTGGTGATCGACTTGCATGAATGGCACCGTGTGGATCGGTATGGACAGTGTCGGTGGTGCGGGCTGCGTCGTCGGTGGTGGCGCAGCGCGAGGAAACGTTGCTCTGTGGTCGAGACCATCGAGTGCTACGTGGATGAGGGAATGGGACTTATCTGGTGGCAGGTGTGCGGGCAGCTGGGGCGGGAGGTGACGCTGGAGGAAGCGGAGGAATGGGTGGCACAGCAGCGGCAGGAAGTGGGCAGCGTCGAGGATGAGGGTGGGAGGCATCGGTGGCGGTGAGATGGGTGTGGGACCATGGGGACGCGCTCGTGTCGTCGCCTTGCTGGTTCGCTGGGTCGCAGCCGTGGCAGCGGAGCACTCGAGCCCCGCAACGAACCGGAACAGGTACCGGGACGGATGATGATCGGGCCGGGACCGGCCGGGCTCCGTAGACTAGCCCGCGGTCGCCACCGCGGCGGCCCGGTGTCCACACGCCGGCGACGAGCGAGGTGGGAGACATTGACCCTGCTGCGCACCGTGCACACCCCGGAGGACGTCAGGCGGCTGGACCACGACGAGTTGGTCGGTCTCGCCGAGGAGATCCGAGGTTTCCTGATCGAGAAGGTCTCGCGCACCGGGGGACACCTGGGGCCCAACCTAGGGGCCATCGAGCTCACCCTCGCGGTGCACCGGGTGTTCGACTCCCCGCATGACCCGGTGGTGTTCGACACCGGTCACCAGTCTTACGTGCACAAGATCGTCACCGGGCGGTCGGACGGCTTCGACCGGCTGCGCAAGCGCGGCGGTCTGTCCGGCTACCCCTGCCGCGCGGAGAGCGAGCACGACTGGGTGGAGTCCAGCCACGCCTCTGCCGCGCTGTCCTACGCCGACGGGCTGGCCAAGGCCTTCGCGCTGAGCGGATCCCGTCGCCACGTCGTCGCCGTGGTCGGCGACGGTGCGCTCACCGGCGGCATGTGCTGGGAGGCGTTGAACAACATCGCCGCCGGTAAGGACCGGCCGGTCGTCATCGTCGTCAACGACAACGGCCGGTCGTACTCGCCGACCATCGGCGGTTTCGCCGACCACCTGGCCTCGTTGCGACTGCAGCCCGGCTACGAGCGCGTGCTGCGCGGTGGCAAGCGGGCGCTGGAACGCACGCCGGTGGTCGGCCGCGCGCTCTACGCGGGGCTGCACGCCGCCAAGCGCGGTCTGAAGGATGCGCTGGCCCCGCAGATCCTCTTCGAGGACTTCGGCCTGAAGTACCTCGGCCCGGTCGACGGGCACGACCTGCGGGCGATGGAGGCCGCGCTGCGCCGGGCGAAGGACTTCGGCGGGCCGGTGGTCGTGCACGCGGTGACCCGCAAGGGCAACGGCTACGCCCCGGCCGAGAACGACGTGGCCGAGCTGATGCACCAGGTCAAGGTGATGGACCCGGAGACCGGCGAGCCGCTGGGTTCCACCGGCCCCAGCTGGACCAGCGTGTTCACCGACGAGCTACTGCGCCTGGGTGGCGAGCGCGGGGACCTGGTGGCGATCACCGCCGCGATGCCGGGGCCGACCGGGCTGGCCGCCTTCGCCGAACGCTACCCGGAGCGCTGCTATGACGTCGGCATCGCCGAGCAGCACGCGATGACCTCGGCGGCCGGGCTGGCCCTCGGTGGGATGCACCCGGTGGTCTCGCTGTACTCCACCTTCCTGAACCGGGCCTTCGACCAGATGCTCATGGACGTGGCGCTGCTGGGTGTCCCGGTGACCATCACACTCGACCGTTCCGGCGTCACCGGGGACGACGGAGCCAGCCACAACGGCATGTGGGACCTCGCTGCGCTCGGGATCGTGCCCGGGATGCGGGTGGCCGCCCCCCGCGACGGTGGCACGTTGCGCGAGGAGCTGCGCGAGGCCGTCGCGACCGACGACGGCCCGACCGCGGTGCGCTTCCCCAAGGGCGCAGTGATCGACTCGGTGCCGGCGTGCGAGCGCGTCGAGGGGGTGGACGTGCTGCGCCGGTCGGGTCCCGCGGACGTGCTGCTCGTCGGTGTCGGTGCTTTCGCCGCGCTCGCCGTCGAGGCCGCGGAGCGGCTCGCCGACCAGGGCATCGGGGTCACCGTGGTCGACCCGCGATGGGTTGTGCCGGTACCCGAGGTACTCGTCCGGATGGCTGCCGGATACCGGCTGGTCGTCACCGTCGAGGACGGTGGTCGGCACGGTGGCTTCGGCTGGTCACTGGCCGCTGCGCTGCGCGACGCGGAGGTCGACACGCCGCTGCGCGACCTCGGCATCCCGCAGCGCTTCCTCGACCACGGCTCCCGCTCCGAGGTGCTCGCCGAGCTCGGGCTGACGGCCCAGGACGTGGCGCGGCGGGTCACCGAATGGGCCGCGGGCCGGTTGAGCGGGCCAGCACCCGCAGTCGCACCGTACCCCGGCTCGGACCGGGAAGGTGAATGGGCATAGGCCGCACCGCAGCTCACCTAGGGTGGTGGCGTGCGCATCCTGATCGTCGAGGACGAGCAGCACCTGGCCGACGCCGTCGCCCGCGGCCTGCGTCGCGAGGGCATGGCGGTGGACGTCGCCTACGACGGCGACACCGGCCACGAGAAGGCGTCGGTGACCCGCTACGACGTGGTGGTGCTCGACCGCGACCTCCCCGGAATGCCCGGTGACGAGCTGTGCCAGGAGATCACCGCCGCCGGCACGGTCACCCGGGTGCTGATGCTCACCGCGAGCGGGTCCGTCGAGGACCGGGTGTCCGGCCTGTCGCTGGGCGCCGATGACTACCTGCCCAAGCCGTTCGAGTTCCCCGAGTTGGTCGCCCGGCTGCGTGCGCTCGGCCGGCGCGCCACGCCGGCCGCGCCCCCGGTGCTCACCGCGCAGGACCTGGTCGTCGACCCGTCCCGGCGCACGGTGAGCCGGTCGGGTCTCCCGGTCGAGCTCACCCGCAAGGAGTTCGGTGTGCTCGAGGTGCTGCTCAGCGCGGGTGGTGCGGTCGTGAGCAGCGAGGAGCTGCTGGAACGGGTGTGGGACGAGAACGCCGACCCGTTCACCACCACCGTGCGGGTGACTATGATGACGCTGCGTAAGAAGCTGGGCGAACCGGGGATCATCGAGACCGTCGTCGGATCGGGCTACCGGGTGCCCAGCGCCGGCACGGGCGCCGAGCACGGCTGAGTCCCCGATGGGACCCCGATGAGATCCCGCCGCGGGCCGGGGCTGCGGGCCCGGCTCACGCTCCTCGCCACCGGGCTGTCAGCGGCAGTGAGCGCGATGCTGCTGTGGCTGGGCTGGCTGCTGGTCGGCGGTGTGGTCGCGGCCGTGCCGCAGCTACCGCCCGGCAGCATGGTCGAGGTCGACGGCGCGCCCGTCGCGGCCGAGGACCTGGGGTCCGCGCTGCAGGACGCGGCACGGCAGGAGGTGCTCGCCGCAGGCTCGGTGGCGTTCCTGCTCGTCGTGGTGGCGACCGGCCTGCTCGCCTGGGCGATCACGGGTCAGGTGCTGCGCCCGGTGCACGAGGTGACGGCCACCGCCCGGCGGCTGTCGGCGGAGTCGTTGGGGGAGCGGCTGCGGCTGCCCGGCCCGCGGGACGAGGTGGCGGAGCTCGCGGACACCTTCGACGCGATGCTGGACCGGCTGCAGGCCGCGTTCGACGCGCAACGGCGGTTCGTGGCCAACGCCAGCCACGAGCTGCGGACCCCGCTGGCGGTGATCCGCACCGAGGTCGACGTGACGCTCGCCGACCCGGGCGCCGATGCGGACGAGCTGCGCCGGATGGGGGTCGTCGTGGGACAGGCGACGCTGCGCGCCCAGCAACTCGTCGACGGGCTGCTGCTGCTGGCCCGCACCGAGAGCGCCGGGTTGGCGGCGAGGGAACCGGTCGACCTCGCCCCGCTGGTGACCGCCGCGCTGCGGATCGCCGAGCCGGACGTCCGGGCGCGGGGGCTGCGCGTGGTGACCCGTACTGCCGCGACCCCGGTGGTCGGGGACCCGGCGCTGCTGGAGCGGGTCGTGGGCAACCTGGTGGAGAACGCCGTGCGGCACAACGTGGACGGCGGGTGGGTGGACGTGTGCACCGAGCTGGGCGACGGCGCCGCGGGCCTGCGAGTCGCGGCTTCCGGTGAGCCGGTCGAGCCGAACGCGATCGCGGAGCTGTTCGAGCCGTTCCACCGCGGCGGCGTGTCCCGCACCTCCCGTGGGGGCTCCGGCCTGGGGCTCTCTATCGTCCGCGCGGTCGTGGCGGCACACGACGGGTCGGTGCACGCCGAGCCGGTGCCCGGGGGCGGCCTCACCGTCACCGTGCAGCTCCCTGCCCGTGGGGTGTGCGCAGGGCCTCGGTGAGTGGTGCGACGGTGAGCTCGCGCTGCCATGCCCTCGCGCCCCCTGCCACCAGTGCGGCGTCGACCGCCTCCCGATCGAGTATGGGCCTGTCGGAAGACCCGTCCGAAGACGGTGGAGCCCAGCACAGCCGCCGTACCAGGTCGGGCTGCAGCAGGTTCTGCACCGGGAGTTGGTGTGCCTCGGCGAGCTCGGCGAGCGCAGTCCGGGCAGCCACGAGCCGGGCGGCCGCCACCGGGTCGCGCTCCTCCCAGCGGTTCACCGGGGGTGGGCCGTCGGCCGGCGGCCGCGTCGGGGGC
>JBOHGT010000544.1:0-5666 GCA_050700385.1 Pseudonocardiaceae bacterium | reverse complement strand
GTCCCGCGACGCGCACGACCCGCACCCCGGCACTGGCGGCAGCGGCTCGATCACCGCGACATGATCACCGCAACCCGTTACCCGATCAACGCGACACGCCCAACGACGACACCGCGATCACCTCACCACCACCCGGCCACGGCGGACCCACCCCACGCGCAACACCAGCCCAGCCCGTCCCCCCGCCGAGGACGTGAATGTTTACACCCGCGGCGCGGCAGCTTTGACCAGATGGAGCTGGCGAGCTTCCAGGAGTTCAACACCGCTAGATCGCACCTGTGGCTCGGTCACCGGCTCATACTAGGCACCATCAGCATCTGGCAGTTGCCGTTGTCCGACGGCACTGTGCGGGCCAGGCTGGACGACCTGCTGGCCAAGGTCCACGCCTGGAACACGTTCGATTGGTACGGTAGCGACCGCTTCCCTGCGATCGAGCGGTCGTCGAGCTGACCAAGCACGCGCCGGACCGCCCAGACCACGAAGTCACGGCGAGCGTTGGTGCTAGATCGTTCACGACCACCCGCAGACGACGCCGCAGCGCGGGATACGACTCCAGCCGGGCGATCACCGATGCCAGCCACCCGGCGTCGGGGCGTACCGACCGGTGATGGACTTGGGTCCATCGGCTCGCCGTGGCCGTACCGAACCGGATCGGCGCCACACCGGCGAACAGCCCGAACGGCGTCGCCCGCCCCCGCATCCGCACCAGGTACCGGGCAAGCGACAGCACCATGCGCCGCACCTGAGCAGCATCCGGCCGCAACCCGTCGCGGAGCGCTTCCACGCGGCTGGCCAGCACCGGTCTGGCCACGGCAATCGCCTCCGCGACCCCGCTCTGTGCCCAGACCCGCTCGATCCAGGTGCACCACGGCTCGACGCCGGAGTCGATGTCGAGGTCCGGCCAGGGCCGGCGAACCACCTCGCCAGTGCTCACGCTCGCGCGCACCAGCGCCGCGTCGAGGTGGTGGTACCACTCACGCGCCTTCACCAAAGATGACCACCCTCCCGTAGCCGTCAGTCCCCCCGCGGTCCGTCTCCGGCGCACCGCACAGCCGGAGACCGACCGCGATGCCTGCTAGCAGTCGCTGCCTCGCACGGTGTCGCAACCGTCGTCGGTGTCGCCCAGCAGCGCCGCAGCCACGGGACCGGCCTCAACGATGCGCACGTCGAGGTGGACGCCGTCGCTGTCAGCGTCCACGGGCGTCGGACGCTGGTCGACCGCGAACAGCGCGGACCCGGTGGAAGTGGTCATGGTGCAACTCCCTTCGACATATGCGGGCCGACGCCATCGCCGTGCACCGCACGAACCCGGGCACAAGTCGGAAGTGCCGGGAGACTGATGCGAGCCACACCGCCTGGGTACTGGGCGGGGACGCCGAGCCATCCCGCGGTTGGCTCGGCGGTGACCACCGTCGCGCCGCCAGGCATGTTCGAGTAAGGGAAGTGTTCCCTGAAAATCCCGAACTTCCTCCGTTGTTAGTGATCTACGGTCTACTCTCCGTGGTGGCACGTTGTCCACGATGGCAAGGACGAAACGATGGTGGCCGTCACACCGAACGAGACTCGGTCGGATGCGCCCTGGCCGGGTGGGAGACGGGGCTGAGCGGGTGGCGCGGGCGGTGGCGCGTCCCGTCGGCCGTCGTGCTCTGCGAAGGGGAGCTTCGCCTTCCGCTCGATCTGGACGACCAGCGGCACCGAGTGCTGCTGCGCACCCGGCTGGACCGCGTCGGCCGGGTCGAGCTCCGGCCCCACCCTGCTGCGGCGCATCGAGCATCTGCGCACCCGCCTGGACAAGGCTGGCGTGCCCAACATGATGGGCTGGAACGCCATGACCAACCTCGCCGAGTACGTCCTGACCACTGGCATCATCACCAAGGACGACCTGCGCCTGATCCGCCGCTGACCGGTAGCTTCCGATGCGGGAAGACCTTCCCGTATCCCTGAAGGGAAGACCGCGCTAACGTCTGCGTTGTTCGTCTGTCGAGCTGACTCGTGGAGGCGGCAATGCCGATCTCGCTGGATTCCTCACCGGGGCAGACCTTCCTCCCGATCTCGGACCGCACCCGGACGGCGATCCCGACCGCATGCGTTTGTAGCATCTGAACACCGTCGATGTGATTGGCCGAGGACACGATGAGGTGTGCAGCACAATCTTCGCAAGACGTGACCACTGTAATCGTCAGCCGAGTTCCGGCGTACCGGCAGGGCCTGGCGATCGGCTTGCAGGAAGCCGGATTCGACGTCCACCAAGCAGAGTCCCCCGAGCTGCCGAGTGAGCTTCACTGGGACGCCTGTCTGTTACGTGTCACAAGAGCATTCGACCTGCCTGAGCTGACTCGACTGCGGGAACTGCAGCCGAGTGCGCCGGTCATCGCCCTGATTAGCGGAGCTACGGCTGGCGACCATCGGTTGGCGTTGCACATGGGTGTCGATGGGGCTATTCCATATGACTCGAGTATTGTCGAGATCGTCAACGTCCTCAATATGGCCTTCAGAGGCAAGGCCGTACTTCCGGTCGATGTCGCCCGCGCTCTGGCCGAACCGGTGATTGATATTCCCGACGAGCTGCCATTGGGCGCCGACGAGATGGCATGGCTGCGAGCATTGTCCCAGGGCAGTTCGGTGACCAGCATTGCCCGTGTGGCTGGATACTCGGAACGGCAGATGTACCGACTGATACAACAGACTTATCGAAAAATCGGCGTGCGAAACCGGTGGCAGGCCGTAGCGCTTGCCACCCAGTGGGGTCTGACCGCACATCAATGATCTTACTTATCCCTGCCACGATAGCTGACCCCGGGTGCACGTGCGCGGTAGAGCATGACGTGGAGATGTCAGAGATTACAGCCGGACGGCATGGAGTTCCAAGGATATACACAAATACACTCAGGTCGTCCGAGGTGGTCTCGACGGTAATCCCAGGAAGGTGCTCATTCATGGGACCGCCACAGACACCGACGGCGTCGATCCCGGCGCCGCGGAACGAGATGGGAAAGGAATGACATGACTCACATCCGACGTGCGCTTGCTGTTGCGGGGGTCAGTACGGCGATCGCTGCGGGTGCGCTTGCGGCTGCACCCGTCGTCTCAGCGAGTCAAGATGGCGCATCGACAGCGGCCCAGTCGGCGGCTGCCGCGCCCAAATGCGCCAAGGGTCACTTCTGTGCCTTCAAGGGCGCCAAATACAAGGGAAAGATCCTTGACTCGACGGCCGGACGCGGAGCGCAAGTCGATGTCGTCGACAAGAAGACGAGTTCCGGTATCAACCGGACGAGCAACGAGTGGGTGGGTGTGAACGACCGCCAATTCCCGCTCCCTGACGACGACGTCTTCAAGTTCGCTCCGCACAGCCGCCATGCCCACATCAGTTCCAACAACACGATCGACTACTTCAGCGTTCGCTGATGTCATGGGCAACTCGTCCGGGGCGGGAGGTAACTACTCCCGCCCCGGCGGGATGAAAGGAGTCGACGGTGCATCGCATCATGGTGCGGACGGCAATGGTACTGGCAGCGCTGCTGACCACGGCTACACCCACGGCCTGTGCGCAATCAGCAGACGATCCCCCCACACCCGCACCGGCGGCACTGGCCGCGCTGCGTACCATCGCCGGGCAACCGATCGAGCTCGGCGTGGCCGAAGCCCACGCCATCCAGCGGTGTCTGGAGACCAAGGGATTCGACGCGCCATTACCCAGGCCTGTCGTCGGGTCGATCGCCAACCTGCCACTGCGTGTCGAGGAGCAGCACGCTGCCCGGCGTGGCTATGGCGATACCATCACCCGCGGCGCCGACCCCACCGAGGATCCGCTCAACCGCTACGCCCGGACCCTGTCACCTACCCGGCGCGATCAATTCGAGCGTGCTGTCGATGATCTAACAGCGACCCGCGTCCAGTTCACCACTCCGGGCGGTTGGGCGGTGGGCGCCGCCACCCTCGGCTGCGCCGCCGAAGCCCGCGCCACCGTCTACGGCTCCGTCGAGAACTGGCTCATCGCCTATTACCTGCCCCAAGATCTCAACGACGACGCTGCGAAGGTCTACACCCACCCGTCGGTGAGTGCCGCCGCCGTCACCTACCACGAGTGCATGACCGAGCGGGGCCATCCCTTCCGCTATCCCCAAGACGCGGTTCAGCACGCGCAGCAGGCCAGCGTGGTGGATCAGATGACCCAGCCCTCGCACCAGGAAATCCTTATTGCGACCGCTGATGCCCAGTGTCAGAAGGTCAGCGGCCTCCTGCGCACGATCCACCTCGTCCTCGAGCACGACGCACGGGAATGGATTATCCAGAACCGGTCGCTCGTCCGCAGGGCCGCCATCATCGTCGAACAGGCCCGTGGCAACGCCCGAACCATCCTGCTCGGAACCTGACCAGATCGGCCCACCGTGCGGGCGCCAGACGGAGATGTCCAGCCATCTCGACGCGTTGCAGCGGGGCGGGTGGAAACAGCTTCAGGCTCCAGCCGGGCCAGCGGTGATCTGCCCGGCCTGACGGACCACCGTCGAACGCCCCACCCTGTACGTGCTGCGCGCCACGCTGGTCGAGGTCACCGCGGCACTGACCGGGCAGCGGGACGCCGCGGCGCCTTTCGGTCACGATCGAACTGGCGCCTGCTGTGGGTTGGCGCGCCGCGTCGCGCCAGCCGACGCTCGCTGAGCCACCCGCCGGTAGACCGCGACACGTCCAGGCGGCGCGGCGCGCTGGGACCTTCCAATGGGCGTTGTAGCGTGCCAACATGGTGAGCAGGGGGAGGCATCCGAAGAGTGAGATCGCCGCAGCGCTCGACGCCGCATCGAAAGCCGGTCCGGAGGTGGAGCGTGACAACAAGGGGCATCGATGGGGGCGGGTCCGCTGCCACCTACTGCGGGATGCCGCCCTTCACGGTATGGGGTACTCCGCGGAATCCAGGTAGCCATGCCAAGGACATCAACCGTTTCGTCGCTTCACACCTGCACGGGAAGGAGCTACGACTATGACTGAGTGGAGTTTCGAGATCCGACTCAGCGCGACGCCGTCCGACGAGGTGATCGACTCGCTGTTCGAGGCAGGGCTGGACGACTGCAGCATCGCCGGGGACCTCCTGTACTGCAATCGGGAGGCGCCCAGCCTGCTGGCAGCTGTGGCGTCGGTGTCAGCTGACGTCCGCAAGGTCACTGGCCTGCGACCGGTGGCGGTGGAGGCCGACGATCCGGTGACGTTGGGAGACGCTGCCCAACGGCTGCGTGGCCTGCGCTCGGCGGAGAGCCTGCGGCTGCTGGCGGAGGGCAAGCGTGGCCCGGGCGGGTTCCCGACCCCGCTCGTCGACACCGGCCATCTGCGGGTGTTCTCGGGGCCGAGATCTCGACCTGGTTGCGGACCAGGATGGGCGACGACGTCCCGGAGGTCGACCCGGACCTCATGCTGGCCGACGCCGCACTGCGGCTGCTCGATCGCGCTGAGCGGGTCGATGCCGAGCACGTCGCCGCGGTCCGTCAGCTCGTCGGATGCTGATCGGCGTCCGGCGCCGTCGCCCGAACCCACGTCCGGCGACCACGATTCGGCTCCGAATGGTGATCGCCAGCACCCACGGCAGGCTGGGTACAGGCCTGGCGCTGGTGGCCACCCCTGCGACGGTCACAGCGGATTCCGTACAGCTCGAACAACCCTGCACGTCCCGAGTTCAA
>JBOHGT010000543.1:0-4024 GCA_050700385.1 Pseudonocardiaceae bacterium | reverse complement strand
GTGGTGACCGGCGACTCGATCGTCGGTGCGCTGGACGACCTGGTGCAGCGGGCGCTGTCGGTGGAGTTCTGATGGCCGCGGTCGGCCGGGGCGGCGACCGGGGGTCGGTGAGCGTGGAGGCGGCGCTCGCGCTGTGCTCGCTGGTCGTCGTGCTCGCGCTCGCCCTCGCCGGGGTGGCTGCGGTGGCGGCCCAGCTGCGCTGCATCGACGCCGCCCGGGAGGCGGCCCGGCTGACCGCTCGCGGCGAGCAGCAGCAGGGTGAGGAGCTGGCCCGGCGGCTGGCGCCCGGCGGGGCGAGTGTCGTGGTGAACGTCGACGGCGAGGAGGTCGCGGTGACGGTCTCCGCGGATACCGTGGCCGGCTTGCTGCCGGGCGTGGACGTGCGCGCCGAGGCGGTGGCCGCGCTGGAGCCGGGGGCGATCCCGTGACGCCGGCCGAGTCCGACCGCGGCGCCGCGACGGTGTGGTCGGCGGGCGCGCTGGCCGTGCTGCTGGTGGTGGCCATGGCGGGGGTGCACCTGGGAGGGGCCCTCGTCGCACGGCACCAGGCCGAATCGGCGGCCGATCTTGCCGCGCTGGCCGGAGCCGTCCGGGCGATCGCGGGGGAGCGTCCGGCCTGCGACCGGGCCCTGCGGGTGACCGACCGGATGCGGGTGCGGCTGGAGTCCTGCCGGGTGGCCGGCTGGGACGTGCTCGTCGAGGTCAGTGCCCGGCCCGGCGGACCACTGGCGCGGTTCGGCGTGGCAGAGGCGCGGGCGCGGGCCGGACCGGCCGGCGAGTGATCGCCGGCTCCCCGGCAGTGCCCGCGACGAGCGGTCGATCGCACGCGCCGAATGCCGCGGGCACTCCTACTAGCGGGTAGTGCAGGCCGATCGGTTACCCCGGACAGCTTGGGAGTGATGCGCGGGTGTGAGGTTGTGGACGTTCACCGCAAAGATCCATCCGGTCGTCGAGTGCACGGCCGCATAGCGCGACCTCCTGGCCGGTGTGGCGTTGAGTGGGCTGCGACAGGGATCACAGCGATGGAGACGAGATGGACTGGACGGACACCTGGCGGGATGCGTTCCGGACCGAGCTGCGGGCCGAAGCGATCGGCTTCGCGTGTCATGGCTGGCCGGTAGTGCCCGGTACCTACCCCTCCGGGACGGACTGGGTCGGGCGCAGCGGTACATCGCAGGCGGTGGGCAACGGCACCGCCGAACACGGTTCGGTGCCGGTGCACCGGAACTGGTCCGAGCTTGCCGGCTGCGGCCCGGACCGGGTCGTCTCGCTCTGGTCGGGCGCCCCGTACAGCGTGCTGCTCGCCACAGGTCTCGGTGTCGACGCCCTCGACCTGCCCGCCGAGCTCGGCCGCGGCACCGCGATCGGGCTCCGCGTCGCCGGCGTGCCGGTGCCCATCGCCGCGACACCGAAGGGGCGCTGGCTGTTCCCGGTGCTCGGCGGCGGGCGGCTGCACCGCGAGCTGGCCGATGACCCTGACGTGGTGCTGCACGCCGAGGGCGGCTTCGTCTCGCTGCCGCCCTCGCCCTGCCTGCCCGGTGTGGTGCACTGGCGCGTCAAGCCCGGGGTGTGTGGCTGGGAGCTGCCGCGGCTCGAGGAGGTCGTCGACGCGGCGCTGGCCGCGGCGCCGGGGCCGTCCACGCTCACCGCTGCGGGGCGTCGCTGACCGGTTGCGCCAGTGCGCGCAGGACGACGTCGAGCACGGCCAGGGCGCCCGCCTTGTCGAGCGGCTCGTTGCCGTTGCCGCACTTCGGGGATTGCACGCAGGACGGGCATCCGGCGGGGCACTCGCAGGCGCCGATCGCGTCGCGGGTCGCGCGCAGCCACGGCAGCAGCGCGCCGTGGCCCCGGTCGGCAAAGCCCGCGCCGCCCGGGTGCCCGTCGTGCACGAACACGGTGGGCTCGCCGGTGTCCGGGTGCAGCGCCGTCGAGACCCCGCCGATGTCCCACCGATCGCAGGTCGCGACCAGCGGCAGCAGCCCGATCGCGGCGTGCTCGGCTGCGTGCAGCGCGCCCGGCAGCTCGGCGGGTCCGAGCCCGGCGCCGGCCAGCAGCTGCTCGTCCACGGCGTACCAGACCGCCCGGGTGCGCAACGTGGCCGCAGGCAGCTCCAGCGGCACCGCGTCGAGCACCTGCCCCGACGGCAACCGCCGCAGGTAGCCCACGACCTGGGAGGTCACCTCGACGTCACCGAGGGACACCGACACGCCACCGGCCCGGCTCGACGCATGGGTGGACACCACGGCGATGTCGGTGACCGACCGGGCCGAGGTGTTCCACTCCGGGTCCTCGGCATGCACCAGCGCGACCGCCGCTTCGAGGTCGAGTGAGTCCACCACGAACGACTCGCCGCGGTGCAGGTAGACCGCCCCGGGGTGCACGGTCGAGCACGCCGAGCCCGGGTCGACGGTGCCGAGCATCCGGCCGGTCTCACCCTCCACCACCGCGACCTGCTGACCCCCGGAGCCCCGGATGTCGACCTCGCCGTGCGGCCGGTGCCGTGGTGAGGCCCAGAACCAGCCCGCCGGGCGGCGGCGCAGCACCCCGTCGTCGACCAGCTGGTCGACGACCGCGCGGGCGGCGTCCCCGCCGAGCTCGGTCACGCAGGCTTCGGTCAGCGGTAACTCGGCGGCGGCGCAGGCCAGCTGGGGTCGCAGCACGTAAGCGTTCGCCGGGTCGAGCACGGTGGCCTCGACCGGCGCGCCCAGCAGCGCCTCACCGTGGTGCACCAGGTAGGTGTCCAGCGGGTCGTCACGCGCGACGAACACCACCAGGGCACCCTCGCCCGCCCGTCCCGCGCGGCCGGCCTGCTGCCAGAACGACGCCCGGGTACCGGGATAGCCTGCCACCACCACCGCGTCCAGCCCGGCGATGTCCACGCCCAGCTCCAGCGCGTTGGTGGACGCGACACCGAGCAGCTCGCCGGAGTCCAGCGCCCGCTCGAGGGCGCGGCGTTCCTCGGGAAGGTACCCGGCCCGGTACGCGGTCACGCGCCCGGCGAGCTCGCCGTCCACATCGGACAGCGCGCGCTTCGCTGCCAGCGCGGTGAGCTCCGCACCCCTGCGAGAGCGCACGAACACCAGCGTCCGCGCACCGTCGGCCACGAGATCCGCCAGGATTCTGGCCGCCTCGGCGCCCGCGGACCGCCGCACCGGTGCCCCGTTCTCACCGGTGAGCTCATCGAGCAGTGGTGGTTCCCACAGCGCGACCGTCCTTTCCCCGTGCGGGGAGGTGTCCTCGGTCACCGCTGCACAGTCGACACCGGACAGCCGGCGGGCGAAGGACACCGGGTCGGCCACGGTCGCCGAGGCGCATACCACCGTCGGTGCCGAGCCGTAGCGCGCGGCGACACGGCGCAGCCGGCGCAGCAGCAGCGCGACATGGGACCCGAACACCCCGCGGTAGGCATGGCACTCGTCGACGACGATGTAGCTCAGCCGGCGCAGGAACGACGACCACCGGCCGTGCCGAGTCAGCACCCCCCGGTGGAGCATGTCGGGGTTGGTGAACACCCAGCGGGCGTGCGCGCGGACCCAGTCCCGCTCGGCCATCGGCGTGTCGCCGTCGTAGGCCGCCGCCCGTATCCCGTCCAGTTCCAGCGCGCCGACGGCGCGGAGCTGGTCGGCGCCCAGCGCCTTGGTGGGCGACAGGTACAGCGCGGTGGCGCGTGCGTCGTCGAGCAGCCGGCCCAGCACCGGCAGCTGGTATGCCAGCGACTTGCCCGACGCGGTGCCGGTGGCGATCACGACGTGCCGGCCGGCGTGCGCCAGCTCTGCGGCGCGTGCCTGGTGCTCCCAGGGCCGGTGCACCCCGGCACGGCGCAGCGCATCCCGTAGCGGGTCGGGCACCCACTGCGGCCACCCGGTCGTCGAGGCCTGCCGGGCGGGCACGGTCGCCAGGTACGTCAGCGGCGACTCGCCGTCGGGGACCCCGGCGAGCAGGCGCGCCAGCAGTACCTCGCCGCGCCCGTCACCTCCGGGGTCGTGAATGATTTCGGTAGCCATGGCTGGACCGTGTTTGTCTTC
>JBOHGT010000542.1:0-4254 GCA_050700385.1 Pseudonocardiaceae bacterium | reverse complement strand
GAGCCAATACGCACCATGCTGACTTGCGCGGGATGCGGCTCAGGTCAGCTCCACAGGTCGGACGTGGGCAGCGCTACCAGTCGGTCCCCGAACGGCAGTCGCCGCTGGCCGGTGTGCAGGACGACGCCAGCGGTGAACTCACCCTGAGCGCTATCGAGCCGGTCACGCAGGTACGCCAGCCACCGGAAGTCCTCGGGCCGTGGGGTCGACGTGGCCTTCACCTCGATGGCCGCCACGCGGCCGTCGTCCGCCTCCACCACCAGGTCCACCTCGGTTCCATCGCTCTCGCGGAAGTGGAACAACCGCGCCGGTGTCTCGCACCACGTCAGCTGCTTGGCGATCTCGTTCGCCGCGAACGTCTCGAACAGGGCGCCCGCGGCCGGATCAGTCGGGCGTTGCAATGCTGCCGCATCCTTGCCGAGCAGTGCGCCGGCGACGCCGGTATCGGTGAGATAGAGCTTGGGTCGCCGGACGACCTTGGCTGTGAGGTTGCGACTCCAGGCCGGTACTCGATGGACGAGGAATACCGTCTCGAGCCACGAAATGTAGTTCTGCGCGGTTCCCCGGTCGATGCCCACTCGCTGGCCGACGGTGCTGACCACCAGTTCTTGCGCTGTGGTGACGGCGAAGTAACGGATCATCGAGGTGAGCGCATCGGCTCGACGGATGTCGGCCACCATCTCGATCTCGCGCGCCAGCACAGTCTCCACGTAGCGGGTGAACCATCGCCGTCGGGTCCGGACCGTCAGTCGCTGCGCGGCCGGGTATCCGCCGATCGACAGTGCCTCGAAGTAAGCAGACCGCTCCAGTGGCTCACCGATGTGGTCGAGGAGCGCCGCCGCGCCGCTGAGAGCCCGATCGACGAAGCTGTCCGGGCCGCCATGAAGCTCCCCCTGGGACAGTGGCCACAGGGTCACGATATCTGCTCGCCCGGCGAGGGTCTCCGCGATGGAAGGGACCGTGAGGAAGTTGGTGGACCCGGTGAGCAGGAACTGCCCCGGCCGGTCGTTCCGGTCGACCAGCGATTTGATCGCCAGCACGAGCGACTGCCCGACGCGTTGCACCTCGTCGATGACCAGGGGCGCCCCGGACGCGCTGATGAACGTCGGCGGGTCCGCCCGTGCGACGGACAGTACATCGGTGTCATCCAGTGTCAGGTAGGTGGCGCCGAGCTGCTGGGCAAGGGCTCGGGCGACCGTGGTCTTGCCGACTTGGCGGGCCCCGTGCACGACGACGACACGGAAGGTGGACAGTGATTCGGAGAGGATCTCGGCGGCTCTCCGTGGAACGTATCCGCTGCTCAGGAGCTTCTCCACGCTCCAACCCTACCAGGAAAACCAGCACTTTCCCGCCCATCAAACCAACAAAAAATCTGCTAGCTGACCCGCAAAAGTTCGCCACACGGGACCGTGGGTCGCGCGCGTCCACCCACGGCGAGCTCGCCCAGCTGCGTCACCATTCGCCGCAGCATGGGCGCGGAGCGTCGGTCCCCGTCCATCCACGCTCGTGAGGAGGCGGTCAGCCGCGCCGCATCACCTCATACGCCTCGCGCAGATCCGTCGCCGGTCCGCCGGCTTCCACAGCCGTGACCACTCCAGCGCCCGCCACTGGTTGGACGGCTTCCAGACCCCAGGAACGGAGAGCGTGGCGCCCAGCGCAACCGCGGAGGCTTCGTCCGGACGGTCGCTCGCGCCAGGGCCAGGTCGATCTGGGCGGCAGCGACCCGTCGCGGCCAACGACTGACCTCCTGCGCGCCGCCGAGCAGCGCAATAACCTGCCGCGCGTAGCTTTCCGCGGCGGGGTCGCCGACCCAGGCAAGCGTGGTGGCGGTGAAGGCCAGCTCCTTGTCCGGGTCGTAGCGGTAGCCACGGGTACCTGCGGCAGGGCTCTTGCACTACTGGTACCGAAACGCACCTCGGGCACCACTTCCGGCGTGCCGTCCACCCGGGTTGTCTTGCTGACCGTGGCTGACCGTGAGCAACAACTCGGGGCAGGCACCGTAGCCGATGGCGGGTGCCCAATGAGTACGCGACTGTTCGTGTATGCACCTGCGGCCGACCCCGCTGTACCATCCCGGGAGAACGTTCCCGCAGGTCAGACGTGACACGCGACTCGATGGGTTGATCACCTAGAGTGATGACCGGAACAGATGGTCACCGGCCTATACATTGAGATCATCGTCTGTCTGTAGGCTGGATCGGCAGGAACCGCCACCACGGAGGTGCCGCCGTGCCTGACATGCCAACCGGCCAGCTCATCCGGCTGTACCGCATCGACCGGAAGAAGAGCACGGTTAACATCGCCACCCACGCGGGGATAACCGCGCGCTACTTGGAGATGATCGAGGCCGGGAATAAGACTCCCTCCTTGCCCGTGCTGCGCAAGCTGGCTAAAGTGCTGGGCGTACGCACGGCCGCGCTCCTCGGTGAACCTCCTCCCAGTGAAGACTACGAGGGGCCAGTTAAGCCTCGGCTTGCCGAAGTCGAACGAGCGCTGTACACCTACCGCTCCCTATCGCTCAGTGACCGTGAGACGCTGCCTGAGCTGCCAGAGCTAGCAATGCGGATAAACGCCGCGTGGGATGCCTCGTTTACCTCACAGAACAAGTACACTGGCGTGCTCAGCGTCCTGCCTGACTTAATTGTTGACGTGGAGTGCGCGGTGAACGCCTACAACCGCTCGGCGCAAGCGTGCCGGTTGGCGTCCGAGGTGTATCAGCTGGCCCGGCCAGTATTGAAGCACCTTGGGAGAGTTGATCTTGGCGGGCTTGTATCCGAAAGAACGATGCGCTACTCCGAGGAAACTGAAGACCCGCTGCTGATCGGAGCCGCTACGTGGAACCTTGGGCAAGCCTTGTACGCGGATGATATGCCGCATGGCGCGTTTGAAGTAGCGGTAAGAGGCGCTGAGAAGCTGGAACCGTTGCTGCCGGAAGGCACGCCCGCACATTTCGCGGCCTACGGAGGTCTGCAACAGTTAGCGGCCATCTCTGTCGTCCGGCTCGATGACCCCTGGCGGGCACGGGAGCTGCTGCGCGGTCCCGCCTGGGATGCAGCCGCCCGGGTAGGCGAGGGCAGGGACGACCATCATATTTACTTTGGCCCGACGAATGTACGTATCCACATGATGCATGTCGAACAACAAGTTGACGAATTATCTGACGCGGCAGCCGGTCGGCTGGGTGTATCTGCCCGAGGGCTACACCATCCGCTGGGAGCGCTTTGACCGGGCGGCATACGTGTTCGCTGGCAACCAGGTGAAGACAACCCCCGGACAGAGCGCCTAGAGTGCCGGTGCTTGCCACCATCCCCGTGCCGCCGTCCAGCTGGGTTGATCTTGCCTACATCCGGCTTGTTGGCCGCCAGTGGCTTGCACGCAGAGCTGCGACGCGCCTGGACGACCCAGCGGCGGGCGGTTGGCTGAGCAGCTTAAGCGACTGCTGAAGAGCAACCCCACGGACGAGGAGATCGTGGAGGTCGTCAGCAGCATCACGACGCACCGTTAGCACGGTACGGAAGGAGGCGCGGCGATCACACCCCATGGGCACCGAAGCGCACCTCGCGCACCAGTGCGGCGGTGGAGGGATCGGAACGGGCGACAGTAGGATCGCGCCCGTGCCGAACGATGATCTCGAATCGCGGTTCACGAGGCTCGAGCAGGAGGTGGCCCGGCTGCGCGAAGATGTCGCCTCCGCCCGCGCGCTCGCTGCGCTGGCCGACCGTGACGTGGCCGAGTTCCGCACCGAGATGCGGGGCCATCGCCAGGTCCTGAATGCCCTGCGCGAGACCCAACTCGAGCAGGGTCAGAAGATCGATGAACTCGGCCGGGAGATGCGCCAGAAGATCGATGGGCTTGGCCGGGAGATGCGCGAGGGCTTCGCCATGCAGGCCACCGGTATGGCACGGATCACCTCGCTGCTCACGAAGATCATCGGGCCGGAGCGCGGCGGTAGCTGAACGAAACCGCCGAGCTTTCAACGCGGCGTGGGTTGCCATGCTTGGCAACGTCGCCCGACCGGAGGAGAGGGGCTAGACGGGCAGTCCCGCCCGGTGGGCTATCTTCCGCAGCTCCCGTCCGGCGGAGGAGTCGCGGTTCGTGCGGGCAACCAGCTCGGCCACGGTGTCCCGGGTGAGCGGGTGGCGGTACACCCGGGCCGGGAAGAGGTCCTCGGCGCGGCGCAGCGCCCGCACAGCATCCTCACGACGGCCCCGCAGCCGGGCCAGCACTCGGCTGTAGTCGCCCCAGTAGGCGGCC
>JBOHGT010000541.1:0-5064 GCA_050700385.1 Pseudonocardiaceae bacterium | reverse complement strand
GTGGATGACGGGGCACCGGTCGGGTGGGGCCCGCGGTCCGGGAGGGACCCGCGGGCCCGCGCCCGGCCGGCCCGTCAGCGCCGGGGCAAGCGGGGCCGCCGTGTCCCCGGCAGTGGGACGAACAGGTCACCGTGCCGCGCCACCCGCTCGACCACGTCCCCGGCGGTGAAGACGAGATCGCCCGGCTGGCGGGTGGCGATCACCTCGTCCCATGTGACCGGGGTCGACACCGTCGGTCGCTCGCGGCCACGCAGCGAGTACGGCGCCACGGTGGTCTTGCCGGGGTTGTTCTGGCTCCAGTCCACCAGCACCTTGCCGCGGCGGCGGGCCTTGACCATCGTCGAGACGATCTCGCCGGGGCGCTGGGCGGCGAGCCGCTCGGCGACCTGCCGGGCGTAGTCCGAGGTGTGCTCGGCCTGGGTGACCTGCACCGGAGCGTAGACCTGCATACCCTTCGAGCCGCTGGTCTTCGGGTAGCAGTCGAGGCCGTCCGCGGCGAGCGCCTCGCGCACCGACTCGGCGACCCGGCAGCACTCGACCACGGTCGCCGGCTCACCGGGATCGAGATCGAACACCACCAGGTCCGGCGCCCGTTGCCCACCCCGCGGGCCGACCGTCCACTGTGGCACGTGCAGCTCGAGGCCGGCGAGATTGGCGGCCCAGACCAGCGCGGGCAACCCGTCGAGCACCGCGTAGCCGATCTCCTCGTGGGCCTTGGTGCTGCCCGGGGTGGGCAGCCGGACCACGCGCAGCCAGCCCGGGGCGTGCCGGGAGGCGTCCTTGTCGTAGAACGGCGCCGAGTCGACCCCGTCCGGCCACCGGCGCAGCGTCACCGGGCGGTCGGCCAGGTGCGGCACCATCGCAGGCGCGATCCGCGTGTAGTAGTCGATCACCTCGCCTTTCGTGAAGCCCGTCGACGGGTAGAGCACCTTGTCCAGGTTGGACAGCCGCAGCCGCCGTCCCTCGACGTCCACCGTCACCGTCTGCTCAGCCACGCCTCCCAGCCTCGCACGCCGCGCCTCACCGCGTTCTGGTACCAGAACGCGGTTAATCGGGCTCGATTACCGCGTTCTGGTGCCAGAACGCGATGATCGAGCGCGTCCGGCTCGAGGGTGTAGCCGCCCGGGACGGGGATGGCGATCACGGGGTCAGCGGTACCAGGTTCTCCCAGGGCATGAGCCACCACGCGCCGGCGGCCGCGGCGGCCAGCGTCGCGAGACCGAACAGCCCGATCCAGAGTGTCGCACCGACACGCGTGAGCCGGGCGAGCTGATCGGCATCCGAGTCACGCGCTCGGCCGGTGCGGCGCAGCCTCGTCAGCTCGAACACGGGCCGGGGTGCGGCGAGCAGCAGGAACCAGACGAGCAGGTAGCCGAATGCGGCCTGCGCGGCCGGCGAGCCGTACCAGGACAGCACGAACACCACCGCGCCCGTGCCCACCACGGATACCACGCCGTAGACGTTGCGGATCAACAGCAGCATCACCGCCAGTAGCGCGATGCTGCTCCACAGCAGCGCGGTGACCCGCCCGGCGCCCAGCAGCGCGACACCGGCCAGCCCGAGCAGCGACGGCGCGACGTAGCCCGTGACCAGGGTGAGCACCATCCCGGGGCCGGTGGGGCGCCCGGAGGAGACGGTGAGGCCCGAGGTGTCGGAGTGCAGCCGCACCCCGAGCAGCCGGCGCCCGGTGAGCGCGGCGGCGGCAGCGTGCCCGCCCTCGTGGGCGATCGTGACGACACCCCGCAGCACCTGCCACGCCGGCTGCCAGCCGATGAGCGCGACGGCAACCACCGCGGCCCCGAGCACGACGGCGGCGGGCGGCCTCACCGTGGCCGACCGGCGAGCCACTCCTGCACGGGGATGCGGCGCGGTGACTCGTAGCCGACCGGCAGCAGGATGTCCCCGGCGCGGGTGCGGAAGTAGACCGGCCAGGCGTGGTAGCCGAGGAAGGCACGCTCGTCGACTCGCATCACCTCGGCGTAGTGTCGCACGGCGCGGACGTAGCGGGGGTCGTTGTTGTAGCGGTACAGCGCGTTGTCCAGATCGCCCCTGGCGGCGCCGTTGGCGGCGAGGTAGTTCGCGGCACCCATGATCGCGTCGTGGGTGTTCCACACGTCGCCGGCCATGCCGTAGCGGGCCCAGGTCGCGGGCATGAACTGCATCGGGCCCTGCGCACCGGCCACGGAGAGTCCGACAATGCGTCCGGTGCCCGTCTCCACCAGGTTCACCGCGGCGAGCACCTCCCACGGCACCCCGAAGCGTCGCTGCGCTTCGCCGTAGATCGCGCGCAGCTCGCCGGCCGGGGGCGGCTCGACGATGCGCCAGGGCGGCAGCGTGTCGCCCAATTCGTCGGACATCGCCCCGAGCTCCCGGCGCGCGGTTGTGTTGCGCACCACCGCATCGTGCAGTGGAGCCGGCACCCCGGCCAGCACCGTGGCGTCCCACTCGGGCCGCTGCTCGAGCGCACGGTAGGCGATCTGCGCGGTCCACCCGGCGGCGCGAACCTGCTCCGGCGTGCTCGCGGGATCGCGCACTGCGCCGACCGACACCGAGATCTGGCGCGCCAGGCGCTGCGGGTCGGGGGCCGCGCGGGGCTCCTGGCCGGCGAGTGCCGGGACAAGCACCTGATCGACCCGGGACTCGGCCGCCGGGTCCGGCATCGCGGAACCCCGGCCGGGCGGGCTGGCCTGCGGCTGCGTTCCGGCGCCCCCGCATCCCACGAGGACGCTGCCCAGCACGGTGATTGCCCACAGGCGGCGCGTCGTACCCACGGGATTCCAGGCTACGCGACTGCCCGACGCCGGGGCGGACGCTTCAAGCCGTTTACGGCCTGCTGCGCTGGAAGGTGGAGTACAGCCACGAGCGAGGCCAAGCCCAGCGGCAATCGAGACGGGCTGGCAGCCGACCTCGGTGGTTCACCCACCCGGCCTCCAGTGCGACCACCGCTGCCGGCCCGGACAGCGCTGCGGCGCGCAGGAGCCAGCGAGACCGGGGCTGGTCGCGCCGCCGCCACCACGCCCATCCCATCCACCCGACGAGCGCCAGGAGGGCGAAGCCGATCGGCCGGGGTTGCCGCGGCGAGCAGATCCGGAGCCATCATGCCGGCCCCGCTACCGTGCCGGGCATGCTCGTGCCGGCATCAGTCTCCTGTCGCCGTGCCCACCGATCGTTGTCGGTACAGCCCCAGCATGCCGGTGATCGCGCCGACGAGGCCCGCGATCGAACTGATCAGTCCGGCGATCGCGGTGATGATCGTAGCCAGGCCCGAACTGTCGTCGTTGCCCCCTGACGCCTGCGGAGGCGCAACTCCTCCTGTGGGCTCTGCTGTGGGGTCAGCAGTGCGGGTCTGTTCTGGTGATGCTGGCTCCGATGTGGGCGTTTCCGTGCTCGCCGAGGGTGGAGGCCCTTTGTCGCCGGCCGCGCCCGTGTCTTGCCCACTGCCTGTTGCCAGCAGTCCCCCGAGCAGGCCGATGCCGATCACTAGCAGCAGTATGCCCGCCGCGAACAACCAGCCGGGTTGCCGTGGTCGCGGTGGCGTCGAGCGTGAGGTCACGCCACGTACGGTACGACCCGAATGCACGGCATCAGCGAGGACGAGATTGTCGACGCCGTGGTTGTGCGGGTGCGAACGCTACGGCTACTGGGACCACGATCACGGAGGGCTCTCCCGGCGAGCCTCCATCGAATTGTCGGTACGACCAGCAGACTCGACATGAAACCACGGAGGACTACCCGGGTCGATGGCGCTGAGGAGTCGGACAAAGTTGAGCGTTGACGCTGCCCCGCTGAACCCCAACCGGGACCGCCGTGGACGGCTGACCGTGGTGAACGGCGAGCTGTCGGATGCTTCGCTGGCCGTGCTCGCAACTGTTCCTGGCTGGTGGGCGCGCCGGGCAGCCGGTGCCGGTCTCAGCGGTGCATTCCTCGACGTCGGGCAGGCAGTGGCGGCCGACCCACCCATCGATCTCGCAGCGCTGACGGCGACCGAGCACCGAGCGGACCTGCTCGACGCGGCACCCGAGCGGCTCGGCGAAGCGTACGTGACCGCCCTTGACCGAACCGTGCGCAACCCCACCGGCCGGCACTACACACCGGCGTCGCTTACCGCCGCGCTGTGGGAACAGACTCAGGCCACTGCCGGAGGGCACATCGAAGGGCTCGTGCTCGATCCCGCCTGCGGAGCAGGCGCGCTGCTGCTACCGCCGTTGCGCTGCTGGCTGAGTACTCGCAGCACCTCCGAGCCCGATCTCGCGCTAGCGGAGGTCGCCACGGCGATTGCCGGTCGTGATCTCGATGGGGCAGCTGTGTGGTTGGGGAACGTGGTTCTGGCTTCGCTCCTGCTGCCTTGGTGGGCGCGAGTGCCCTACCACCGCCGGCGGCCCCTGCCTGCGCTTCTCGACGTCCGTGACGGTCTGGAAGCACAAGAACCTCTCGCCGCCCCCATCGGCACGGCTCACCCGCCGGTGATCCCCGACCTGCCCTGGCCGCTGCCCCGTGACGCCTCCGACGTGTCGCTGGTTCGCCGCGCCGCCAGCCTTCCTGCCCGCCTCTCCGACTACGGCTGGAAGGTCAGCACTGGCCCCCTCGTGTGGAACCGAGCGAAAGAGCGCATCTCTGATCGCCGCAGCAGGGGCAGGGTCGAGATCCTGTGGGCGGCCGACCTGGACGGCGGAAGGCCTCGTCGCGCGCGGGCCCGCGAGGCCCAGCGATGGCTTCGACTCCGCCCGGGCGACGACCGCACGCTCGTCCTGGACCGGCCCGCGGTGCTGGTCCAGCGAACGACCGCGCCCGAACAACCGCGACGACTGCTGGCGGCAGAGCTGGACGCCACCTGCCTCGACGAGTGGGGCGGACGTATCGTCGTCGAGAATCACGTCAACGTGCTGACGTGCGTCGATCCCGAGTCTCCGCTCACAGCGCGGCTCCTGGTGGCACTCCTGGATTCGGAGGCACTCGACCGGCTGTACCGGTGTCTCACCGGGTCTGTGGCGGTGTCCGCATACGAGCTGGCCGCGATGCCACTGCCTGACGAGAGCACGCTGCTGAGCTGGGCGGTCCACGACG
>JBOHGT010000540.1:0-2808 GCA_050700385.1 Pseudonocardiaceae bacterium | reverse complement strand
CGGCACGGTGTGTTGGCCCAACACACCGTGCCGGATCGGCGAACACGCCGGGGCATCTCAGTGGAAGCGGTTCTGGGCGCCGGCGAGACCGTCGGCCAGCAGCGCTTCCACCGCGTCGGCGCAGCGGTCGACCAGCAGGTCCAGCTCGCGGCGCTCGGCGGCGGAGAAGTCGCGTAGCACGTAGTCGGCGGCGTCCATCCGGCCAGGCGGTCGACCGATCCCGACGCGGACGCGCAGGTAGTCGCGGGTGCCCAGCGACGACGAGACCGACCGCAGCCCGTTGTGCCCGCCCTCGCCGCCGCCCCGCTTGAGCCTGACCACCCCGAAGTCGAGATCGAGTTCGTCGTGCACGACGACGACGTCTTCCGGCGGGACCTTGTAGAAGCGCGCCGTGCCGGCCACCGGTCCACCGGAGACGTTCATGTAGGACCGTGGCTTGGCCAGCACCGCACGGCGCCCGGCCAGCCTGCCCTCGACGACCTCCGCGCCGCCCTTGTGGGCCTTGAACCGGCTCCCGATGCGGCCCGCCAGCAGGTCGAGCACCATGGCTCCGACATTGTGCCGGTTGCCGGCGTAACCCGGGCCGGGGTTGCCGAGACCCACCACCAGCGCGAGATCACCGCTGACGCCGTCGGCGGCGACGGGCTCAGCAGCCACGGCGGCGCAGCTCCCGCTCCCGCTCGCGCGGACCGACGGGCCGTCTGCGTGGGTCAGGACCGCTCGGTGTCCTCACCCTTGCCCGAGGGCCGCTCGGTCCCGGCCGTGGCTGCGGTCTCCGCAGCTCCCTCTTCGGAGACCTCCTCGACGACGCCGGCGCCCGCCACGTCCAGCTCGGCCTCTAGCTCCTCGGCGCTCGGGGCGGCGCCCACGTTGACCACGAGGTACTCCGGGTCGGTGTGCAGCTCGACGCCTGCCGGCAGCGGCATCTCCCCGGCGAGCACCCGGGTACCGATCTCGGCGCCCGCCACGGACACCTCGAACTCCTCGGGGATGTTCAGCGCGTCGGCCTCGACCTGCAGGCTGCCGAGGTCCTGCGTCACCAGGGTGCCGGGCGCGGCGTCGCCGGTGATGACCACCGGGACGTCGACGACCACCTTCTCCCCGCGCCGCACGAGCAGCAGGTCCACGTGCTCGATGTAGTTGCGGATCGGGTGGACGGCGACGGTCTTGGTCAGCGCGAGCTGGGTCGGGCCGTTACCCAACTCGAGGGCCAGGATGGCGTTGCTGCCCTGGTCGCGCACCACCCGGGCGAACTCCAGGGCCGGCAGTGCGACGTGTACCGGGTCGGTGCCGTGGCCGTAGAGCACCGCGGGGACCTTGCCCGCGCGACGGGTACGGCGAGCGGCACCCTTGCCGAACTCGGTGCGTGCCTCGGCAGCGAGACGGACCTCGGCCACGGTGGGACTCCTTCGTGTGGGGCACCGCACCCGGGGAGGGCGCAGCACCGGGACGTGCGGTGTCAGGTCGGCGGGCCTTCGGCGGCGGGCGGGCGGCGCTCGTGATCAGTACTGCGATCGGCGCGCGGAACGCAACGCCACCGCGTCGATCACGAAGAGCGCCGTGCCCTCCCTCGCCGAGGCAACCGGGAAAGTATAGGGGCGACCGCGGCCGCCCCGAACCGGGGCCCTGGTGGGCCGGACGGCGCGGCATCACGCGCCGAGCCATGCCCCGAGTAGGTAGGGAAGGGCGGTCAGGCGTTGCCGTCGAAGAGGCTGGTCACCGAGCCGTCGTCGAACACCTCGTGGATCGCCCTGGCCAGCAGCGGCGCGATCGAGACCACCCGCAGCTGCTCGAAACGCTTGTCGTCACCGATCGGCAGGGTGTCGGTGAAGACGACCTCGCGGGCCCCGCAGCTCGACAGCCGCTCGGTGGCCGGGCCGGAGAGCACGCCGTGAGTGGCGGCGACCACCACGTCCGAGGCGCCGTCCTCCAGGATCGCCTCGACCGCCGCCGAGATCGTGCCGCCGGTGTCGATGATGTCGTCGATGACCACGCAAACCCGGCCCTCGACCTGGCCGACCACCCGGTTGGCGACCGCCTGGTTGGGCCTTCTCGGGTCGCGGCTCTTGTGGATGAACGCCAGCGGGCAGCCGCCGAGCGTATCGGCCCAGCGCTCGGCCAGCCGCACCCGCCCGGAGTCCGGCGAGACCACGGTGATCTCCGAGCCGGCGTAGGTCGCCTTGATGTGGTCGACGAGCACCGGCATCGCGAACAGGTGGTCCACCGGGCCGTCGAAGAAGCCCTGGATCTGCGAGGTGTGCAGGTCCACGGTCATGATCCGGTCCGCACCCGCGGTCTTGAACATGTCGGCGATCAACCGCGCCGAGATCGGCTCGCGCCCGCGGTGCTTCTTGTCCTGGCGGCCGTAGCCCCAGAACGGCATCACCACGGTGATCCGCTTCGCCGAGGCCCGCTTCAGCGCGTCCACCATGATCAGCTGTTCCATGATCGCGTCATTGATCGGAGCGCAGTGGCTCTGCAGCACGAACGCGTCGCAGCCGCGCACCGACTCCTCGAACCGGACGAAGATCTCCCCGTTGGCGAAGGAGTAGGCCGACTGCGGGGTGACGGTGACGTCGAGGTGCTTGGCTACCTCCTCGGCCAGCTCGGGGTGGCTGCGCCCGGAGAAGAGCATGAGGTTCTTCTTCGGGGTGGCCGACATGGTCGAAAGGCTCATGCTCGCTCCTGGTGCTGGCTGTCGTCGTGCTGCTCGGTGTGTGGCTGCCGTGGCGCTGCCACCGCGCCCGCGGCCTGCGCCGCCTCGGCGGCACGGGTGCCGGCCCGGCGCCGGGCCACCCATCCCTCGAC
>JBOHGT010000539.1:0-3978 GCA_050700385.1 Pseudonocardiaceae bacterium | reverse complement strand
GGCAACGCGGCCTACTCGCTCGGGGTGATGGAGGCGCTGCTCGGCGAGGCTGCGGCTCACCTGTCCCGGACCCGGCTGGACCACCTGGGTCAGACCCTGGCCGAGCAGCCCCTCAGCCGCGCGGCGTTCGCGCGGCTGCGCACCCGCGCCGACGGGGCCAGGGCGTTTCTGGCCGACACCCTGGCCGCGCTCGGCTCGGGCCGGGAGGACGCCACCCTGCGCGTGCTGCAGGTCAAGGCGGTCGCTGCCGAGGCGGCGTCCGATGTGGCCGACGGGGTGATGCGGTTGTGCGGCGGAGCGGCATTCCGCAAGGAGCTCGGCGTCGAGCGGCGCTTCCGCGACTCACTGGCCGCGCGGGTGATGGCGCCGACCACCGACGCGCTGCACGATTTCGTCGGCCGGGTCAGCCTGGGCCTGCCGCTGTTCGACGGGGCCGGCTCCTGATGGGCGCCACGACGCTGCTGATGGGTGCGGTCGCCTACGACCCGAAGGTGGTGACCATCTGGGAGGGCTTCCGCCGCTGGCTGCTGGCCAGTGGGCTGCCGTTCGACTTCGTGCTCTATTCGAACTACGAGCGCCAGGTCGAGGAACTGGTCGGCGGGCGGATCCATGCCGCCTGGAACTCGCCGCTGGCGTGGTTGCGCTCCGAGCGGCTGGCCGCCGCGAGCGGCCGGGAGGTGCGCTCGACGGTCATGCGGGACACCGATCAGGACCTCACCTCGGTGGTGGTGGTCCGAGCCGACTCGCCCTACGCGTCGCTGGCCGACCTGAAGGGCGAGACGGTCGCGGTCGGCGCGGTGGACTCACCGCAGGCCACCATGATCCCGCTCTCGCACCTCCGGGCGGCTGGCCTGCATCCCGGCCAGGACATCACGGTGCGCCGCTTCGATGTCGGCGTCGGGCTGCACGGCGATCACATCGGGGGCGAGCGCGAGGCGGCCATTGCGCTGGTCGGCGGCGAGGTCGAGGCCGCCTGCATGATCGACGGGAACCACCTGCTGTTCTCCCGGGAAGGCACCCTGCCGGCGGGCGGGACCCGGATCCTGTCGCAGACGGCGACGTACGACCACTGCACGATGGCGGTGGTGGACACCGCACCTGCCGAGCTCTCGGACCGGTTCGTGGCGCTGCTGCTGTCGATGTCCTACGCCGATCCCGAGGTCCGCCCCCTGCTCGACCTGGAGGGATTGCAGGCCTGGAAGGAGGGCAGGACCAGCGGGTACGGCCCGCTCGATCGGGCCGTCGAGGAGACCGGGTTCTACGACGGCGGCGGCCGGGTGACCGCGGCGGGGTACGTCCCGTGACGAGCCGCGCCGGCGCCCCGCTGGATCTCGGACGCCTCGGGTTCGAGCAGGGCGCCCACCTGCTGCTGCGCCGGGGCTTGCGGGCGCTGCCGGTCGGCGGGCGGCTGACGGTGACCGGCGGCGACCAGGCACTGGCGGTGCACCTCCGGGCCTGGTGCCGGCGAGAGGGTCACCAGTTCTCCCCGAGCCCCGACGGGAGGGCCGGTGCGTACGAGGTGATCCGCGGCGGGGCCGAGCGGGACCGATGGGCCGGCGCGGAACGTGCCGGCGGGCCGGGCTCGGACGGCATCGTGCGGCGCCCACCCGCACACTGGGGGCTGGCCGCCCGTGGCGCACTCGTCGAGGCAGGCGGCCCGCCGGCACCGTTCGACCTCGACGACCGCGACGTGGTCTGGGCCGATCTGGCGCCCCGGCTGTACGCGCACGCGGCGGCCGCGCAGTGGGATCCGGCCACCGCGGTGGAGTGGCACGCCCCGGCCGAGCTGCCGGCCGACATCGAGGCAGCCGTGGTCCAGGTGATGACGTACCTGATCGAGAACGAGCAGGCTGCGCTGGTCATCCCCGCCCGGCTGCTGGCGCGGGTGCATCCGCATTTCCGGGAGGTGCAGCAACTGCTGGCGGTGCAGGCCGCCGACGAGGCCCGGCACGTCGAGGTGTTCACTCGCCGGGCGCTGCTGCACGGCGGGCAGCTGGGCACCTCGTCGGTGGGTGGCCGGGCGTCGCTGGCGACACTGCTCACCGAGCCGGACTTCTCCCTCGCCTCGTTCCTGCTGTCCGTGCTCGGCGAGGGCAGCTTCCTGGTCTTACTGGCGTTCCTGGACCGGCACGCGCCGGACCCGGTCACCCGGCAGGTCGTCCGGCTGGCGCGGGTGGACGAGGCGCGGCATGTGGCGTTCGGGGTGGCCCATCTCGAACACCAGGCGACGCTGGACCCCGCGCTGCGCGGGCGACTGCGGGCCGCGATCGAGCGCCGGCACGACGCGCTGGTCGACACCACCGGACTCAACGCCGACGTGTTCGACGCGCTGGTGGTGCTGGCCGCGGGCGCGTGGACCCCGGAGGCGATCGCGCGGGGTCACCAGGCGGTACAGCAACTGCACCGGGCGATGGACGACGGCCGCCAGCAGCGGCTGGCTCGGCTCGGCTTCCCCACCGCCGAGGCCGCCGAACTCTCCGCGCTGCACACCCGCAACTTCATGTGAGTTCCCGGGTGCATTCCGCCTCGACTGCTGCTGCGGCGGTGCCGGCCGTCCGGTCACGACGGGACTTCACCAGACTGGCCACCGTGGTGAGGGCCAGTGCGCCCACGATGACGGTCAGGGACACCAGGATCGGCACCTCGGGCGCCCAGGAGAGCCCCTGGTGGTGCAGCGCCTCGAGGATGAGCTTGGCACCGATGAAGGCCAGGATGAACGCCAGGCCCTTGCTCAAGTAGACCAGCCGGTCGAGCAGCCCTCCGATGAGGAAGAACAGCTGCCGCAGCCCCATCAGGGCGAAGGCGTTGGCCGTGAACACCAGGTAGGGCTCCTGGGTGAGGCCGAAGATGGCCGGGATCGAGTCGAGGGCGAAGAGCAGGTCGGTGGTGCCGATCGCCACCATCACGATCAGCATCGGGGTCACGACCCGGCGGCCGTCGACCCGGGCGGTCAGCGCGGCTCCCTGGTACGAGCTCGTGGACGGGATCACCCGCCGGACGGTGCGCAGCACCACGTTCTCCGAGAACTCGTCCTCCTCGGTGTCCTTCTGGGTGAGCAGCTTGCACGCCGTGTAGATCAGGAAAGCGCCGAAGAGGTAGAAGATCCAGTCGAACCGCGAGATCGCTTCCGCACCGACCGCGATGAACACTCCTCGTAACATCAGCGCGAGCACGATGCCGATGAGCAGCACCTTCTGCCGGTACTGCCGCGGCACCGCGAAGCTGCTCATGATCAGCACGAAGATGAACAGGTTGTCCACCGACAGTGAGTACTCCGTGATCCAGCCCGCGAAGAACTCGCCCCCGTACCGGGGTCCCGCGAGGGCGAGCACGCCCAGCCCGAACAGCACGGCCAGGGACACGTAGCAGACCACCCACAGCGTCGACTCGCGCAGCGAGGGGTCGCGGGGGTTGCGGGCCACCAGGTAGAAGTCGAGCGCGATCACGGCGAGGAGCGCGCAGGTCGTCGCCGTCCACATCCAGGCAGGCAGGTTCATGCGTCTCCTCGGGTCTGCGGGCTACCCCGGATTCTCCCCGCGGTCCCGTCACAGGCGTGAGGATCCCCCGCCCGGGCGGTTCGGCGCGGGTCACCCAGCGCGTGCGGACCTATCTCCCGATGCGCCATCCGGGCGGTTCACCGCGTGTGACACCCTTGCTGCGCGTCCGGGGTGGCCTCACGCGGTCACCCGCTCTGCGGCGTCTGACCGTTGCCGTGACACCGGGGAGTGAACAGTTGTGGACGCTGCGGAGTCATCTGCGCAGCTACCCCGCCAACTGGCTGCGGACGCCCACAAGTCCCGCGGGTGTTCGAGGCAACCGCGGCGTGTTCTACTCAGTATATGCGCCGGGCCCACGCCCGGCAGGCAAAGACCTGACCGAACCCATCGGGGACATTGCGATGAATGCGTTGACCGTGGTCGCCCAGGCCGAGCTCGGCACCGGTGGCCTACGCACCTGGATGCTGGACAACGTCGTCCC
>JBOHGT010000538.1:0-11469 GCA_050700385.1 Pseudonocardiaceae bacterium | reverse complement strand
GGATGCGGGGCCTGACCCGCTCTCTTGCCCTGGACCGCGACGGGGACCACCTGGTGAGCCGGTCGGCCATGATCTGCGGCTTCGTCAAGATTCAGGGGGCCGGGGCTCATCAGGAGCGGGTGCTGCCGGTGCGGGGCACGCAGATCAGGCTGCGGTTCGACGACGGCGGGCCAGACGATCCGCATCTGCCCGACGGTGTGCTCGACACCGAGCGCGCCGAGGTGTGGTCGGGGGTGACGATCGGGCGCGTCGAGTCGTTCGACACCCTGCAGTTCTGGCTGGCTACGACCTTGCCGGGGTTCTGCCTGCTGGCGGCGGACGCCGAGCAGGACTCCGTCCTGGTCGCTGCGGGCGACCGCTGGTTCAACCTGGCCGTGCTCGACGGTGACTCCTTCGCGTATCTGACCACGCGCCCCGCCGGGCCGGGGAAGGTCGAGTTCGGTGCGCACGCCTTCGGCCCCCATGCCTCAGCCGTCGCGGAGGCGATGGTCGAACAGATGCGCGTCTGGGACCGCGACCGCCGCAGAGGCGCCGGACCGGACTTCGCCGTCTGGCCACTAGACACACCTGACGAGGCTCTTCCCCAAGGATTGATCATCAACAAGCAGTACAACCGCGTCACGATCTCCTGGCCGCCCGCGGTGTCGGCTGCGGTCGGTCAGGGCGTCTCGCATGAGCCCGCCGAGTAAGGAGAGTGATCGACATGGTGCAGCGCGCCACGACCCTCGACGACGTCGACGAGATGGGCGGCTTCGACGACGAGTTTGACCTTGACCTGCGGGTGATCGAGACCGCCTACCCGATCGCCAAGCTGCGGTGCGACACCAGCGACAACTGCGGCCAGACCTGCTCGGGCAGCGCCTGCAACAGCCTCGCGGACAACCCTTCATAGGGCACCTCCCTAGCCGTATCCGTGGAGGGGAGAGAGTGGGGTGGGGGCGGAGCTGCTCTACCGACACACCGGGGTGGTGTTGGTGCGCGCCACCACCGATCCGGGCGGTCTGGAGCTGCCCGAGGCCGTGGACCTGAACACCGATGACTCGGTGATGGGATCCGCCCGGGCCTGGCTGTTGCGGCTCTGGCAGCGCGGCGAGGTCCGGGCGGCTCTGCGGGTCGCGAGTCCAGGGTTGTCCCGGCAGATCGACGCCGTGCTGGGGGGTGGCCCCGTTGATGTCCGCCAGTTGCGGCGGGTGATCGTCGCGACATTCTGCTACTTGCTGCGCTGGCAGCGGCGCCCTACCCCGTTCGGCCTGTTCGCCGGGGTCGCGGCGGCGTCGGTGGGCGATGAGCCAACGATGTGGTTCGGCCGACGTCACCGGGTGGTCCTGCGGGCGGACGCGCAGTGGCTGAGCGGACTCATCGAGAATCTGGAACAGCATTCCGGCCTCCTGTTGCGACTCCCAGTGGTCGTCAACAGCGCGGGAGTCGTGCGCGGAGACCGGTTCGTGGTCCCAGTCCGCTCCGGTGACGCTGAGACGGGCCCGGCATCGTCGCTGGAGGTCTCGGTCCGCCACACCCGGCCGGTGCGCGCGGCGCTGTCTGGCGCGGCCGAGCCGGTCCGGTTCGGTGAGCTCGCCGGGCGGTTGTGCGCGCAGTTCCCCGCCGCGTCGCCGGACAAGGTCGGTGTCTTACTGGCCGAACTGGTGCAGCGTCGCATCCTGATCACCTGCCTGCCCGCGCCGATGACCACCGTCGACGGCCTCGCTCACCTGGTCGAACAGCTTAAGGCGGTAGGTGTGGCGGACTTGCCTGATGTGGCGGGCTTGCTCGGGGAGCTCACCGCGATTTCCGGCGAGCTGTCCCAGCACAGCCGCCCCATGTTGCCGTCTGAGATTGATCCGACGATCGCGGATGTGGCCGAGCGCATGAGGGCAGTGTGCCGCCCGACCGACCACACGACCGAGGATGTGCTCGCCGTGGACGTGGAGCTGGACTGTCGGCTGACTGTTCCCGAGGCCGTGCTGCGCGAGGCCGAGGCTGCAGCGACGGTGTTGTTGCGTCTGACACCGGACCCGTTCGGTTCCGCCGGGTGGAAGGACTTCCATGTCCGCTTCCGGGACCGCTACGGCGCGGGCGCTCTTGTCCCGGTGCGTGACGTGGTGGCCGACTCGGGGCTGGGGTTGCCCACCGGGTTCCTGGGCGCACCGCGCGGACCTGCGGTGCGCGTTCTGACGGAGCGCGACGAGAAGCTGCTGGCCCTCGTCCAGCGGGCCGTCCTGGACGGGTGTGGCGAGATTGAGCTGACCGAGCCGGTGATCCGTGGGCTCGCGGTCGGAGACCCCGCCGAACTGGTCCCGCCTTCTCGCGTGGAGTTGGCCTTCCAGCTCCACGCGAGAACCTCAGACGCCCTGGCGCGCCGGCAGTTCCAACTGTGGGTCACCGGTGCCCCCAGACCGGCCAGCAGCATGGTCGGGCGGTTCGCGCACCTGCTAACCGAAGTCGATCAGCGACGCCTGGCCGACACCTACACCCCGACCGGCAGTCCCGCAGTCGCGGCGCAGTTGTCGTTCGCGCCGCGCCGAGAGCACAACGAGAACATCGCTCGGGTACCACAGCTGCTGCCTCATGTGATCTCCGTGTCGGAGCATCACGGTGCCCACAGTGGCCTGATTCCTCTGGACGACCTCGGGGTCACCGCCGATGCCTCACAGTTGTATTTGGTGCAGATGTCGACCGGGGCGCATATTCAGCCGCAGGTGCTGCACGCGCTGGAACCGTCGGTGCAGACTCCGCCGCTGGCGCGTTTCCTCGCTGAGATCGCCTTCGCGCGCTGCGGCGTCTACGGCCCGTTCGACTTCGGGGCGGCGCGCACGCTGCCCTTCCTCCCCCGGGTGCGCCACGGCCGCGCCGTGCTGGCCCCGGCCCGGTGGCTGTTGGTTGCCGCCGACCTTTCCGCGCCCGGAAGCGACATGCTCGCATGGGAGAAGACATTGCGCGCGTGGCGCCGTCGGTGGTGCGTCCCGCCGTGCGTCGTACTGTGCCAGGGGGAGCTTCGGCTTCCGCTCGATCTGGACGACCGGCTGCACCGGGTGCTGCTGCGCACCCGCCTGAACCGCGCCGGCCAGGTCGAGCTCCGCGAGGCCGGCGATCAGAACGATCTCGCGTGGGTCGGCCGTGCCTGCGAACTCCTCGTCCCACTGACCCTGGCCCGCCCTCAGTCCGCTGGGGATCGTCCGCGGACAGCCCTGTCGGCCCCGGTCGCGCGAGACGACGTGCTGCTGCCGGGACACTCGCCGCTACTACACGCGCAGCTGTTCGGACACCCGATGCGCTTCGACGAGGTCCTCACCGACCATCTGCCCCGCCTCCTCCACGACGTCAGCGACCACATGGTGTCGTGGTGGTTCCGGCGCCACCACGACACCACCCGACCCGAGACCGACCAGCACCTCGGGCTGTATCTGCGCCTTCCTGGACCAGAGAACTACGGCGCAGCTGCCGTGCTGGTCGCGAACTGGGTTGCGGAGTTGAGCACCCTGGGCCTGCTCGCACATCTGAACCTGGGCACCTACCAGCCGCAGAACGGCAGATATGGCCACGGCGCAACGACGGCTGTGGAAGGCGTGTTCGCCGCTGACTCGGCCGCCGCCCTCGCTGAAATCCCGTTCGCCACCCGCGCCGGCATACCCAGCCAAGCGATCGCAGCCGCCTCCAATGCTGATCTGGCCGCCTGCTTCGCGACCGTCCCGGAAGTGGGGTGGCGGTGGCTGACCGACCTCCTTCCTCAGGAACAGGGAAGGCTGGACAGATCGTTACGCGACGCCACGCTGCTGTTGGCTGGCACCGCCAACGACCGGGCCGCTCTGAGCGCCTATCCGGGCGGAGAGATTGTGGCGGCGGCATGGGATCACCGGCGGGTAGCGCTGGCCTCCTACCGTGAACAACTCGCCGACGAACGTGATCCCGCGACGGTGCTGCGATCTCTGCTCCACGATCACCACGTCCGTGCCATCGGCGTCGATCCGGACCGCGAGCGGGTCGTCAACCGTCTGACCCGTGCCGCCGCACTGCGGCAGCTAGCCCTGATCCGCGGGAGGACACCGTGACCCCGCCGACCGCACGTGAGAAACCCGCCTCGCTCCTCGACGCTCTCACCACCGACCAGCTGGCAACCCCAGCACCGGCGGATGCCGAACAGCCTGGGCAGGCACAGTCCCTGGGCAAAGGCGCGGCCGGCGTCTCCCTGCTGCACATCGAGCGCGCTCTTGCCGGCTTAGGGACGTGGGCGACCGCGCACGCCTGGGTGAGAGCGGCGACCAGGTGCGAGATCAGCGCCGCCGAGAACGCAGGCCTCTATGTCGGGGCGCCCGCGATCTCCTTCATTCTGCACGCGGCCGAAGCCGACGAGATACCCCGCTACGGTCGGGCCCTGACGAGGCTGGACGCCCATGTCGCAAGCCTCGCCCATCGCCGCGTCGACGCCGCCTTGGCGCGCATCGACCGTAGCGAAATGCCGGCGTTTGCCGAGTACGACCTGTTCTACGGCCTGACCGGGATCGGCCAACTCCTGCTCCGGCGCGCTCCCGGAAGCGACGCGCTCGGACGGATTCTCGGTCACCTGGTTCGTCTGACCGAGCCGCTGCGCATCGACGGAACCTGGCTCCCTGGCTGGTGGGCTTCTCACGACCCCGACCCCCTCTTGCCGACCCCAGGCGGGCATGCGAACTTCGGGATCGCCCACGGCATCACCGGACCCCTCGCGCTGCTCGCCCACGCGATGCGCCGGGGGATCATCGCGGAAGGCCACCTCGGCGCCATCTCGGAGATCTGCGCTCATCTGGACGCCTGGCGCCAAGACTGCGAGTCCGGACCATGGTGGCCGCAGTGGATCACACGGGACGAACTGCGCACCGGGCGGGTGAAGCAGACCAGCCCGCTGCGGCCGTCATGGTGCTACGGCACCCCCGGCATCGCCCGTGCCCAGCAGATCGCCGCCATCGCCACCGGTGACACCTCACGTCAGATGATGGCAGAACACGCCCTGGCCAGCTGCCTGTCCGATCCTGCCCAACTGCGCTGGATCACCGACACCGGCCTGTGCCATGGTTGGTCGGGGCTGTACCAGACCGCCTGGCGCGCCGCGCGCGATGCGCTGACTCCTACGATCAGCACACGGCTGCCGCAGCTGGTCGAACTGTTGACCCGGCACGCCGAAGCCTCCGAACACCACAACGCGGGACTCCTGGACGGAACCGCCGGCCTCGTCCTCGCGCTGCAGACCGCGGGGCGCTCCACGCCGCCGATCTCCGGATGGGACTCATGTCTGCTGATCAACTGAACCCGAGCGCGGCGACCAGCGCACACCACGCTCCGACGGCGGCGGTAAGGCCGAAGGAGATGGCCGAAGGCGTGCTCGCGGTCCTGGCTGGGTCACCGCTCGATGAGGTGGCCGCCGAACTCGGCATGGCCAACGCCGACCTCTCCGATGCGATCGAGACGTATCAACGGGCTGGACACGCCGCACTCGAAACCCAGGCGACCGCCCGCGACTGGTACCAGGTCCGTGTCCAGTTTCCCGAGTGGGCCGCCGCCGAGAAGGCCGCGGTCACCGGCCTCGGTCCGCAGTTGCAGCACCTCCAGGACACCGGCGTGATCGCGGCATGGTGGTTCATCCGCAAAGCCCCCTGTTGGCGGCTGCGCATCAAGCCCGGCTGCAATCTCGAGCTCGCCGAGATGAAGACTTCCGCCAACTTTATCCTGGACGGACTGACCACAGCCGGTCTGATCTCGCGCTGGCAACAGACTCTCTACGAACCGGAGACAGCCGCCTTCGGCGGTCAACCGGGGATGAACATCGCGCACAACCTCTTCTGCTCCGACAGCAGAAACATCCTGGACTACTTGCACCAACCGGAGCCCCCCATTGGCCGCCGGGAACTATCGGTACTGCTGTGCAGCAGCCTGTTCCACGCCGCCGGACAGGAATGGTTCGAATGCGGCGACATCTGGCACCGCGTGGTACGCCTGCGGCCGATCCCCGCCGAAACCCCCATCGACCGGCTCACAGAACTGACAGACAGCCTACGCACACTTCTGGCCTACGATGCTAGGCCCACCGGCGCGCTGTTCGGTACGGACGGCCCCCTGACCTTCGCCGCGCCCTGGGCCGCTGCGTTCAACCATGCCGGGCAAGCACTTGCGGCCGCGGCCAACGAAGGAGCGTTGGACCGGGGAAGCCGCGACATCCTCGCTCACCACGTGATCTTCCACTGGAACCGGATCGGCTTGCCCTACAAGACACAAAGCCTCCTCGCTCATGCGGCCAAAACTGTCGTCTTCAGTTGAAACATCGCGGAGCGGTGGGCGTTGCGGACGAGGACTTCCCGGACAGGTGCTGAACTCAAGGCTCGACCGTGATAGCTGGACATGACGCTGGAGCGACAGCGAACTGGCTGGCGGCGTGCCGGTCGGTGAGGAGGTCATCATGGCAGCCGAGGAGTCCGCCCAGTTCTGGCGCTGGAGCGCGACCACCCGCACTGCAACGCCATCGCCGAGAGCAAACCTCTCCAGTTTGCCATCGCCGCCGAGTGTGGTCCGACCGTCCCCGATACGCTTGTCACCAACGACCCCGAAGCCCGCCCGACATCAACGAGTTCGGCCTGACCATCACCCCGCAGCGTCACATGCTGTGGATTGGCGCACCCCCGACAGTCCCCACCGATGGACACTGCCAGGCTAAAACCCACCACGATGCGACCAACCAGTTGGTGGGAAACGGCAGGGAAGGAGAGTCTACCTCCTCGGTCATTTCGGGCCCGCCCTCACGGCTTGCGCGCCACGGCGCCGTAGTGCTCAACCGGCTCGACCTTGCCGACCTCGGTGGTGTCCGGCCGCCACTGCGTGATCGACACCAAACCGGGCTCCACCATCTCCAGGCCCTCGAAACACTGGCCGAGCTGCTCGGGGCTACGCAGGTTGTATGGGACCGCTCCGGTTTCGGAGTACCTCGCGATGGCCTCAATGTAGGCCTCGCCGATATCGGTACCGTCGTACAGCGCGAGGTAGCTGCCGGACGGGACGGCGGCCATCACCCGCGCCACGATGGACCGCATCTCGTCGAACTCGGCCACATGGCCAAGTATGCCCATGAACATGACCGCGACCGGCTGGGTGAAGTTCAGCACGTTGCGGGAATCAGAGATGATCAAATCCGGATCGTGGACGTCGGCGTCCACGTAGCTGGTCACCCCCTCGGGGGTGGTGTTGACCAGCAGGGCGCGGGCGTGCGCCAGCACCAGTGGGTCGTTATCGACGTAGACGATCCGGGACTCGGGCGCGACCTGCTGGGCGATCTCGTGGGTGTTCTGCATGGTGGGCAAGCCGGTGCCGATGTCGAGGAACTGACGCATCCCGGCCGCACCGGCCAGGAAACGCACAGCGCGGATGAGGAACTGCCGGGACTGCGTGGCTTCTTTGACGATGTCCGGGTACACCTCGGCGAAGGCGTCACCGGCGGCGCGGTCGACCGGGTAGTTGTCCTTGCCGCCCATCCAGTAGTTCCAGATCCGCGCTGAATGCGGCACATCAGTCCTGATCTTGGAGGCCAGGTCGGAGTGCGGGTCGGGGGACTGCTCGTCAGTCATGTCCGGTCACACATCATGCGGGCCCGCAGCGACCTTGCTGGCCCCCCGCGCGCCAACTTCCGGCATCAGTGCCCGGCCGGGCGCCCAGCGCACCGGCCAGCGGGACGAGTCGCTGTCGGCCCGCGCCATTGATCGACGCCGCGCACCGTTGCTCAGTCGTGGTGGCGATCTCAGCCATACGCCATGCCGAGCTGGGACGGCAGCGGGCCCACGCCCAGATGTGCGATCTTCCCGGCGAGCGTGCCGAGGATCACCTGACCGAACGCGACCAGACTGCCGAACGCAACTGGCGTCTCGTCGCAACATGTCGACGGCCACCTCCTGCACTATCCCCCGACTGTGGTTCCTCCGGCCCAGCGTAAGCGCCGTTCGGGCCGTAGAAGGACAGACCCATCCGCTCCCACGGCACCGCCAGACCCACGGCGATGCACGGCAGCAGCTTGTAGGAGCCCACCTGCCGGAACCCTACTGCTTCTGCACAGCCGGGTACAGCGCGTGCTCAGGCGATGGTGTCCAGCAGCGAACGCAGAGCCGAGCACGATATCGGCGGGAGCGTTCGGCCGCTCGGCAAGAAGGTCTAGGCAAACCGGGGTGTGGCGCAAGTTGGCGACATCGTGGCTCGACCAGCAGCTCAGCTCTGCCGGGATCAGGCGCACGGGGGAGCCCTAGCAACCCCACCCGCGGCTGGATCGTGCTCCCTGACGGCGGTCGCCCCTGGCCGACCGCATCGCTGGAGCGACGTTTGTCGACATCCTCGCGGCGATCCTGTCCAGGTACGGACAGCTGCAACGAGCAGGACGTCGAGGACCTGGCCGTACTGGTCTCGCGAAAGCGGGATCTGGTGGCCACCCGGCGATTTTCACCCGGGCACTCGAGCACGGCCCGCGACCGTCCGGCCGATGCGAGGCCTCAAACGGCTCCGCTCGGTGCAAGTGATCAGCGCTGGACACGTCTTCGTGGAGAATCTCCGCCGCGACCGCGTCCAGCCCGGCCTGTGCGAGGCCGAACGCCCCGTTCTCGGCACCGTCGGGGTCGCCGAGCCGATCGCCTGACGGATCGAGGCGTAGCCCGCCTTGCGGGTGCGGCGGGAACGCCCCCAGCAGTGGTCGGGGCTGCTCCACGGCCTGGAAATCGCGCAGCCACGGTGTGTTGGGCGAGCTGACGTTGACCACCATGTACTCGGAGACCCGGCCAGCACCGTCGCGCTGGCCACATAGTCGACGACCGCCCCGCCCTCCGGGACGACCTTCGCGCACGATCCTCCGCGAGGCGGAACAGCCGCGGCTTCGGGTTGCCCGGCTGCGGTTGCGCGGTCACTGTGCCGATCTCGACGAACGCGAACCCCAACGCGCCAAGGGGCATCAACCCAACGGGCGTTCTTATCAAACCCTGCCACCAGGCCCAGCTGACCTGGAAGATCGAGTCCGAGCGCGTGAACCCGCAGCACCGGATCGCGAGGAGCTGCCGGGCGGGTGGACGCCATCCCCACCCGCAGGTCCAACAACGTGTTGGGAAGGGCTGGCGCGGCGCTCACGATCCCGTTGTGGACCCATAACGGGGCTCACGTGGCGCGCACACGGTCTGCGGGACGAGACATTCAGCCCCTTCCAACACGTAGTAAGGTGTCAGCGTCACACCGTCATCGGGCACGATAGGAGGGCGCTGTGGGTCTGCGGAAGAGCGTTGCGACGTTGAGCCCGGCCGAACTGACAGATCTGCGTGACGCCTTCGCGGCGGCGTACCAGTTGAGCGACGACCGCGGCTACGCCTTCTACGCCGGGTTGCATGGGCTTCCGCTGCCGGTCTACTGCCAGCACGGCACCTCGCTGTTCCTGCCCTGGCACCGCGCCTACCTGTACTTCTTCGAGAATGCACTGACCGATGCGCTGCGCGGGGCCCGGGACGACCAGACGGCGTCGGTGAACCTGCCCTGGTGGGACTGGACGTCCGCAGCTGCGCACACCGATGGCTTGCCTGCCGGTTACCTCGCCGAGGGCTACGCGGCGGGCAACCCGCTCGCCGCGGGACCAGTCACGCTCGACAGCTCCGATCTGCAGCTGGTACGCGACAACCTGCCGGGGGCCATCACCGATGGGCCCAACCCGGTTACCGTCCGCGACCCCAGCCCGCCCGACGAGCTGCCCCTCCAGCGGACCGTCAACCGGGCGCTGCGATCCACCACGTTCGGGAGCTTCACCATGCTTCTCGAGGGCATCCACAACGGCGTTCACGGTTGGGTCGGCGGGGCTATGTCGGCGGTGCCGATCGCCTCCTACGACCCGATCTTCTGGGCCCACCACTCCATGGTCGACCGGCTGTGGTACCTGTGGCAGATCAGCCCTCGCGGAGCAGACCCACCGGCTGCGCTGCTCGACCGGGTACTGACCCCGTGGCCGATGACAGTGCGCCAAACCCTGGATATCTCTACGCTGGGCTACGACTACGCGGCCCAGGTCATCGGCTAGGAGGCGTGACGATGGTTGCAGCGGCAGCAGCCCGCCACGGGGTGGCTGAGCAGACATTGGTGGTCGACGTGCGCTTTCCGGGGGACGAGGGCGCAACACCCTTCAACCGGGCCGATGTGGTGTTCACGGGAGTGGATCACTCGGGCATCTCCTACGACGTGCGGTTGTTCCTCAACAATCCGGACGCGACCGCGAGCACGCCACGGACAGCGGAGCACGGCTACGCCGGGCGATTCACGATCTTTGGGCATGGTGGCTGCTACGGCGACGAGGGGCACTGCGACGTAGCAGTGGTACCAGCCGACCCGGCCGGGATGCGCCCGCCCCACCCGCTCACCCCCCAGGACACCTACGTCACCATCACCGGCGCGCTACGCCGGTTGCTCGCTGACAACGGCACGCTCCAGACGGTGACTCTCGTCCCGGTGTCGATCACGCCGCGCCAGGCGGACCGGAAGCCGGCGCCTGAGCTGCTGAACTTCAGCGACGTCTCGCTGCAAACCTACCTCACTGCCACCGAGGCGGACGCCGAAACCAGTGAGTTGTGACAAGTACTATCCGCTATTGCTGTTACTGTATCTCCCCGTGCGGCGCAAGACCGCCTGGAGCCAGCACCGGTCCTGTACCATCCCTACGCGACCCACGACCAGTCCGCAGGCCGGTCGTTGGGGCGAGCCGAAAGTCTGCATCTGGGCCTCTAAGGGGCCACCACTCGCCGGAATATCCGACAACGCGCAGTACAAGAAGGGAACAGTTCGTGACAGAAGTGATCGCAGACTCAGCCCGCGCCGCGCAACTGCAGGGCAGGCTCACCGACGAACTGGTGGCCGAGGGCACGACCGTGTCGAACGAGGTCGAGGCTGCGTTCCGCACGGTGCCGCGGCACTTTGTTCGGCCCTTCTGCTGTTTCCGTGGGTGGGTCCGGGGGCGCTGCGCAGCGTGCGGGGCCGCTCCTCCCAGGTCAAGGGCGCCTACGGCGTCGCTGCGCGATGGCGCTGGGCGCCACCCTTGACCTACGAGCCTCGGCGGCCAGCGACCTTCCAGCAACTCGAATGCACGGCTCCGCAGCGCGCGCAACTCGACAAACATGGGGTAGACAGGCCGGTTGGGGTAGGTCGTGACGATCCGGATGAGGTCCGCGCGGAACTGCTCCAGGGTGTGCGGACCGACGTTGGACTGCTCGGCGAACTGCCCGAAACGGGCCGACTCGGCGGCGGCCATCGTCACCTCCCTCTGCACCGTCAGATCTTCCCCCGGCTCGGTGCTGACCAGTGGGGGGTGGGGTACCTCGACGGTAGTGACCTCGCGCCGGGACACGGGATCAGGCGGGCCGAACAGCCGCTCCGCGCTCTCGCCGAACATCTGCTCCAGAACCCGGCAGGCCGCCGCACGCGGAAGGACATCGATATTGCCCGCCAGCC
>JBOHGT010000537.1:0-4206 GCA_050700385.1 Pseudonocardiaceae bacterium | reverse complement strand
GGCGGGTAAGAATCTTTCCGCCGCGTCTCTGGTCGAGTCCGGTCGCCTGCAGACCGCCTACACTCGGCGGCTCGAACCCGCCGATTTGGCCGATCTGACCGGGGTGGAGGCCACTGCGCACCTGTTTCAGCAGTTCATTGACGACAAGTCCTGTGAAGTGCGGGTCACCGTGGTCGGCGAGCGGGTGTTCGCGGCCGCGATCCACGCTGGCTCGGCTGCCGCGCGGATCGATTTCCGTGCCAACTACCCCAGCCTCGATTACTCCGTCGTCGAGCCGCCCGCAGCGGTCCGGGACGGCATGTTGGCGTTCATGCGCGCGTTCGATCTGTCCTTTGGTGCGTTCGACTTCGCCGTCACCACCAGCGGGGAGTGGATCATGTTCGAATGCAACCCGTTCGGCCAGTACGGCTGGCTGGAGGACGCCCTCGATCTCCCTATCACCTCGGCCCTGGCTGACCTGCTCGAATCCGGAGTCCGCGCGTGAACTATCCCACCGACCTGAGCCCCGAAGAGGAGAAACGGGCCCGGGCACGCCTCGCCGACCTCGCCGAGCAGTTCGCCATGAAACGCATCCTGCGGACCCCGATGTGGCGGGAGGTGTTCGAGCGGACCTGGCGCCACCCGTACGTGCCGGGCTACTACCCCGACAAGGACGCCCCGTGCGTCCTGAGCGTCGACCCCGCCCAGCGCGGTAACTGGCTCGACGCCGTCTACAGCGACACCACGCTGATCACCAAGGTCATGCCGGTCCCGCTCTCCCGTGCGCTGAGACCCGCCACCGGAACGATCTATACGAGCTCCTCCACTCTGCCATCGTTGGTGCTTGAGATGCTGGAGGACCTCGACGTCGCCGACGGGCACCGGGTGTTGGAGATCGGCACCGGCACCGGCTACAACGCAGCCCTGCTGTGCGCGCGGCTGGGCAGCGCCCAAGTCACCAGCGTCGACATCGACCCCGAACTCGTCGACCTCGCCCGCGAGCGACTGGCCGCGAACGGCCACACCCCCACCCTGGCCGCCGTCGACGGTCAGGACGGCTACCCGCCGGGAGCACCGTATGACCGGATCATCTCGACGTGCGCCGTGCCCGCCATCCCGAAAGCCTGGCTCGAGCAGGTGGCCCCAGGCACGATGATTCTCACCGACGTCCACGGCTCCTTGGGCGGCACTCTGGCACGGCTCACCGTCGACGAGCACGGCACCGCGGCCGGCCGATTCGTACCACGCTGGGCAGGTTTCATGACCATGCGACATGCCGTCAACCAGGTCGAGACTTTTCGGCCATGGGTGTGCGAGCCGTCCTCGGAGTCCGTCACCTCCATCGACCCGACCCCCCTCGCTATGCACGGCCTGTTCGGATTCATCGTCCAGTGGCACCTGCCCGATGTGACTCGCGCTCACACGCTCGACGACGACGGCCAGCCTGTGGTCGTCCTCATCGCCGATGACGGCTCCCGCGCCGAGATCGCCATGAACCCGAACCCGGGCGGCTACCGCTTGCGCCAATACGGCCCCCAACGGCTCTGGGACCGTGTTGAGCAGGCCGCGACGTTCTGGAACGACGAAGGCCGACCGTCCTACGAACGCTTCGGCATCACCGCCACACCTCACGACCAGCACGTGTGGTACGACGACCCGAACGGGCCGTACCACTGGCCACTACGGTCGAGTTGAGCCAGCGGTTCAACCTGCGCCCCGGCGAGTGCCGGTCCGCGAGGAGGTCATCGAGGCAGCGGAGGATCCGCCCGGTTCCAGCGCTGGAGCGCCACCACCAACGTCGACGATGCAGTCCTGAAGCAGATGAGCGTCGACGTCGCCGAGCTCGCCTGGGGCGAGCACGACCTCGCCGGATTCATCACCCACCCCGCCCCCACCCCACCACAACTCGAACCAGACACCCTCACCTGACACTCCCGGCCAGAAAGGGGGAAAGGCAGCGTCCACGCCTTCGGGCCGGGCGCCGCCGCGATCGCGGAGGCGATGGCCGAACAGGTGCGCGTCTGGGACCGCGACCACCACGGCGGACCCGGCCCGCGCATCGCGGTCTACCCGGTGGGCCCCCCCGATGAGCAGCTGCCCGGCGGCAGGGTCATCGACAAGCGACATGTCCGCGTCACGATCTCCTGGCCCTCAGCGGGACGTCCCGCCGGCAGCGGTCACGAAGGGGGTGTACGTAGCTGCCGCAGGATGGTGGCCAGGTCGATCGGCTGACCGGTGGCGGTGTCGGCCCAGCGCTGCAGGATGCTGGCGGTGGCCAGAGCGAGGTCGGCGGGCAGGTGCTGGTTGCTCAGGGTGTCGGCGACTTCGTGCATCTCCGGAGCCCAGCGCCATGCTCGGGCCGCGACGCTGGGAAGATAGTCGCGGTTGGTGAGGATGTCGCGGGGCATGCGCTGCGCCTCCGTCACCAGGGCTTGGGTAATACCGTGATCATCGGCCAAGGCGTGGGCGAGAGCAGCGGCGGTGCGGCTGGTTCGCTGGAAGGACGCGAAGGCCATCTTCAGCGCGCTGGCCTGACCTGGGTGATCCCCGAGCAGGACAGGTTCAGCCAACGAGCCGGTGAACAGGTCCGCGACCCGACGGCTCGCGGCCGGGGCTCCGGCGAGGTAGAGCCGCGCTGACGGTTGCCCTCCAGGTGGTGCCCCGAAGATGCATCCGTCCAGGGCAACCGTCCCCGCCGCGGTGAACCGGATGATGATGTCCCGTATATGCGCGGGGCTGATCGCGTTCGCGTCGACGTAGACGCCGCGGTACCCGATCTCGGCGACCTCGGTGGCGATCTGTCCGGCCACGGCAGGCGGGCAGATCGACAAGACGATCTCGCAGTCCGCGAGCAGCTGCCCCAGCGGGACCGGCCGCAGTCCCGCAGCCACGGCCCGGTGGTGGGTGGCCGGGCTGCGGCCCTCGGGGCACCACAGGACGGTGTGGCCGACTGCGACGATCTGCGCGGCGATGGCCGCACCCATCCGGCCGGGGTGCAGCAACCCGACCGTGACTGAGGCGCTCACCTGTCCACTCCGGGCAACGCGGGGGGCGCCGATGCGCGGGTGAAACTGTGGATCTGGTCGTGCAGATCCAGCGCGAGCGCGGAGGTCTGGTATTTCGGGCGTTGCAGTGTGCGGCCCACCTGGTGCAGGCGGCGCGCGACGCTGTCCGTGCGGCGCTGGGCGACGATGGCCAGCACGTCCTGGAGCTGGTCGGCGGCGCCGTCGAGATCGTCTCGGCCGAGCCGGGCCGCGGCGAGGTCCAGCCGGGCCAGGCACAGCTCACCGAGGCGGCGCTGCTCAGGGGGGTCGGCCTTATAGAGTTCGATGGCATGAGCCGCGTCGCGCTCGGCGTTGGTGTAGCTGTCCTGCCCGCCGAGCCACAGCCGCGTGGTCGCAGTATAGAAGTGCTGCTTGGCCACGGGGAAGGTGAGCATCCCTCCGGGATCGTCCGGCCCGCGGACCTCGTCGCGGGCCTGCTCGGCGCGGGCCAGCGCATCCTCGGTGGCGTGCCGGTCGCGCAGCCGGGCGTGCGCCCGGGCCTCGATCGCGGCCAGCCGAACCCGGGAGGTCCCGGTCTCCGGGACATAGCGCCAGCCATCCGCGGCCAGCTCAACCGCAGCGCGGGACCGCTCGTCCCAATAAGCCACCAGGCTCTGGGTGCCTCGGACCCAGACGCGCAACGCGTTGTTCCCGGACAGTTCGGCACACAGAAACGCGGTGCGGGCCTGTGTTTCAGCAGCGTGCAGCCAACCCAGATCAAACGAGGCATTGGCGAGCACCCCGCATAGCACACCGGCGACCAGGTACAGCTCACGACTCTGCTCCGGGTATTGGCGACCTTCCAGCAACTCGAATGCACGGCTCCGCAGCGCGCGCAACTCGACAAACATGGGGTAGACAGGCCGGTTGGGGTAGGTCGTGACGATCCGGGTGAGGTCCGCGCGGAACTGCTCCAGGGTGTGCGGACCGACGTTGGACTGCTCGGCGAACTGCCCGAAGCGGGCCGACTCGGCGGCGGCCATCGTCACCTCCCTCTGCACCGTCAGATCTTCCACCGGCTCCGTGCTGACCAGTGGGGGGTGGGGTACCTCGACAGTAGTGACCTCGCGCCGGGACACGGGATCAGGCGGGCCGAACAGCCGCTCCGCGCTCTCGCCGAACATCTGCTCCAGAACCCGGCAGGCCGCCGCACGCGGAAGGACATCGATATTGCCCGCCAGCC
>JBOHGT010000536.1:0-12737 GCA_050700385.1 Pseudonocardiaceae bacterium | reverse complement strand
TCGCCGCTCATCGCACCGAAACGGTGGAACCGTACAGGGGCGCTGGTCAGCGACGATGGCGTCACGGTACGAGTGTCGCCGGTACGCTCCGAATATCTGAAAGGCTCGACGACCGTGGACGACCCGGGTACCCGCCAGGGGCGGCATGCCGCCACCGAGGGGTCGCTCACCGTGGCCGACCTGCTGGCCCGCCGCAGCGTAGACGAGCGGCAGCGCGGGTCCACCGGCCGCACCACGGTACAGCTGGTGCCGGCGCCAGCTGCGCTGCACCGCGCCACCACCGCACCGTCGAGCGACGAGCCCGAGGAACGGAGCAACATCTCGGTGCCGCCCGGCCGCGCCGGGCGCGCGGTGCTGGCCGGCGGTGTCGCCGTCGCGCTGTTGGGATCGCTGGCCGCCGCGCTGCAGAGTGTCCCGGTGTCGCAGCGGCCCGCACCGCTGGCCGCCGGCTCCCAACCGGGAATCGTCACCGGTACCGACGCGCTGCGCCCCGACATCCTCGGCGGCGAGCTGCTCTCGGACAGGTCCCCGGGGACCGCACCCCCCGCGGGCGATGCACCGCCAGCCGACCCAGGCCGGCAGCACGACCCCGCCGGCGCACCACCACCGGCTCCCGCCGGGCACAGCACCCCCGGCCCGAGCAGCACCGAGCTGGTCACCGACGAGGCCACGCTGCGACTTGTCGAGGAGTTACTGGAGTCGTTGCCGGTGAATCCGGACTCCGCCACCGCCGTCCTCGACCCCGCACTCTCGGCGGTCGACCCCGGCAGCTTCCGGAAATCCTGGCGCGGTGTGCAGCACGTCGACGTCCGGGAGCTGCGCCGCGAACCCGACGGCAGGGTCCGGGTGGCGATGACCCTCGTGCAGACCGACGGCCAGCGGCTGCGCACCGAGCACCTGCTCACGATCACCAACGGCCGGCAGCCCCGCATCCTCGGCGCCGTGCTGCTCTCGGCCCAACGCCTGTAGACCCGGCCGAACGTCCGCTGGGCGATGCCTGGGTCCCGTCGGGCGCACGGTTCGTCGGTGCGGGACCGATGGGCTGGTAGTCCATCCCCTGATCGGGTATCTCTGTCCGCCCACGATCAGCGACGGAAGGCGTATCCCAGGTGGCGGACTCCCAGGTGGCGGACGACCCGGCGGAGGACACTGCCACGTGGCACGAGCCGGGCGTGGACAGCGGCCAGCTGTTCGTCACCGAACTGCTGTACCGGGAGGGCCGGTTCGGCGCCGACTCCGGCGGACCCAGCCGCACCTACCGGTTGTTCGCGGCCGCGGTGGGAATCGTCCTGGTGTGCGGGATCGTCACGGCCGCCGCCGCCCTGTCCGGCCCGCGGGCCGACCGGGGCGTGGTCGTGGCCGCCGACCATCGCCACATCACCGGGCCGGACGTGCTGCGCCCGGCCCTCATCCGCATCGCGATGGGCCGCCCCGGGGCCGGGTCGCGCCCCCCAGCGCGGGACGAGCGGGTCGCACCTGCCGGGGGTGGCGGGCTCGGCGAGGCGCTCGACCCCGTGGCCGACCCCGTGCTCGATCCCGTGCTGCGCCTGGTCACGACCTTCTACCAGACCGCGCCCACCGCACCGATCGATGCCTACCACCTGCTCAGCGCGGACATGCAGCAGCCTGGCTACGATGCCTTCGCGGACTCCTGGTCCGGCATCGAGCAGCTCAGTGTGGACGGCATCCGCCGCGACGCACCGGACGCGGCGCTGGTGGCTGTCACCCTCGAGCGGGCGGACGGCACGGTGCTGCACACGCTGCAGCGGGTCGTGGTCAGTGGCGGCGCAGCGCCCGTGATCGGGGACGCGACGCTGCTGTCGGCCTCCGTCGCCTGACGAGTTCCGGCGGTGGTGCCGCGTCCCTCGTGTCCAGCCCTTACCCTGGCCGGGTGAACGTGGGAAGTACCGGGTGAGCCGGCTGCTCGCCGACCGCTACCGCCTCGAGCAGCAGATCGGCTCCGGCGCGATGGGTGTGGTCTGGCGCGGGCACGACGAGCGGCTCGACCGCGCCGTCGCCGTCAAGCAGTTGCTGCTGCCGGCGGGACAGACCGCGAAGGAAGCCGAGGAGAGCCGGGCGCGGGCGATGCGGGAGGGTCGGATCGCCGCGCGGCTGCAGCACCCGCACGCGATCAGCGTGTTCGACGTCGCGCTCGGCGCCGATGACGGCCAGCCGTGGCTGGTGATGGAGTACCTGCCTTCCCGCAGCCTCGCCACCGTGCTCACCGAGCAGGGTGCGCTGCCGCCCCGCGAGGTGGCCAGGATCGGCCGCCAGGTGGCCGATGCACTGGCCGCCGCGCACAGCGCCGGGATCGTGCACCGCGACGTCAAACCCGGCAACGTGCTGCTCGGCGAGGACGGCACCGTCAAGATCACTGACTTCGGCATCTCCCGGGCGTCCTGGGACGTCACGGTGACCCGCACCGGAGTGCTCGCCGGCACCCCCGCCTACTTCGCCCCCGAGGTCGCCCGCGGCGAGCATCCCAGCCCGGCCTCCGATGTCTTCTCGCTGGGCTCGACGCTGTACACCGCGGTCGAGGGCACGCCTCCGTTCGGTCTCGACGAGAACACCCTGGCGCTGCTGCGGTCGGTGGCCGAGGGGAACGTCCGGCCGCCGCAACAGGCCGGCCCGCTGTCCGAGCTGCTGATGCAGCTGCTGCGTGCCGAACCCGGCCAGCGGCCGCTGATGACGCAGGCCCGGGAGTCGCTGGGCGCGGTTGCCGCCGGGGGTGGTGGTGAGTCCGCGCGCAGCGCCACCGCGGTGCTGCCGGGCCCGTCGCCCGCCTCGGCCGGCCAGAGGCAGGCGTCGAGGCTGGCCGCGGTGGGTCCCGCGACGCGGCTGGACGGTGTCCAGGCGCCCGCGCGGACGCCGAACCACGGGCCGCTGTCGTGGTGGCAGCAGCGTGCCGCGCTGCTCGCCGCCGGGGTGGTCCTGCTGGCGGTCCTGGTGGGGGTCGCCTTCGCCGGAGCCGGTGGCGAGGACCCGGCGCCCGCGGCGGGCCCGCCACCGCAGGCCCAGACACCCGCCCCCGCGCCGACCACCACGGCGCCGCCCGCACCGACCACCACCGTAGCGCCGCCCCCACCGGCTCCGCCGCCGGTCGCCCCCGTACCGGCGACCGACCCGGGTGCGCTGGAGCGCACCGTCCGGGACTACTACGGGCTGCTACCCGAAACCCGCGACGCCGCGTGGGAGTACCTGGGGCCGCCGGTCCGCGACCAGGCGGGCGGGCGCTCCGGATACGAGGAGTTCTGGAGCAACATCGAGGACATCCAGATCGTCGGCCCGGTCGAGGTGCAGGGCGACACGGTGCTGCTGAACCTGCGGTTCGACCAGGCCGAGGGGAGCCCCACCTTCGAGCGCTACCGGCTGACCATGGCCACCGCACCGGACGGCCACGCCCTCATCCAGACCTCGGAGTCGATCGGGAGCTTCGACCCCGGCGGCGACCGCGGCGGCCGGGGTGGCCACCGCGGCAACGGTGGTGGCGACGATGACCGTGGCGACGGTGACCGTGGCGACGGTGACCGTGGCGACGGTGACCGTGGCGACGGTGACGGCAACGACGACAAGGGCGATGGCTGAGCCGGAAACCTCGACCGGCTTCATCGCCGACCAGCTCGTCCGGGCCAGGTGGATCGGGTCCAGGACGTCGGCGTTCTACCGGAAGTGTCGGTGCCGCCGCCCATACTGGCCGTGAGCAGGAGGGAGGGGGACCATGACGGTCATGACCGAACCGATCGGACTCGCCGAAGGTCGCCCGTTCTCGGTGCACGACCTGGCGGCGATGCCCGATGACGGCCGGCGCTACGAGCTCATCGACGGGATGCTCCTCGTGACCCCCGCTCCGGGCTGGTCGCACCAGGAGATGTCAGGGGCGCTCTACCGGGTGCTGCACGCGGCGTGCTCGCCGGAGCTGCGCGTGCTGCTCGCGCCGTTCGCGGGTGCGGACAGCGCTGACCAACGAGGTGCAGCCCGATGTGCTGGTGGCGCGCTACGAGGATCTCACCGAGGCCAACCTGCCGGTGGCGCCGGTGCTGGCGGTGGAGGCGTTGTCGCGCAGCACCCAGCTCAACGACCGCCACACCAAGAAGGCGCACTACGAGCGGCTGGGCGTGGCGTCGTACTGGTTGCTCGACCCAGTCCAGCCGGGCGGGCTGGAGGTCTATGAGCTCGACGAGCACGGGCGGTACCAGCTGACCGCGGCGGTCAGCTGTGACGAGGTCTTCGCCGCGCGTCGGCCGTTCCCGGTGCAGGTCCGCCCAGCCCGGCTGCTCGACGGCCTACGACCACGGTAACGTTACCGCGAGCCGCAGACCCAGTCCGATGAGAACGGTCCCGCTGAGACGCTCCAGCCAGCGACGTACCGCCCCGCGCCGGAAGACCGCGCGCACGCCGCAGCACCAGCGCCGTGGCCGGACCGGGAACCATCGCTCCGATCAGCACGGCGATGCAGAAGGCCGCCAGGACCGATATGTCGAGCACTGCCGCAGGTTACCGGTACGCATCGCGCCGGTGTTCGACCTGCAGCACGGTTACTGTCTTCGCGGTGTCGTCGATCTCGTAGATGATCCGGTACTCGCCGACGCGTATACGCCAGTCGCTGCGGCTACCGGCCAGTTTCTTGACACCCGCCGGTCGCGGGTTGTTCGTGAGGGCGATGATGGAGTTCAACGCTGCTGAGAATACCCGCCGCGGCAACTGTTGGAGTTGTTTGTAGACATCGGGATGGAACGCGATGTTCACAATGCCTGCTCTGTGAAATCCTCGATAGACACGCCGAGCGCGGTGAGCATATCGTCCAGTGACATCGTGGCGAAGCCGGTGGCGCGCATGTCTCGTAGGCGCAGTGCGTCGGCGACGTCGGCGTGCTCGTGCAGGCGCTCGTAGTCGTCCAGGCTGACGATGACGGCGATCTCCCGGCCGTTGTCGGTGATGACCGCCTCGTGGCCGGTGTAGGCGACTTCGCGCACCACAGCGCCGAGGTTGTTACGCAGGTCGCGGAGGCTGAGTGTACTCATGGAGCACGATGGTACACCGCCTGCGCGCTGGCTGGTGCGATCAGCGGCGTCCCGGCGGGAGGAGGCCGGCTTGGCGGTAGACGGCTTCCAGGTAGCGGCGGGCCTCGGCGGTGTCGAGTGGTTCGGGCTGGATCGCGCGGTACAGCACGGCACCGACCATCATGTCGATCAGGACGTCCATATCGGTGTCTTCGGCCAGCGCACCCTCCTTCCTGGCCCGTTCCAGCAACACCTGGGTCGCCTGTCGCCGAGGCAGGATGTAGTGCTCCCAGTACGTCGCCATGAGGCTCGGATGGCTCGTGCTGGATCCGAAGATCCGGGCGACCAGGGCGCCGAACCGGTCGTCGGCGAGGGTTTCGGCCACCGCGGGCAGCGCCCGCTCGATCAACTCCGCAAGGGGCACGCTCACGAAATCCTCGGCGGGCGCCTCGGGGATGCCTTCGCGCACCGACTCGATCGCTCGGGCGAGCAACTCCTCCTTCGAGCTCCACCGCCGGTAGACGGTCAGCTTGCCCACCCCGGCGCGCTTCGCGATCTGCTCGATGCTCGTGCCTTCCACCCCGCCCTCGATGAACAGGTCCAACGCCGCGCGGAGGATCGCGGCATCCGCTTCCGGGTCGCGGGGTCGGCCGCGTCCGCGCCGGCCTGCTCGTTCCCCCGGCGAGTGGGTACTCATCGCGCCCGTCCCTGCCGCAGCGCACTGTCCAGCCACCGATCGAGGCCGCGGGAGTCCGGTCGGCCGCGCCATGCAAGGTGGGCGTCAGGACGTACGAGCCGGACTTCGTCCCGGCGTCCCTCGGAGAAGAGAACGGTGACGTAGTCTCCCAGCCGCCTGCGCGCGGACGTGACCTGCGCTTCCCCGGCGCCGTCGGGTACCAGCAGCGCCCAGTGCCCTCCGAGTTCGGCGTGCAACCGGGTGGCGCTGCCATCGGAACGGCGGCAGGCCACGTCGACCATGCGGTCGCCGGGACGCGGGCGGCGTCCGACACGCGAGCCGGCACCGCCGAGGGGGCCGCGACGGTAACTCACCCACAGCTGCGAAGCGTTCCGGGTCGCCCAGCGCTGCACTGCAGGCAGGTTCGCCAGGGGAGTCATCACACGGTCGCGGAGGAAGCGCGTCAGCCGGCCTTCGCTCACCAATAGCCGCGTGTTCGCGGTCGTGTTCCGGAGTACGTCCTCGGCAAGTGGTCGGCGTTCGGCCTGGTAGGTGTCCAGCAACTGGTCGTGGGTACGGCCTCGGACCACGAGGGCGAGCTTCCAGGCCAGGTTTTCGGCGTCGCCGATGCCGGTGTTCATCCCCTGCCCACCGAACGGGCTGTGGATGTGGGCGGCATCGCCGGCCAGCAGGATGCGTCCGCTCCGGTACCGATCGGCCAGCCGCCGGTGGATACGGAAGACCGAGGTCCAGGTGGTGTCCAGGAGGCGCACACCGGTCAGCCCGGTGCGCTCCGGCAGCAATCGCCGGAGCCGGTCGAGGATCTCCTGGTCGTCGAGCCGCTCGTCCTCGGACAGCGATATGTCGCACATGAGCCGCCACAAGTTCTCCGAGCCTGCGGCCTCACGCATGGGCATGGCGAAGAACAGGCCGTCCCGGTGGTACCAGCCCATCGACCCGGTCCGGTCGACGTCCCAGTCGGCGTGCACGTCGGCAAGCAGCCACTGATCGGCGACAGGGACGCCGGGAAAGCCGATGCCGGCGAGCTTGCGCGCCGTGCTGTGCGCGCCGTCGCAGCCGGCCATCCAGCTTGCGTGAACGGTCTCCCCGATGCTCAGCGAGGCCGTGATGCTCCTTGCGTCCTGGGTGGCGTCCGCCAGGGCGGCGTTCCACTCCACGCTGCCGCCCAGTTCGGCCAGGCGGCGGCGCAGTTCTGCCTCGATCTCGGCTTGCGAGACCAGGAGTGCCGAAAGCTGCGCGCCCTCGACCTTGCCGAACCGCACAGTCGCAACCGGCCGTCCGCCGAGGTGGAAGGTCATCTTGATGGCGGAGACGGACCGGTCCCGGAGATCACCAAGCGCGCCCAGCCGGTTGAGTACCTCGACACCCCGCGCGTGCAGGATGTTCGCTCGCGACGTGGTCGCCGGGCCCGGGGCGCCGTCCACCACCCGCACCGAAACCCCGTGCTGCAGCAGACCGCAGGCCAGCGCCAGACCCGCCGGCCCGGCACCCACGACCAGCACCTCTGTCGAGTCCACGACCGCCCTCCATTTGTTAACGAACCTGAACCGTTAACAAATTGAACACCATGGCGACCGCGGCCGTCCAGCGCCGGCTCCTGCTGCCCCGTCACACTGTCCGCCCCGCCGGGTGGATCCACGCGAGCGGCCGTCGAACCACTCTTCCGAGCCGGCAAAGTGAGGACACCATGCGATTGCGGGGGTCAGGAGTCGAGGCGCAGGATCCTGACGTTCGGAAAGCGGTGGAAGTCGCGGTCGTTGGACAGCACCGTGTCGACGCCGTGCTCCTTGCACAGCGCGACGATGACGGCGTCAGTGACCAGGCCACCGCGCGCCTGGGCCTCGTCGAGGACGGTCCGGAGCAGTTCCCAGTGCCGTGCACCGGGGCCGAGGACGCGAACGACCGGGCTGGCCAGCAGGCGGTCGAGGAACTCGATCGCCTGGCCCATCGGGGTCGGCGGGTCAAAGATCGGCTGGGTGACGATGCGGACGAATCCCCAAGCGACGACCACCGGAAGCGCCCACGGCGCGGAGCCCTCGGCAAGCTCGGTCAGCCGGTTGCGTGCGACCGAGTGCAGCGGGAGCTCCGCACGGTTGGCGTAGATCAGGATGTTCGTGTCGACCGCGATCACGTCACGTTCCGCGGCTGCTCGGCCCGGTCGAGGTACTCCTCGAGCGCGGCAGTGCTGTCGACGTCGACGCGCGGCGGCCTCCTGCCCCGCGTGATCGGGAGGTCGAGCCGGAAGCCCACCGGTGCCGGTTCCGCGAGCGTCTTCCGGAGCGCATCGGAGACCAGCTCGGTCAGCGTCAGGCCCCTGCGCCGGGCGTGTTCCCGGACAGCTTGCATCAGGTCGTCGTCAAGGTTGAGCGTGGTCTTCACAGCCCAACCATACAGGTAATGCCAGACGTGCCATACGCAGTGCAGCCAAGGGTGTGGGCGTTCGACCACAGGGGGCACCCGGATCCGGCGTCCTCCTGAGATCGGGTCGGCTCGTCGTCCGGCCGTCAGACTTCGCGGCGATGCAGGCGGTGCAGCAGCAGTACGGCGAGCAGGCTGTTGTAGGCCAGTCCGCCCGCGATGTACGGCCAGAAGTTCGCGCCCTCGGCGGCCAGCCAGAACGCCTTGGCCGGCCAGTACGTGGGCAGCACGCCGAACAGCAGATGGGCCGGCGAGTCGATGAACCAGGGAATCACCGGAAGTCCGAACAGCAGCGTCCCGACGGCGCGCATGATCGCCAGACCCTCGACCTTGTTGCCCGCCACCACGGGCATCAGCAGGCCGACGACCGCAGCGCCCATTCCGGAGACGATCGCGACCGGGATCGACTTCACCAGCACCTCGGCCGGCACTAGCCGCGTGACGGCAAGCGCGACTACCACCGATACCGCTGTGACACCGACGATCACGAGCGTTCGGTACAGCGGGTAGGTGAGCGGCGGGATCGGCGCTACCCGCAGCGCCGCGAGCGTGTGCTGGTCCTTGTCTTCCAGCAGCATCAGCCCGCACAGCGCACCGAGGACGGCGACCGGCCCGACCACCACGAACATGCTGACGATCAGCATGTGGTACGGCGTCAGGTCGAAGGCGTACTGCCGTTCCAGGAAGCGCGTCAGTGGCGGCACCAACCACATGGCGAACGCGTAGAGGAACGGGCCGAGCGCCACGCCGATCATGAGCGTGTCCCGGCGTATGCTCTTCAGGTCGTTGCGGCCGAAGGAAGCCACGGCCTGCAGCATCTCTCACTCGCTCCCTTCCCTGGCGATCACGTAGCGGTCGAAGACCCGCCGCGCCAGCAGGATCAGGCCGGCGATCCACAGCAGCTGGTAGCCAACGGAGTAGCCGACCTGCCATGCAGGCAGCGAGACCTGGTCGAACGCCGAGCCGAGCAGCAGCAGCGAGCCCTGGGTCGGTATCGCGTACAGCACCGGGTGCTCCCACAGCCCGGAGTAGTACAGCAGCGGTACGCTCAGCGCCGCGATCACGGCGGTGGACGGGATCAACCAGTCGGTGATGGACGGGAACGGCGCTGCCGTGATGAAGGCGGCGAGCAGGAACAGCTGCGTGCAGAGCACGACGGCGACCATCAGGGCGAGGACGCCGAAGTCGAGGCCGACGCCGGCGCCGACCACGAGGAACGCGGCCACCAGGCTGAGCAGACCGAGCGTACCGAGCTTGCCGGCCAGGTAGTGCCCGAACCGGACCGGCGTGGTCAGGAGGGCGAACAGGGTACGCTCACCCTTCTCGAAGAACACCGCTCCCGCGATGAAGAAGTACCCGATGATCACCGAGTCACCGAAGACGATGTACGGCATCGCGGTATGCCGCAGCTGGTCCGGAACGAGGAGGACGAGAACCTCCCACACAATGATCGAGAAGGCGGCCGCATAGTAGAAGCCGTAGCGCCACTGGAGACGGACGTCCAGCTTCAGCACGGCCAGCAGCACAGTGGGCTGTCGGGTTCCGGTTGGGATCATTCCAGCGCCCTTCCGGTAATGTCGATGAAGACGTCCTCCAGATTCGCTTCCTGGCTGTGTATCGCCTGTATCCGGCCGGCCCGCACGAGCTTCCTGAACTCCTCGTCGTCGGCCAGCTCGTCCATCATGAACTCCCGGTTCAGCAACCCTTCGTGGTCTGGCGAGCGGTGGGTGACGCGGACGATCCGCTGGCCTCGCGTTACCTTGTGCTCGGCTGGCGAGTCCAGGGCCGCGATCCGCCCGTCCACCACGAACGCCACCCGATCGCACAGCTGGTCGGCTGTGGACATGTCGTGTGTGGTCAGGAAGACGGTGCTGCCTTCTGCTCGCAGCTCGCGGATGATGTCTTTGACGATGCGCGCATTGGCGGGGTCCATGCCCGCTGTCGGCTCGTCGAGGAACAGCAGTTGCGGTCGGTGCAGCAGGGCGCGCACGAAGACCAGGCGCATCTGCATGCCCTTGGAGTATTTGGCGACGCGGATGTTGGCGTGCCCGGCGAGACCTACCCGGTCGAGCAGCTGCATCGGATCTTCCTTCTTGCCCCTGTACAGGGAGGAGAAGAACTCCAGGTTCTCCAGCCCGGTCAGCTTCTGGTAGTGGTTGGGAAGCTCGAACGACACACCGATGCGCTGGTAGTACTCCGACTTCCACGCGGCCGGCTCCTTGCCCCACACCGTCGCCGTGCCGCCGTGACCGGCGAGCAGGCCGATCAGGATCTTCTGTGTCGTCGACTTGCCCGCACCGCTCGGCCCGAGGAAGCCGAAGGTCTCACCTTCCTTGACCGAGAATTCCATCTCGCGGATCGCCGGTTCGGCCGATCCCGGGTAGGTGAACGTGAGGCGGTCGACGTCGATGACCGGGCTCATCCCGACTCCTCCAGGCGTTCGTGCCAGCGTGCTTCGATCCGGGCGTACTCGGTTTCGAGGAACGTGTACATGTCACGCATCTCGGTCAGCCGGCGCCGGCTCTCTTCGTCACGCCCGGCCAATAGGCCCAGGCCGTGTTCGGCCAGCTTGCGAGCCTCGCTGGCGACCCGGGCCTTCTCCTCGGCCTCCCGCAGCCAGAAGCCGGGTCGCACCCGGTAGTACGTTCGCCGCGACCCCGGTACCGCATACCGCTCGACGGCGCCGGTACGCAGCAGCATCCGTACCGCCATGCTGATCGAACCGCGGCTGGCGCTCAGTACGGTGGCCAGCTCTTCGGCCGACTGGTGGGGCGGCTCGCAGACCAGCAGCCAGCCGAGGATCCGCCCGGGCATCCGGGGCAGCCCCTTGTCTGCGAAGTACAGCCCGACCTCCTCTGCGTAGCCGTGCAGGTCGGTGCTGTCGTGTCCGGTCACAGGAGCACTCTAGCAAGGCAATGACTGTCGTTTCAATAAGTTCTGAACTTACCATTCAGAACGGCACTGGTCGGGGTGGGGCCCTGCTGACTGCCGCCCCTCGCCTACCGCACCCGGCGGCGAGGCCGCTGCGATGGCTGCGGACGGAGTATCACCTCAGACGAGGCGCCGGTCGGAGGCCCAGCGGGAGAGCTCGTAGCGGTTGGACAGCTGGGTCTTGCGCAGCACGCTGGACACGTGCGTCTCGACCGTCTTGATGGAGATGAACAGCTCGGAGGCGATCTCCTTGTAGGCATAGCCGCGGGCCAGCAGCCGCAGCACGTCACGCTCCCGCGGGGTGAGCAGGTCCAGCTCGGGATCCCCGACGGGCGCCGCGCCGGGTCGCTGCGCGAACGCGTCGAGCACGAACCCGGCCAGCCGCGGCGAGAACACCGGGTCACCGGCGTATACCCGGCGCACCGCGTCGACCAGTTCCCGACCGGAGATCGTCTTGGTGACGTAGCCGCGCGCCCCGGCACGGATCACCGCGATGACGTCCTCGGCGGCGTCGGACACGCTCAACGCGAGGAACACCACGTCGGGCAGCTCGGGCCGCAGCTGGCGGAGCACTTCCGCGCCGCCGCCGTCGGGCATGTGCACATCGAGCAGCACGACATCGGGACGCAGGTGCGCGACACCGGCGACCGCCTCGTTCACCGACCCGGCCTCGCCGATCACCTCAACCGTGGGCGCCACCCCGTCGGCCGACCCGGCGCGGGCCAGCTCGGCCTTCACGCCGGTGCGGAACAGGCCATGGTCATCGACCAGGAACACCCCGATGCGCTGCTGGCTGATGCTCTGCTCGCTGCTCATCCCTCGTCCCCGTTCTGCCGGCGTGGCATCGCCAGCTGCACCTCGGTGCCCTCCCCGGGCGCCGTGCGCAGCCGCACCGTACCCCCGTGGCGTTCCATCCTGGCGTGGATCGAGTCGGCCAGGCCGTGGCGGTCGGCGGGCACCGCGGTGTGGTCGAAACCGCTCCCGCGGTCGCGGACGAACACGTGCACCTGGCCGGGTTCCACCTCGGCGTAGACGCTGACCTCGCCGACGCCCGCGTGCTTGGCGGCGTTGACCATCGCCTCCCGGCTGGACAGCACCAGTGGTGCCATGGTCGCGTCGGCCGGGCAGTCGCCCACCACCACGGCCTGCACGCTCACCGAGTAGGTGTCCTCCACCTCCCCGGCCACGACGGACAGCGTCTCGGAAAGCGCGGTCGGCTCACCGCCGTCCGGCTCGGGGCCGGCCCGGCCGTAGCCCTGCGGGCCGTAGAGCCATGCCCGCAGCTCGCGCTCCTGGCCGCGGGCCAGCCGCCGGACCTCCCGGCCGGAGTCGGACTGCTGCTGGATCAGCGCCAGGGTCTGCAATACCGAGTCGTGCAGGTGCGCCGCGATCTCGGCGCGCTCCTGGGTCCGGATCCGTGCTCGGCGTTCCTCGCCGAGATCGCGGACCAGCCGCAGCCACCACGGCACCGTCAGCACGGCCACCCCGACCAGCGTCGCGACGACGGCGAGCAGCCCGAACTGCACCTGTCCCAGGTTCACCTGGTTGAGCAGGAAGACCGCGATGCCCGCGACGACCAGCCCGGCCCCGGCGAGCACCCGCAGCACCGCGCCGCGACCGCCGCCGAACACCACGCCCGCGCCGGTGCGCCAGCGACGCCGCTGCGACTCGTCGGCCTCCCGCCACACCAC
>JBOHGT010000535.1:0-8343 GCA_050700385.1 Pseudonocardiaceae bacterium | reverse complement strand
CGGCGTGACAGGGAGTCACGCGACGGCCACGGCGGCGCGGACACCCTCGCACACCCGGGTGAGGTCCGCGTCACCGGTGATGTAGGGCGGCATCGTGTACACCAGGTCCCGGAACGGCCGCAGCCAGACCCCGGCGTCCGCGGCAGCGCCGCCCGCAGCCGCCATGTCCACCTGGTGGTCGAGCTGCACCACCCCGATCGCGCCGAGCACCCGCACGTCGGCCACCCCGGGCAGCTCGGCCGCGGGAGCCAGCCCTGCCTGCAACCCCACCTCGATGCGGTCGACCTCGGCCCGCCAGTCCTGGCCGAGCAGCAGCTCGATCGAGGCGCCCGCCACGGCGGCCGCGAGCGGGTTGGCCATGAACGTGGGGCCGTGCGCGAGCACCGGCACCTCGCCGCGCGAGATGCCCTCGGCCACCCGGGTCGTGCACAGCGCCGCAGCCATCGTCAGGTATCCGCCGGTCAGCGCCTTGCCCACACACATCACATCAGGGCTGACACCGGCGTGGTCGGCGGCGAACAGCTCGCCGGTCCGCCCGAACCCGGTGGCGATCTCGTCGAAGACCAGTAGCACGTCGTGGGCGGTGGTGATCTCCCGCAGCGCCTGCAGATAGCGGGGATGGTGGAAGCGCATCCCCCCGGCGCCCTGCACCACCGGCTCGACGATCACCGCGGCGAGCTCGCCGGCGTGCTCGGCGACGGCGTCGGCGAGCAACTGCACGTAACCACCCTCGAACTCGCGCGGCGGCGGGGGCACGAAGACCTGGCGGGCCAGCACGTCGGACCACAGCGCGTGCATCCCGCCCTCGGGGTCGCACACGCTCATCGCGCCGAAGGTGTCGCCGTGGTAGCCGCCGCGCCAGGTCAGCAGCCTGTGCTTGCCGGGCCTGCCCAGCGAGCGCCAGTGCTGCAGGCACATCTTGATCGCGACCTCGACCGAGACCGACCCGGAGTCGGCGAGGAAGACATGGGCCAGCGGCTCGGGAGTGATCTCCACGAGCCGCCGGGCCAGCCGCACCGCGGGCTCGTGGGTGAGCCCGCCGAACATCACGTGACCCATCCGGTCGAGCTGGTCGCGGACCGCGGCGTCCAGCACCGGGTGGCGGTAACCGTGGATCGCCGCCCACCAGGACGACATGCCGTCCAGGAGCTCCCGCCCGTCGGCCAGCCGCAGCCGCACCCCGGACGCGGACTCGACGACCAGTGGGTCGGTGTGGCCCGGCATCGGGCCGTAGGGGTGCCAGACGTGCGCCCGGTCGGTGGCCAGCAGATCCTCCGTCGACTCCATGGGCCGACAATCTACGATCACTCCGGTCTACGATCACTCCGGTCTACGATCACCCCGACCTACGATCACCCCGGCGGAGAGGGACGTGCTGGCGCAGGGTCAGGTCATCCCCGCCTGAAGTTCACCTTCTTGGTCACCGTCTTGCCCTCCTCGAGCTTCGGAGGCTGATGGACGTCGTCCTCACCGAGAACCCGCTCGGCGGCGGTCTGGAGGTTCTCCTCGACCACAGGGCAATCCGCGGGCAGGCCACCGAGCTCACGTATCTCCGACACCGTGATGGTGTCCTTGCTCCAGGGGTGCACCCTTCCCTCGATGAGCACTCCGAAGCTGGCGGCATCCGGTTCTTGGGACACGTCTACTCAGCCTCCTCCCAGGATCGTCGCAGGTCCGTGCGGCATCGCTCTACCAGCCGTGTTCACACCTGTCAATCGAGCCGCCAGCGGCCCACTTCTCAGCTGAGGCAGCTGGGGCCGAGCAGTGCCTTGAGGTCCCCCATGAGGGCCGAGGACGGCGTGACGCGCAGGCCGTCGTCGAGGCGCAGCTGGTGGGTGCGCCCCCCGTTGACCAGGTTGAGGTGCACCTCCTGGGTACCGGGGTGGCGGGCCAGCACGTCCTTGAACTCGGCGACCAGCAGCGGGGTACAGCGGGCCGCGGGCATGCTCACCCGGACCGGCTGCGCGGCGCCTGCGGTGTTCAGCTCCGGCACCACGAGGTCGTTGGCGATCAGCGAGATCCGGTCGTCGCGCTTGGCCACCCTGGCCTTTACCAGCACGATCGCGTCCTCGGCCACGTTGAGGCCGACCACCGAGTAGGTCTTGGGGAAGAACAGCACCTCGATGCCGCCTGCGAGGTCCTCCAGCTGGCTAGACGCCCACGGCTCGCCGTTCTTGTTCACCCGCCGGGTCACCGAGGCAAGGATGCCGCCCACCACGACCTGCGCGCCATCGTCGACGGTGCCGTCCAGGATGGACGCGATGGGCGTGTCGGACTGGTTGGCCAGCACGTGTTCCACACCGTGCAACGGGTGCCCGGAGACGTAGAGCCCGAGCATCTCCCGCTCCAGCGCCAGCCGGTGCTTGCCGTCCCACTCCTCGCCGGGTATCGCGATGTCGAACAGCCCGCCGGTCCCGGGGGGCGCATCCCCGAAGAGGTCGAACTGCCCCACCGCCTCGGCACGCTTGGACTCCATCACCGCGTCGATGGCCTCGGCGTGCACCAGGTGCAGGCCCTTGCGCGAGTGACCCAGCGAGTCGAACGCGCCAGCCTTGACCAGTGACTCGACGACCTTCTTGTTGCAGACCACCGCGTCGACCTTGCGCAGGAAGTCGGAGAAGTCGGCGTAGCGGCCCTTCTCGGTGCGCGCCCGCGTGACCGCGTCGACCACGTTACCGCCGACGTTGCGGATCGCGCCGAGGCCGAAACGGATATCGGTGCCGACCGGGGTGAAGTCCCGGTCGGAGGTGTTGACGTCCGGCGGCAGCACGGTGATGCCCATCTTGCGGCATTCGGCGAGGTAGACCGCGGCCTTGTCCTTGTCGTCACCCACGCTGGTGAGCAGCGCGGCCATGTACTCCGCGGGGTGGTTGGCCTTGAGGTAGGCGGTCCAGTACGAGACGAGCCCGTAGCCCGCGGTGTGGCTCTTGTTGAACGCGTAACCCGCGAAGGGGAGGAGAATCTCCCATAGCTTGTTCACCGCCGCAACCGAGTACCTACGGTCCTGCATACCGCTGGAGAAAGACTTGAACTCCTCGTGGAGAATCTCCTTCTTTTTTTTGCCCATTGCCCGACGGAGTAAGTCCGCGGAACCGAGACTGTATCCGGCAACCTTCTGCGCGATCGCCATGACCTGCTCCTGGTAGACGATCAACCCGAACGTCTCACCGAGAATATCGTCCAGAGGTTCCGCGAGTTCTTCATGAATGGGAACGACCGGCTTGCGGTTGTTCTTTCGGTCGGCGTAGTCGTTGTGGGCGTTCGCCGCCATCGGTCCCGGCCGATAGAGCGCGAGCACTGCGGCGATGTCCTCGAACGCCGTGGGCGCCATGGCCTTGAGCAGCGCGCGCATCGGCCCGCCGTCCAGCTGGAACACCCCGAGCGTGTCTCCACGCGCCAACAGCTCGTAGGTCTTCTTGTCGTCGAGCGCGAGCGTATCCAGATCGACCCTACGGCCGTGGTTCGCCTCGACGTTGGCGATCGCGTCATCGAGCACGGTGAGATTGCGCAGGCCCAACAAATCCATCTTGAGCAGACCGACCGACTCGCAGGACGGGAAGTCCCATTGCGTGACGACAGCTCCGTCCGCTTCGCGACGCCAGACAGGCAGGACATCGACCAGAGGCTCGGAAGACAAGATCACACCAGCGGCGTGCACCCCGGCCTGCCGGATCATGCCCTCGAGACCGCGAGCCGTCTCGACGATCTCCTTGACCTGCGGGTCGGTTTCATGGAGAGACCGGACCTCGACGGCCTCGGAATAACGCGGGTGCGCCGGGTCGAAAACGCCCGACAAGGGGATGTCCTTGCCCATCACCGCAGGTGGCATCGACTTGGAAATCCGGTCCGCAATCGAGTAACCGGGCTGGCCGTACAGAACTCGGGCCGAGTCCTTGAGCGCCGCCTTCGCCTTGATCGTTCCATACGTGATGATCTGAGCGACTCTGTCCTCGCCCCATCGCTCGGTGACGTACCGGATCATGTCGCCGCGTCGACGCTCGTCGAAGTCGAGGTCGATGTCCGGCATCGATACGCGCTCCGGATTGAGGAAACGCTCGAAGAGGAGCCCGTGCTCCAAGGGATCCAACTCGGTGATGCCCAGCGCGTAGGCGCACACGCAACCGGTCGCCGAACCGCGACCAGGGCCAACCCTGATACCTGCCTTCTTCGCGTACCCGACCAGATCAGCTACGACGAGGAAGTACGCCGGAAAGCCCATCTGCAAGATCACGTCGATCTCGTAGTCGGCCCGACTTCGATGAGATTCCGGCACGCCACCGGGAAATCGACCGACAAGTCCCCGCTCGACCTCTCGGCGGAACCAACTGGCCTGGTCTTCACCCTCCGGGACGGGAAACCTGGGCATGCGGTCGACGAAGCCGAATACGTCTTCGTAGGACTGCACGCGTTCGGCGATCAGGAGCGAACTGTCACAAGCTCCCGCAACCTCGTGGTCCCACATGGAGCGCATCTCTTCGGGCGACTTGATGTAGTAGCCGTCGCCGTCGAACTTGAAGCGTTTGGGGTCCGCGAGGGTCTTCCCCGATTGTACGCACAGCAACGCTTCGTGAGTCTTGGCGTCTTCGCGGTGAACATAATGCGAGTCGTTCGTCGCCAACGGACGAATGCCGAGACTCTTGCTGATCGAGAGCAGGCCTTCGCGAACCCCGCGCTCGATGTCCAGCCCGTGGTCCATGAGTTCGACGTAGACGTTTTGCCGACCGAAGATGTCGCATAGGTCCGCCGCCGCCTGCAGCGCCTCAGCTCCTTGGTCGAGGCGTAATCTCGTCTGCACCTCTCCCGACGGACAGCCGGTGGTGGCGATAATTCCTCCGGCGTGCTCGGCGAGCAGCTCACGATCCATCCGTGGCTTGTAGTAGTAACCTTCCAAGGAAGCCTTGCTCGAGAGCTGGAAGAGGTTTCTCAGGCCTTTGGTGTTTTCGGCCAACAACGTCAAATGAGTGTATGCCCCATTACCAGAGACGTCGTCTCCGCGCTCGCGCTGGTATCGTTCACCCCAGAAGACCGGTTTCTTGTGGTACCGGCTGTCGGGTGCAACATAGGCTTCCACGCCAATGATCGGCTTGATCCCCGCTGCGCTGGCTCGTTGATAGAAGTCGTATGCACCGTACATGTTTCCGTGGTCGGTCATACCCAGCGCCGGCATCGCCAACCGCTCGACCTCGGCAAACATGGGGCCGAGTTTCGCCGCGCCATCGAGCATCGAGTACTCGGTGTGAACATGGAGGTGGACGAACGAGCCATCACCCACGAGCAACGACCTCCCAGGACCGCACAGTATCTGACGGGGCACGAGTGAACGAGGATCTCAACCCTAGCGGCCCGCTGCCGGTTGCCGTGGCACCCACGCCGAACGTGGTCAGGCCGGCAACGTACGAAGACTCAACTCGAGCGCGACGGCCTCGTAGAGGCCAGCTCGCGGCAATGAGTCCCCCCGCCGATCGAGCCGGTCGAGGTCCAGGTAGCCTTGATCTGCCAAGATGGACCCACGCCTCATGGAGCGCATCAGCGGAAGGCCGTTGTGGATCATCGCGTGCTCCATGACGTGCGCGAAGTTCTCCCGACGGCGGGGGTACAGGAACCCTGCGGAGAGGCCTCGTCGAGCCAGCAGGGCGCGTAGCAGACGCTTTCCTCTCCGCCACTTCACCGGCAACCAGTCGCAGAACGTCAGCACCCCGGGAGAGCACAGCGGACTCACCGGCCAGATACCTGCTCGGAGCATGACGGGACTCCGGCACGCGGCCGCGAGGAGGCAAGGCTCTGGTAGCGCGGACGCGGGGGCTGACGCGAGGTCCAACGGCTCCAACTGATCAAGAACCCGCCGGCCCCGACAACTAAGTAGTCCGCCGCCGTGCCTGCGCCGGATCGCAGCCCCCTCCGAGACGGGCTCGGTCATCAGCTCGTCCCCTCCTATGCCTGTCACGACGATGCGTGCGCCCCTTGTCCGGACCGCCGCCAGTTCGGCCGTCAACGCTTCGGAGTACGGTTCGTCCTCGGCGGAGAATGGCGCACCCGAGCGACGGGAACTCAGCCGATGAAATGGAGCGTGATCGATGGCGTCGATCGTCACGTCCGCTCCTCCCAAATTCTCGACCAACTCGGTGCGCCGCCGCTTCTGCTGATCGCCTGCGGGTCCACCGATGGACATTCCGCACGACATTACCCGGGGTCCGGCTATCTCCGTCATCGTCGAAGCGACGACTGCGGAATCCATTCCACCCGATACCTCGACACACGAATCTCCTATGGAGTGAACGCGCTGTCGCAGCGAGGCTTGAAGGATTCGCTCGAAAGCGGAGACGGCGTCCACGCCCGCGCGGAGGTGGCGCGGTTTGTCGCGATGGGACGGCAGGGGATATTTCACGTCGAAGCCACTTCCCGATAGAATTCCCACCGAACGCTCCGTCATGCGACTCACGGACCGAAAGACAGTGGCACGTGAGTAGCATGACTTCCTGGAGAGGAAGCGGACCACACCTTCGTCGTCCAGGTCGCTCACAGTCAAGTGCTCGTACAGATCCGGCAATGACCAGCTTCCACGGAGAACCTGTCGGTTCCTCAGCACGTAGACAGGAGCAGTACCAAATCGCCCAGCGGCAAGGGCGATCTGATTCCCAGGTCCCACTTCGACAAGGAAGAACTCGAGCGGCCATTCGACGATCTCTCGGCGCACGGAGGCAAAGCCGTCGGAATTCCAACAGCTACACTGGTCGGGCAGGGTCTCGACCGTAGCCGGGATCCTGCCCGTCAGTCTTTCGCGAGTTGCGATCAGCGTGCTCGACGGACCGGTGATGAGTAATGACTCGAGAGCGGGACTGCGGAAGGGTTCGATCCAACTTCTGCCCGACACGATGCGAGCGCCTTCCCGCCACCACACTGACCGACAGTCAGCGAGGTCGAGCGCGAATTTCATCATGGACACCCCACCTGTCGCAGCCAACAGCACCGACGATTCAGCGACTCCTCGCCAGTCGGACTCAGTCCTCCTTGTACCCTTGGTCAGACGTACCGTTCGGCTTCCTTCCGTAACGTTCTTCAGCTCCCTCGGCCACAGATTCGATTGGACCACTGAAGAGTTCGTCGATGTTCTCCGACTCGTACATGCGCACCTTCCCTCCATTGCAACTTCTATGCCGGTCGTCGAGCGACTGTGCGTTGCTCGACCTGTCATAGGGCACGATACCGCCGCTACGGGCCGGGCGCCAATCCCGCACCCGGACTTGGACGATCCAGTTCCTCGACAAGAGCTGACACAGCGCAGATATAGTCGTCTGGCACTCACCCTCCTCAGTCGTCACGGACCCGGCGGTCGATCTCGATGCCGTGCTCCATCAACTCGCAGCAGAAGTTCTCTCGCCCGAAGATGTCGCGGTAGTCCGACGCGGCCTAGCAGGCGGCGACGAACTTGTCCTGCTGCAGCAGCCGATGCACCTCGCCCGACGGGCATCCGGTGGTGGCGGTTGTGCATACCCGCGGTGTTCTCTGCGAGCAGCGTCATGTGGGTGTACATCTCACCGGGGTTGTCCTCGGCACTCCCCCCGCCAGGCAGCACCGCCCGCTTGCGCTCGTGCCGGGAGCCGGGGGCAAGGTAACCCTCCATGCCGATGATCGGCTTGACGCCGTGCGCCTGCGCCTTCTTCCAGAACTCGTAGGCGCCGAAGACGTTGCCGTGGTCGGTCATCGCCAGCGCCGGCATGCCCATCCGGGCGGCCTCGGCGAACAGGTCGTCCAACCGAGCGGCGCCGTCGAGCATGGAGAACTCGGTGTGCGTGTGCAGGTGGACGAACGAGTCGCCGGGCACGGGGTAGACCTCCTCGGTGACGGTGTTCTCCAAGACGCGGTGTTCTCCAGACGCGGTGCCTGGCCGGGTGGGCGGCGGCGCCGCGTCGGAAGCGAGCCACCCTAACCCGGCACCCCGACGGTTCCCGGCACATCGCGGCCGGTGCCGTCGAGTCGCGCCAAAAGGCCAGTTCAGCGAGCCAGCCACGACACGCCGGGGATGGCAGCGGCCCGGCGAGTTGCTGGGCAACGGGCAGCGGCTCTGGCAGATCGGCTGACGCGCCTCGATCGCCAGGTGCGGGTTACGCGCCTGCTGAGCTCGCTGCAGGAACGTCGGAGTGAGGTCGTCGAGCGCGGGCCTGGGCATGCCCGCCGCCTGGTAGATGTCCACGACCTCCCCGGATGCGGTGGACCGGGCCACGAGCTGGTTCAGCAGGCGCCTGATGTCGTCCGGCAGCGGTTCGCCGCGCGACTGCCGCTCCTCGGCGTCGAACTTGGCCATCCAGACGCGGACCTCTTCGTGGAACTGCGCGTCGGGCCGCT
>JBOHGT010000534.1:0-7461 GCA_050700385.1 Pseudonocardiaceae bacterium | reverse complement strand
GGCGGCGTCGAGCTCGACGCGGTTCGCGAGGTCGACGCGCCGACCGGGATCGCGCTGATCGAGGTCGATGACGCCGGCGAGACGACGATCGTGGTGGTGCCCGGTGCGAACGCAGCGCTGCAGGTGGGCGGCTCCGACGTGGCCGGGGCGGGCGCCGTGCTCACGGTCCTGGAGGTGCCCGATACCGCCGTGCGGGCCGCCGCCGAGCACGCCACCGGCCTGTTCGCCCTCAACGCCGCTCCGGCGCGCCCCGTACCCGGCACCGTGCTGCGCCGCGCCGACCTGGTCGTCGTCAACCGCGCCGAGCACGCCGCGCTCGACGGCTCCGATCAGGCCCGCACCGTGGCAGTGACCGACGGTTCCCGCGGCGCCGTGCTGCTGCGCGACGGGCGGGAGGTCGCGCACGCTGCACCGCCGCCGGTGAACGCCGTCGACGGCACGGCCGCGGGAGACGCCTTCGTCGGCGCGATGGTCGTCGGCATGCTGGAGGGGCGCCGCGACACCGAGCTGCTCGCGCGGGCCTGCGCCGCAGGCGCGCTCGCGGCCACCCGGCCCGGCGCGCAACCATCACTGCCTACGGCCGCCGAGATCGACGAGGTGCTCGCCCGATGACCGTCCCCGTGATCATCGACACCGATCCCGGCGTCGACGACGCCGTCGCGCTGCTGCTCGCGGCCGCCTGTACCGAGATCGAGCTGCTCGCCGTGACCACCGTGTTCGGCAACGTCGACCTGGAGACGGCCACCTGTAACGCGCAGCGGCTTCGCATGCTCGCCGGGCTGGGACACGTTCCGCTCGCCGCCGGGGCAGCCAGGCCGCTGGTATACCCGCAGGCCGAGCGCGCCGAGTCCTGGCACGGCGACGACGGGCTGGGCGGATGTGCCGGGGAGCTACCGGATCCTGCGGGACCCGTCGGGGCCCGGGGTGCGGTGGCCTTGATGGCCGATCTGCTGCGGGCCGCCCCGGCCCCGGTCACGCTGGTGGCGATCGGCCCGCTGACCAACATCGCGCTGCTGCTCGCCGCGCACCCCGAGGTGACGCCCCGGATCGGGCGGATCGTGGCAATGGGCGGCAGCCTGTCCGGCGGGGACACCACGGGCTCCAGGGCGGAGTTCAACGTCCGCTGCGATCCGGAGGCCGCGCGGCGGGTACTGGTCGAGGAGGACGTGCCGACCACGCTGGTGCCGCTGGATCTCACCCAGCGGTGCGCGGTGGACAGGCCCTGGCTGGACGCGCTGGCGGCCGCAGGCCCACGGTGCGCCGCGCTGGCCCGGGTCGTGGACCACTACCGGCGGCGCTACTCGGAGTTCTCCGGGCGCGACGAGGTGGCGCTGCACGACTCGCTCGCCGTGCTCGAGGCCGCAGTGCCGGGGTCACTCGCGACCACACCACTACCGCTGGAGGTCGTCTGCGACCATGGCCCCGCTCGCGGCACCGTGCTCGCCGACCGGCGCACCGCGGCCGCTGGGCGCAAGGTCGACGTGGCGCTGGACGCCGACCCAGCGGGGGTCAGCTCGCTGATCCTCGACCGGCTCCGCAGCCTCGGCTGAGCGAGGCACGCTCGGCGCTGCACGCTACGCGCGCACTCGTGAGTGGCGTCGGGTGCTCGGGCGCCGGTAAGCACTCACAAGAACTCGGCCTTACCCGGGCCGCTGTCGAGGAACGAGCGCATCCCGATGGTGCGGTCCTCGGTGGCGAACAGCGCCGCGAAGACGTGGGTCTCCAGCTTCAACCCGCTGCCCAGGTCACCGTCCAGCCCGCCGTCGATCGCCACCTTGGCCGCGGCCAGCGCACGGGCAGGTCCGGGTACGAACTGCTCGGCCCAGCGCCGCGCCGCGGCGTAGACGTCGTCGGGAGCGACGACCTCGTCGACCATCCCGATCCGCAGCGCCTCCTGCGCCTCGACGAGGCGCCCGGTGTAGATGATGTCCTTGGCCCTCGCCGGGCCGACCAGCCGGGCGAGCCGCTGGGTGCCGCCCGCGCCGGGGATGATGCCGAGCAGGATCTCCGGCTGCCCGACCTTGACGTCGTCGCCGATCACCCGCCGGTCGCAGCACAGCGCGAGCTCGTAGCCGCCGCCCAGCGCGTAGCCGGTGACCGCGGCGACCGTGGGCTTGCGGATCGCGGCGACGGCGCTGAACGCCGAGGACAGGTCGGGCGCCGCGGCCGCCATGTCCGCCTCGGACATGGCGGCCATCTCCTTGACGTCGGCACCCGCGGCGAACACCTTCTCGCCGCCGTAGACGATCACCGCGCGGACGTCGTCTCGGGCCGAGGCCTCGTGCGCCGCCGCGCGGATCTCCTCCTGGACCTGCCGGCTCAGCGCGTTCATCGGCGGCCGGTCCACCCGGATCGTGCCGATGCGGCCGTCCACCTCGAGTCTGACGAACTCGCCCACTACCGGCGCCTCCTCGACGTCGCTGCTGGTCATGTCACTGCTGGCCACCACGCGGACCTTACCGGCGGCGGGCGGTGAAGCGACCGGCGTCACGGCGCAGCTCCAGGTCGGCGCCGAAGGTGGCGGCGAGGTTGGCCTCGGTGAGCACGCCGTCGAGCAACCCCTGGGCGACCACGCCACCGTCACGCATCAGCATCGCGTGGGTGAACCCGGGCGGGATCTCCTCGACATGATGGGTGACGAGCACGATCGCCGGCGCGTCGGGGTCGGCGGCCAGCGTGGCGAGCCGGGCCAGCAGGTCCTCCCGGCCGCCGAGATCCAGGCCGGCCGCGGGCTCGTCGAGCAGCAGCAGTTCCGGGTCGGTCATCAGCGATCGGGCGATGAGGACCCGCTTGCGCTCGCCCTCGGACAATGTCGCGTACCGGCGCCCGGCCAGCGCGTCCACACCCATCACCGCGAGCATCCCGGCGGCGCGGTCGGTATCGAGCGACTCGTAGTCCTCCCGCCAGCGGCCGAGCACCGCGTACCCGGCGCTGACCACCAGGTCGAGCACCCGCTCGTCGCCCGGGATCCGGGAGGCCAGCGCGGCGGAGGAGAAGCCGATGCGGGGGCGCAACTCGAAGACGTCGGTGCGGCCGAGCCGTTCTCCGAACAGGTGCACCGACCCCGACGTGGGATGCAGCTCAGCGCCGGCCAGCCGTAGCAGCGTGGTCTTGCCGGCCCCGTTGGGCCCGAGCACCACCCACCGCTCGTCGAGCTCCACCTGCCAGTCCACCCCGTCGAGCAGCACCGAGTGCCCGCGCCGCACCGCGACGCCGTCCATCCGGACCATGAGGTCGGTCACGTCCACCGCCCCGTCGCCCCGTCCCTCCTGCCCAGTCACCGCACCATTGTCCCGGCCGGGTGAGCCGCCGCAGCGCAGGGCGGCGGGTGTCGGGCCGGGCAGGCAAGATGACCGTTCGTGACCGGCTCGCCCGAACCCCCAGACCCGCAAGTGGGCCACCCGTTCCCGCTGGGCGCCCATCCCGAGGCGGGCGGGGTGAACTTCGCCGTCGCGTCCTCGGTGGCCGAGGCGGTCGAGGTGTGCCTGATCGGCCCGGACGGCGACCAGCGGCGGGTCCCGCTCGTCGAGCGCACCTTCGGGGCATGGCACGGGCTGCTCCCCGGGGTAGGTCCCGGCCAGCGCTACGGCTACCGGGTGCACGGCCCGGCCGACCCTGCCAGGGGGCTACAATACAACCCGGCGAAGCTGCTGGTGGATCCCTACGCGCGGCGGATCGAGGGCACCGTCACAGACCTCGACGCGGCGCTGCCCGGCAGCGGGCGTGACTCGCTGGGCTCGGTCCCGCTGTCGGTGGTGACCGCCCCGGGCGGCCCGGACACCGGGGCCCGGCCGGACGTGCCCTGGGAGAACACCGTGCTCTACGAGCTGCACGTCCGCGGGTTCACCCGCCGCCATCCCGCGGTGCCCTCCCAGTACCAGGGCACTTACCTGGGCCTGGCGCACCCCGCGGTGGTGGAGTACCTGGTGGACCTGGGCGTCACCACTGTCGAACTGATGCCGGTGATGGCGTTCTGCGACGAACCATCGCTGCAGCGCACCGGCCGGCGCAACTACTGGGGCTACTCGCCGCTCGCGCTGTTCGCCGTGCACCCGGGCTATGCCGCGGTCCCGGGGGCCGAGGTCGAGGAGTTCCGCACCATGGTCGGCGCGCTGCACGCCGCAGGCCTCGAGGTGGTCGTCGACGTGGTGGCCAACCACACGTGCGAGGGCGGCACCGACGGGCCGACGCTGGCCTACCGCGGGCTCGACGCGCCCGCCTACTACCTCGACGCCGACCTCACCGGCTGCGGCAACACCCTGGACGCGGGCTCGCCGACCGTGGTCCGGCTGGTCACCGACGCGCTGCGGTACTGGGCGGGCGAGCTCGGCGTCGACGGGTTCCGCTTCGATCTGGCCAGCGTGCTGGGCCGCCCCGGCGGCAACGAGTTCGACCCGCACGCGCCGATGCTCACCGCGATCGCCACCGACCCGCTGCTGGGCGGGCGCAAGCTGATCGCCGAGCCGTGGGACGCCACCGGCGACGGCTACCGGGTCGGCGGGTTCGGGGCGCAGTTCGGCGAGTGGAACGGCCGCTACCGCGACACGGTGCGGGACTTCTGGCGCGGCGTGGGCGGCGTGAGCGAGCTCGCCTCGCGGCTCGCCGGATCCTCCGACCTCTACGCCGCCGGCGGGCGGCGGCCGTGGGCGTCGGTGAACTTCGTCACCGCGCACGACGGGTTCACGCTGCGGGACCTTGTCTCGTACAACCGCAAGCACAACGACGCCAACGGCGGTGGCGGGCACGACGGCACCGACGACAACCGGTCGCAGAACTGCGGCGCCGAGGGCGACACCGACGATCCCGCCGTGCTGGCATGCCGGGGACGGCGGGCACGCAACCTGCTGGCCACGTTGCTGCTGTCCACCGGCACGCCCATGCTGCTCGCCGGGGACGAGCGCTGGCGGACCCAGCGCGGCAACAACAATCCCTACTGCCTCGACGACGACACCTCCTGGCTGGACTGGTCGGCCAGCCCGCAGGCTGACCAGCTGCTGGCGTTCACCCGGCGGCTGCTCGCGCTGCGCGCCGGCGCGCCCGCGCTGCGCCAGCCGGAGTTCTTCGAGGGCCGGGCGACCCCCAGCGGCACGCCCGACCTGGTGTGGCTGCGACCTGACGGGCACCGGATGGAGCTCGGCGACTGGCTCGACGGGCACCGCCACACGCTGTGTATGTGGATCGACGGCACCGACGTGCGTTCCCACCCGCGCCACCGCGGTGCGAGCTCCCGGGCCGACGAGGACTCCTGGCTGCTCGTGCTGCACGCCGGTGCCGAACGGGTGACGGTGACGCTGCCCGGTCCCGAGTACGGCGATCGGTTCGAGCAGGTGCTCGACATCGGCACGCCGGACGGGACACCCCCGCGACCGCGGGCGCGGCCTGCCGGCAGCCGGATGTCGGTGCCCGGCAGCACCCTGCTGGCCTTCCGCGCGCACCGCTTGCCCGATCAGCCCTCGTAACCGCGACTACCGGCACCGACGTAGGCCGGCTACGCGCCCATGCTGACGCCTGCGATGCACGGCGCGATCTATCGTCGTGGCTGTGCAGGTCACCACCCGTCCGCCGGCGCGGACGCTGATCGCCGACGGCGTGTTCGCCGCCGTCGTCACGGCGTTCATGGCGGTGGGTACCCGGTTCGCCGCCATGGGCGATGTGCCACCGCGGCACCCGCTGGATGCGTGGGTGTTCGTGCTCGTCGGGGTGGCGGGAATCGGTGTGCTGCTGCGCCGGGTACGGCCGCTGGTCGGGCTCGGCGCGGCGGTGGGCGCGACTGCGGCCTACCTGGTCACCGGCTACCCCTACGGCCCGATCCTGTTCTCGGTCGTGATCACGCTCTACTCGATGGCGACCCGGCTGCCGGTACGCCGGTCGCTGCCCGCCTTGGCGGTGGCGGCCGCGGCGGTGTCCACGGCGTTCGGTGTGCACGCCGGCTGGGGCAGCCCGCTGACCGTGCTCACCCAGCTCGCCATCCCGCTCGGGTGGTCGCTGACCGTGTGGGCGATCGGCACCGTGGTGCGCACCGCCCGGGAGTCCACCCAGCGCACCCGCGCCGAGCACGCCCGCCGGCGCAGCTACGAGGAGCGGCTGCGCACCGCGCAGGACGTGCACGACATCGTGGGCCACGGGCTCGCCGCGATCAGCATGCAGGCAGGCGTGGCATTGCACGTACTGGACCGCTCACCCGGGCAGGCCAGGGAGATCCTGGAGGCGATCAGGGAGAGCAGCCAGGATGCGCTGGACGAGCTGCGTGCCACGCTGGCGGTGTTCCGGGCACCCCACGGCGTCGACCCCGACGGCGGGGAGCGCGCACCCTCGCCCGGCCTGGAACGCCTGGAGGTGCTGGTGAACCGGACGACCGACAGCGGCGTGCCCGTCGAGCTGATCCGGACGGGCGAGCGGGCGCACCTGCCGGCCAGCGTGGACCTGGCGGCGTACCGGATCGTGCAGGAGTCGCTGACCAACGTGCTGCGCCATGCCGGTCCGGCGACCGCTACGGTCCACGTCACCTACCGGGAGGACGAGGTGACCTTGGAGATCACGGACACCGGGCGCGGACCAGACGGGCATGCCGAGACGGGTCTGGGACTCACCGGGATGCGGGCACGCGCCGGCGCCGTCGGCGGGACCGTGGACGCGGGACCCGGCCCGGCAGGCGGGTTCGTCGTCCGGGCACGGCTACCGATCGCTGGGCAGGCACGGTGATCCGGCTGCTGGTGGCCGACGACCAGGCGCTGGTCCGGATGGGCCTGCGGGTGCTGGCGCAGGGTGAGGACGACATCGCGCTGGTCGGCGAGGCCGCCGACGGGCGGGAGGCGGTCGAGCTGGTCCGCGAGCACCGGCCGGACGTGGTGCTGATGGACGTGCGCATGCCGGTGCTGGACGGCATCGAGGCGCTGCGCGAGATCGCGGCCGATCCGCGGCTGGCCGGCACCAAGGTCATCGTGCTCACCACGTTCGAGCTCGACGAGTACGTGTTCGATGCGCTTCAGGCCGGGGCCAGCGGATTCCTCATCAAGGACACCAACCCCGCCCACCTGCTCACCGCGATCCGGGTGGTAGCCGCCGGCGACTCGCTGTTGTCGCCGTCGGTTACCCGCCGGGTGATCGGCGAGTTCGCGTCGGGGACGCGCCGTACCGCCCCGCATCCCGAGATCCGTCGGCTCACTGACCGCGAACGCGAGTTGGTGACGCTGGTCGCCGAGGGGCTGACCAACGACGAGATTGCCGAACGGCTCACGCTCAGCCCGGCCACCGTACGGACCCATGTCAGCCGGTCAATGACGAAGCTCGGCGCCCGCGACCGGGCCCAGCTCGTGGTGTTCGCCTACCAGTCCGGACTGGTCGCGCCCCGCCTGGGGTGATTCGTCTGTCCGGTCACGCGGCAGGGTCCCCGTCGTACCGCAGACGAATCGGTGATGTCAGCGGGCGAGCAAGCCGGCGAGCTTGTCCATGGCCTGGCCC
>JBOHGT010000533.1:0-9423 GCA_050700385.1 Pseudonocardiaceae bacterium | reverse complement strand
AGCGGCCCGACGCGCAGTTCCACGAAGAGGTCCGCGTCTGGATGGCCAAGTTCGACGCCGAGGAGCGGCAGTCGCGCGGCGAACCGCTGCCGGACGACATCAGGCGCCTGCTGAACCAGCTCGTGGCGCTGCGCGCCATGCTAACCGACGAGGCAACCAAGGCCACCCGCAGCAACGTGGTGCGCCAGCGCGCGTTCTCCGAGCGCATCACCGAGCTGATGCGCAAATACACCAACCAGCAGCTCACCTCCGCCGAGGTGATCGCGGAGCTGATCGAGCTGGCCCGGGAGGTCGCCGCCGAGGGCAACCGCGGCGCGCGCTTCGCCCCGCCGCTGAACACCGACGAACTCGCCTTCTTCGACGCCGTGGCGACCAACGAGTCAGCCCTCCTCCAGCAGGGCGAGGACATCCTGGCGCAGATCGCCCGCGAACTGGTCGGCGTCATGCGCCGCGACATGCGCATCGACTGGACCGTACGCGACGACGTCCGGGCCAAACTGCGCTCATCGATCAAGCGGCTACTCGTCAAACACCGCTACCCACCGGACAAGCAGCCCGCCGCGATCAAGCTCGTGCTAGCGCAGATGGAGTCCATGGCACCCCGCTACGCAGCAGACCGCACCTGATCCACGCCCCACGGCGGTCACGCCGCAGGACCGCGCGCACTTCCGTCGCACTGTTCGAACACCATCACGCGCACGACGGCGACCGACGCGCCTCGTCCGCGTTGGCATGCATTCTCATGGCGTGGCGACCGCCGAGACCCGCTGGTCGGCGGACGTGAGGTGGTCGTTCAGCGCCTGGACGATGCGCTCGGCAGCGAATCCGTCGCCGAACGGCGACGGGAGGGACGCCAACCGTCTTGCGTGCCGACGATCCGCGAGCCACTGGTCGGCGATTCTCGCGAGGTCGTCGGATGGCAGGACTCGTACGCCGAACGTGCCCTCGATCTCCGGCCGTTCGGTACTGCGGCGCACCGTGATGATCGGCGTCTTGAGGACGCTCGCCTCCTCCTGGAGTCCACCGGAGTCGGTGATGAGGAGCGCGGCGTCGTGGGCGAGCGCGAGGAACTCGGGGTAGTCGAGCGGCTCGGTGACTCGGAGCGCGCCCGTTGCGAAACCGAGGCCGAAGGATTCGACGCGGGCCGCGGTCCGGGGATGCAAGGGGAGCACAATGGGTGCAGGCACGAGGGCGAGTTGGTCGAGCAGCAGCTCCAGGACGGGGCGGTGATCGACGTTCTCCGGGCGGTGCAGGGTGGCGAGGATGTAGCCCCTGTCCTGCAGACCGTGGTGTCGGCGGGTCTCACTACGGCTTCGCGTGTCGGGGAGGAGCCGGTGCACGGCGTCGACGATGGTGTTGCCGGTGATCACGATGCGATGGTCTGGGATGGTCTCGGCCAGGAGGTTGGACCGGTTGAGCGCGGTGGGCGCGCAGCAGAGGTCGGCCAGGTGGTCGATGAGGGTCCGGTTGAGCTCCTCCGGCATGGTGCGGTCGAAGCTGCGCAGGCCTGCCTCGACGTGGACCAGCGGGAGGTCGGCGTGGTTGGCAGCGAGCGCGCCGGCCAGGGCCGAGGTCGTGTCGCCCTGCACCACGACGGCGCTGGGCAGGTCGGTGGTGAACGAACGAGCCAGCGCGGCCACTGTGTGACCGAGCCGAGCACCGCGACCGGCGCCCGTACTGGGTACGTTCAGGATGTGACCGCGAAGGCCGAGCGTGGTAGCGAGGCGGGTGGACATCCGCTCGTCGTGGTGCTGGCCGGTGTGGATGACCGTCGCGCGACTGCCGAGACACCGGGCAACCGGTGACAGCTTGATCAGCTCAGGCCGGGTGCCGACGACGAGGGCGATGGGCCGGTGCATGCCGTTCACCAGAAGAGGTGTTGGCGCTCGCCCGCGAGGTATCGCCGGGCGGCGATGAAGACCCGCAGGTAGAGCTGGTCGGTGCGCAGGTAGTTGGGAACCAGGTCGTCACGGCTGAACCGGCCTTGGGTGTACATCATCCCGTGATCGCCGCGGATGGCGTAGCTGGCCGGGGCATCGCGACGGGTGCCATCGGCGAGATCGATGGCGTGCTGCAGGTCGATCTCGACGAGTCCGGCGACCTCGGCATCGGCGAGGGGGATCTCGGTCAGGCCGCGTCGCAGTGGCAGCAGGTGCCAGTGTTGGAACTCCCGCTCGACGTAGCCGGGTCCGAGCGTAACGGTGGTCTGGCGGATGCCGAGCGGTTGCAGGTCGTCGTAGGACACCGGTAGGCCCAGCTCCTCGTGGACCTCGCGCACGCCGTCCGCGACATCCTCGCCAGCGTGATAGTGCCCGCCGACGGTGATGTCCGCGTAGTCGGGGCGGTCGAAGGCGTAGCGCCCGGGGCTCTTCTTCTGCAGCAGGATGGTCCGCCGGTCTGGGTCGATGGCGAGGCAGGAGAACGTTCGATGCCAGAGTCCCTCGCGGTGCGCGGTCTTCTTGTCCTGCACGCCCGTGTGCTCGTAGCGGTCGTCGAAGATGTCGATCAGCGCCACGATGCGTCCTCGGTGTGGAGTGACCAGTAGGTATCGAGAGCGTGGTGGTAGCTGCGCGGGTCGCCGACCGTGACCCACGCGCTCTCAAGGCGGTGTACGCGGACCACGCCGGTCCGCGCCAGCCGCGCGGCGGCGATCCCGAGGTCGAGCTCGCCACGAGCCTCTTCGGTCGCTCGGAGCAGCGGGAGGATGCTGGGGCGCAGGATCAATCGTGACACGACTGCCAGCGGCTCGGTGACGGTCGCGGGGTCTGGCCGCTGGCGGATCCCGGTAACGAGGTCAGCTTCCTCCACCGCCGTGTCAATGATCCCGAACGAGCCGGACTGTTCAACCCGCACGCGCTGTGCAGCGATCACGGCGCCAGCGCCGGCGCCGTGATCCGCGAGCCGTCCCATAGTTCGCAGGTCGCGACCCGCCGCGCAGCAGGGAAGCAACACGTCGTCACCGAAGGCGACGAGGAACAGGTCACAGGTCCCGAGCCGTTCCCGCAGGGTGAGCAGGGGCGCGGCGTTGCCGTAGCCGTGTCCGACGTCTTCTTCGACGACATCGACCCGTACCGACCGGTGGGGGGTCGCGTCGAGGTGTGCGGGGACGACCTGATCGCCAGGACGGGTCACGACGATGACCTCGTTGGCGCCGGCCGCGACGCATTCGTCGATCACGAGGTCGAGCGCAGGGCGGGCGCCTATCGGAAGCATCTCCTTCGGGATCGCGTGGCTGAACGGCCGGAAGCGAGTGGCTTCGCCTGCCGCTGTGACCACGGCGACGAACCGGCTGGTGATCATGGCGCACCCCTCAGCGCCTCGCGCAGCGCCCCGTCGAGCTGTTCGACGGGGTTGCGGACTCCGAAGCGGACCGAGATTGCGGGGACCGTCTTGGCGACGTCCGCCAGGCGCTTGCGCGCGTGGTCCCCCAGCGCCGCGTCGGTCGCGGTGCGCCGGGCCAGCCAGGGGCGGAGCCAGAACTCGTCGTGTGGGGTGAAGCAACATTCGGCGAGCGCTGCGCCGCCCTCCCGTGGGGTGAGCCATCGCACCGACGGGAGTTCTCGGGTGTCGACCAGCCCAGGAAGGACGACGAGCCGGAGCCCGGCGGTGGCAGCCAGCTCGCTTCCCAGTGCAGCGGCGAAGGCCCGCGGACTCAACGACAGCTTGCCGGTGCTGGCGAAGGTCACTGGCAGCGCCTCCACGGCCGGTCGACCCGCCGCAGCCGTCAGCTCGGGGTCGCTGTCGAGTGTTCCTCGCCCGAGGGGCACCGGTAGCGGGACCGCGACGAGTTCGTCGTCCTGTTGGAGGAGCACCCGGTCGTTCGACAGCAGCCGCGCTCCGAGGCGGAGCATTCGTGCCAGCGTGGTTGTCTTGCCCCGCGCTCGCGGACCGCACACGAGGACCCCGCCGCCATCGCAGGCCGCGGCCGCCGCGTGCATGACGAGGCCGCCGTGGTTCTCGTGACAGCGCATCATCACCTCGCGAATGATCCGGAGCGGGTAGTGGTGGCTGCGCGCCGAGCCATCTCGCAGGAACAGGGTTGCTGTGCCTGGTGTCGCGCGAACAGCCCACGCACCCGGGCGGCCTTCGAGGCGGTCGGCCACGACGGCGAAGTACACGCCCCCGCCGTAGCGAAAACGTTGCAGCTCGACACCGGGGACGGTCTCGATCACCGGTTGGCGGGAATGGGTCCGGGCTGTCTCGGTGATCCGATCGACCTCGGTCCTCCCGATGCGGATGTCCGCCCTGAGCCTGGTAACGGGGCATTCGTGCATCCGGTGCGGCAGAGCTCTCCTTGGAGGCAGGTGCTCGTCGAGGTGAGCGCGCTGTGCCGCTGCCCAAAAGCGTGGTGCGGTGAGGGTGACCACCAGGTTGCCGGTGCGAAGGCACCAGCTCTCGATGTCGTGGGCCCGTCGCGCTCTCATCGCGGGACCTCTCTTGTGATCATCTCGGTGACTCGAGGCAGCCGGCGCTGCCGCTGGTCCTCCAGAAGCGCGCGGAAACCGAGCACCGACGTGGCCGCGAAGAACTCGTGCAGCACGCACACGTCCTGCTCCCCTCTCAGCACCGCGACCGCGAGGCGTGCCCGAGCCCAGAACCAGCCAGCTGGGAACGGAGGGTTCGATCCGCCGACGAGGTCGGGTCGAGCCGCGGTCACGGCGTCCGCCAGAGACCGGCGAACGCCGTGGGGCACCGTACTCGCCAGCAAGGTTCGCGCCGCGTAGCCGACGACGGCGTCCAGCTGGACCTCGGTGTCGAAGCAGAGGGCGGTAAAGAGGTCCTCGAACAGCGAACGCGGGGGTGGCGGCGCGAGGCTCGGCCGCCATGGCGGTAGCACATCGACCAGGATCGGCCCACGCGGCGTATGGCAGAAGTTCGCCAAGTTGGTGTCGATTCGGGCGTCGGCGCCATCTAGCGCGCGGATCCAGCCCAGGATGCGGTCCACCGAGACGACGAACTGCTCTGGCTCGTGGGTGGCGAGGTCTGACAGCGTGGGCCCGTTCACCCAACGATGCCGGACCGACAGCCCCGGTCCTTGCTGAACAACCAGCCCGGGTGGGAGCGGGATCCCGACGGAGCGGAGTGCCGCGATGTACTCCGCGAGGCCCGGCTGGCCGGCGGCCAGCGCCGCAGCGTGGAAGCGCTCGGCCGCGGGATGCGCGCTCGCGATCGTCTTGTCGACGTAGCTGGGACGGGTCATCGCGCGCCCCGCCTGTCGAGGAAGGCGTGCGCGTCGGCTGCCATGGTGTGGAACTCGGCGTCGAGATCCAGACCGAGTCGCCGAGCCAGTCGGCCGCACTGCTGCACCGCAGCTGTGGCGGCACCATGAGCCGAATGCGGCCGGCCTCCGGTTTGGTGCCGGTAGCCGAGTTCCACCATCACGGTCTCGCTCAACTGACCGCAGATGGCGACGAGGTGCAGGAACTCGTCGGCGACGCCACCGGCAGGGGCCGCTCCGAGTGCTGCATCCGAGGGGTCGGTGTCGGTGAGCACACAGACGCTCAACACGGCCAGCAGCACATCAGCCAGCTCGTCACCGATGTCTGTGATCGGCTGGCCCGGGTCCTCGAGGTCAGCCATCGCGGCCCCTGGGAGGCGAGGCAGACACTGCGCCAGGTGCCCGAGCTGCACGGCCAGTTCGGCGCACGCGGTCACCGCATCCCACTGCGTCGGCGCGGTCTTCGCGAAGCGGCTGCGTAGCTCCCTGGCCTCGGCAAGCAAGCCGACGCCGACCGCTCGGTCGCCACTAGACATCGCTCTCACTCCAGCACCAGGGGCTGGGCACCGGCGGTGCCGCTGTTCCAGTAGGGGTCGCGCTGATCGCGATGCCCTCGCACCCGGACACCGAGATCCTGCGTCAACGCGGCGACCGTGCTCGTGGGGACTTCGTCGTCGAGAACGACGTCACGGCCGTCATCCCCGATCTCGAAGGAGCTTCCGGCAACGCCACGGTGAGCGAGTGCCTTCTCGACCGCCCGTCTCGTGGGGACCGATCGCTCACCGACCCCCAGCTCGCAGCGATCACGTTGCGCCGCCGGGCAGACGTTTCGCCGTCTGCAGACCTCACTACCGAAGATCCCGAATCGATCCACTTCCTGCAGTGCATAGGCGAGGGCGCACGCATTGCTGTGGAAGAGCGGGTAGCCGGGGTAGCTGCGGGGCACGTCGGCGAGGAAGTCCCAGAAGGCTGCGGGGTAGACGCCCTCCGCGCTCGTGACGCCTGCGACCTCCGCAAGCGCCGGCCACTGCTCCGCGAGCCGAGGCAGCGCAGCATCCTCGACCTTGAGACCCGCCGCGACGGTGCAGCGGGCGAAGCGCGAAGCCCAGTCCAGCACCGTGGCCATGCGCTCGGAAGTGGCCGAGCCGGGCAGCGCCGGCCGCCAGTAGTGGATCACCGGAAGCCCGGCCGTCGTGATCCTGGGGAAGTTCTGCACGATCGCGGGACGCCGGATGCCGCGTTCGACGTCTGCGCCGAGGCCCGAGTGGCTCAGATAGGTGATCAGCCGGACGCCCCCGGCCCGGGCGCGGCACATCGCCTCGATCGTGCTGTCCGGCACGTGGCATTTCGTGATGAGCACGATCGGGTTGGGAACCCGGCGCTGCGCGAGCTCCTCCAGGACCTGCGCGAGGTGCGCACGCGAACGCGGCAATGCCATGACGTCGGTCCAGGTGTAGAGCGCGACGGCGCGTTCCGTCCCGTAGTACGTCGAGCTGACCAGCAGCTCGACGGTCTCGGCAGGGGATGCGAGGACTTCGGGACGTACCGCCGCTTGACCCCGTTCATGCAGGAAGCAGTACACGCAGGCCTTGGGGCAGCCCTGGATCGGGTTCACGGCGATCCACGTTGCGTGCTGGTCGATGACGGGGGACCAGACACGCTCCCCTCCGGATGACGTGCTGTTGTCGCTCATCAGCCCTCCATTCCCGTTCACCGTCACGAGTCAACGGCAGCCACGGGCGGTGGACCAGGGCGAGCGGGGCGCATCGATGCGACACCAGGAGCGCAATCACGCACTTCCGTGACACGCGCGACGCATGGGTATGGTCCACGGTGACCGGCCGGGGGTGGTGCGCGATGACCAGGAGGCGAGACGGCCTGGCGGCCCGGCGCAGGATCGTGGGCCATACCCAGGAGTCCCTGGCCGAGAGGCTCCACGTCGATCGCGCGACCGTCGCGCGCTGGGAACGTGGTGAGTCTCGGCCGCAGCCGTCGGCGCGGCGGGAGCTCGCCGAGGTGCTCGCGGTATCCCTCGACGCGCTGGACCGGCTGCTCGACGAGACCGCAGCGGCGACGAAGGCCGGAAACAGTGCGGCGCGAGCCGAGCCTGCCACCGGACCGCCGCGCGGTCCCGCCACGCTCGCGATCTGCGGAAGCAGAGCGACCGACACCGAGGCACAGGTGATAGACGCCGCCGTCGGCGCGCTCGCCAGGTTCGTGATGCTCTCGCGTTGCAAGGTCAACCACGGACCCGTCGGAGTGGGGATCGAGGTCATGACCTACATCGCCGATCACTACCGGCCCCCCGACTTCACCGCCACCATCGGCCTGTTCGGACGGCAGAACATCGTGCACAACGCTGACTGCGTCATCGTCGTCGGCGGAGCGACTGGCACTGCGGAGGAGGTCGACCTCGCGATCTACTCTGGAACGACTATCGTGCCGTTCCCCGCGAGCGGCGGCACCGCCCGCCGAACCTACGAACGGGCGCAGCAGAACTCACGGCTGCGCCGGTGCCTCCCGCAGCGGCATTTCGATGCCCTCAGCGTCTGCGACGACGCCGACCAGTTCGTCGAGATCGTCAGGCAAGCACTCACCGAGCGAAAGGGCACGACACCGTGACGCCTCGCCCGCACGTCCTGCTCTCCGTGGCGACGTCCATCGACGGCTACATCGACGACACCAGCGAGTCCCGCTTGCTCCTGTCCAATCAGGACGACTTCGATCGCGTCGACGAGGTTCGCGCCGGTGTCGATGCCATCCTGGTCGGCGCCAACACGATCCGGCGGGACAATCCCCGGCTGCTGGTCCGCTCCGGCGAGCGCCAGGAGAAGCGGGCACACCGCCGCCGGCCTCCGCATCCGATCAAGGTGACGCTGACCGGCAGCGGCGATCTGGATCCCGCCGCCAAGTTCTTCACCGCGGGCAACACGGCGAAGATCGTCTACACCCGGGACGCAGCCGAGTCGGCCGTTCGCACGGCGCTGGGGCACGCGGCTATCGTTGTCGCGGCCGGGGACCCGGTCGACCTCGGCGCGGTCCTCGACGACCTCGGTGAGCGCAAGGTCGAGCGACTGATGGTCGAGGGCGGCGGAACGATTCACACGCAGTTCCTCGCGGCGGGGCTCGTGGACGAGATCCACCTCGTCATCGCGCCGTTCCTCGTCGGTGAGCCCGACGCGCCTCGCTTCGTCCATCCCAGCCGGTTCCCGCAGAACCCCGCGCAGCCGATGACCCTCGCCGAGACCCGGCAGATCGGGGATGTAGTCCTGCTCCGCTACCTCATCGGTTCTACCCCATGACCGGGCCCGACCAGGATCGGCTCCACCTCCGCAGGGTGATCGACCTCGCGGAGAGCTGTCCGCCGTCCCGGACCGCCTTCTCCGTCGGCGCCCTGGTCGTCGACACCGAGGGCAGGGTCCTCGCCACGGGCTACTCCCGAGAGACCGACCCACACGACCACGCTGAGGAGGCCGCGCTCGCCAAGCTCGACGTGGATGACGTGCGACCCCGCGGCGCCACGATCTACAGCTCCCTCGAACCCTGCAGCATGCGAGCTTCCCGACCGCGAAGCTGCACCGAACTCATCCGCCACCTCTATCCGCGGATCGTCTTCGCGTGGCGCGAGCCTGCTCTGTTCGTGGACTGCGAGGGCGCCGAACGCCTGCGCATCGCCGGGCGCGAGGTTGTCGAGCTACCGGACCTCGCACCCCTCGCGCGCCGAACCAACGCGCATCTCCTCGGCTTCTGATCAGGTGCGGAGGGCGGCCTGCCGCGGCGCTGAACTTGCAGCAGTCCGCGGGGCGGCAGCAAGCACGCTCGGCGAACTCGCTGCCGGGGACCTGGAGTTCCTGCTGCCGGTCGCACACGTACGCGCCACAGCCCAGGCGGACGTCGTGCCCGATTCGCGCGTCGTACAGTAACCGATGCGCATCCGGTCCTCGACCACGCAATGGTCACCGAGCCGGCTGCCCTCGTAGATCACGACGTGGTTGAACACCAGGCAGCCCTCGCCCCGATCACGAGCGCGGGCGCCCGCGAGCGCACGAGTCGAGATCACCGCGCACACGGCGCTGAGGTGTTCGGTGACTACATCGATGTCTACGACCTCACCCGCGCCGTCGGGGACGGGGCGACGGTGCCGGTGACGTTCGCGCCCCGGTTGATCCGGGTCGGGCTGGCCGGTGACGTCACCGAGGAGGATC
>JBOHGT010000532.1:0-2774 GCA_050700385.1 Pseudonocardiaceae bacterium | reverse complement strand
TGGCCGAGGGGGTCGGGCGTGATCCGCAGCTTTCCCGAGGTGGACCGGGCGGAGTGGGTCGACTGCGCGACGGCGAGGGTTAAGCTCGTGTCCGGGCAGGTCGCGTTCCTGGACCGGCTGCTGGAGCATCTGGACCGCCAGGGCATCGCCGTGCGAGAGGTGTGGTGAGATTCGGTGCAGCATCGGAGGGTCCTGAGCCGCTTCTACGCGCGACCTGAAGGTGCGCCCATCCAGCTACGTGTTCAGCCTCGTCTGGCGTCGTGGGAGCTGGCCGGTCACCCGGACCAATTGCGACTCGCCGACGCCCTTGCCGACACCGAGCGGCTCCTGACGCCCGTCGTCGCCCAGCTCGTCGAACCGCTCGCGCTGCGCTTGGATGTCGGACTGCATTCAGCCGTTCCGTTGCTGGAGCAGCACGATCTCGACAACTACCTCGATCCGCTAGCCAGACACCTGGCGAAACGGATGGCGAAGCGGTTCGTCTCGGTCTGGGGTACGAAGCAGCACACCAATCGGTCCTTTGTGCGTGTCGAGTCAGCCCGACCAGTCACCGAACCCGAGCACGTCGATTACCGCTGCGACGTGCGCACAACTGCCTCCGGCTCCTCGAACGCGTTTAAGCAACAGATCCAAGACCGGCTGGTTAATGCACGTGAGCTGAGAGAAGGGGCGGTGGCGCTTCAGCTGTCCTTCGCCGTCGGCCCTCGGCGGAACTGGCTCAACCTCTGGAAACAGACGATCGACGCCCTCGACCTGCTCCTCGGCCGTACTCGACCAGGCCAAGACTGGCATCCGCGTGACGGGCGGATCGTCGACCTCGGGCTGCACTGTGCCGTCGACAGCACGCTCGCCAATGACGTGATCATCGGTATCAGGGCGTCAGCCAGCGGCTGAGCCGAGCTGCGGCACAGGCCCGAGCAGGAAGTGTGTCAATCTGCTGCTGTGCGGCCTCGTCGGTTTCGACGCGGTACACCTACAGACCGGCCGGACCCTTGTGATCGCCAGCGGTTCGTTCGGGGGATGTCCTCATCGGTCAGTAGCTCGGCCGCGCGGCGCACCACCCGCCGGTACTCCCCAGGCTGGCTCTGTAACAACGCTACCCGCCGTCAGTGCTCCAGCGTCTGAACAGCTCGGTCAGGTCCAGGCTGGTGCGGGCCTCGGCTAGGGCGTCTTCGTACGGCGTCTTCGTACGCGGCGTCGAACGCGGCGTCGAACGCGGCGCGGTCCTCGGGCAGGAGCGCAGCCCGGATGTCGTGCGGCGCAGCGCCCGGCAGCAGCGGGTGCCCGTTCCGCGGCTGTTCGTCGTAGGTCCAGGTGGCGGTCACCCGACCACGATAGCGGCCGGGTACCACAAACCGGGAGCACAGGTGCTGGTCCAAGTGGGGTCCAGGTGTGGCTGACGTGGAGGTCGCCAAGCGTATCGACGCTGTCTTCGATCGGCTGCTTGACAGCGGTGCCGAATTGGCTCAGGTCCATTGGGGAGAGCCGCGGGCAGCCTGGGTCAGACGCTGGTCAGACGCGGCGAACTTCCTCGCGCGCGCTACACGGCGGGTGATGTTCTCGACCTCCGATTCCGCCAACCCGCCGCTGCGTACAGTACTCGTGTACGGCTCGGGTCAGGAGCCGACGCACCAGCACCGAGGTCGGGATCTGCTCGGCGGTCGCTCGGCGGCGCAGCTGCGCATCGAGGTCCTTGGGGATGCGCAGGTTCACCGGTGGTTCTCCACGCGGTGGCGCTAGCGTGGTCGGATCGAATGGCAAATCACGGTGATGACGAAGCCCGCGCTCGGTGGTAGCCGACGACCGGATCGCACCCGCTGCGGCTCTTGGGATCCGGGTTGCGCACGATCCGTCGTGGGTCGGGCGGCTGCCTCTAACGTCCACTCCGGCTCGATCCCGGTGGCGCCGGGGACCGACCCTGTACCGCGCGCAGGGCAGCGGCGACGTGACATGCCTCGACGAGCTCCATTAGCGCCGCCCGGCGCTGATCACCGTTGCCGGATGGGGCATGGACACACAGGTCAGCGTTGCGCCGAGCCCGTGCCCGGCCGCCGTGTGCCGGTTCTGATCACGCTGGATATCGGCCTGCCGCACCAGCGCGGCGAGCTGGTCGACCGGCCGGGCAGGTACGTCCGGCGCGTCGTCGAAGGTGCAGTCATTGAGCGCCACCGCAGCGAGCCAAGTAGTCCACCATGCAGGCATACCCGCCCGCGCGAACGATCATGTGGAACTGTACGGGGCACAAGCTCTGTGAGCATTGGAATACCCGTTCGCGCTGCGCGTGCTCGGCGCCCGTGGCCCGATGCGGTCGCAGTGTGCTGCTTGCAGTGGCTATCGAACCGGGTTTGAGGAGTGTGGGTGGGGAGACGGAAGGTGCTCACGCACCCGGTGGTGCTGACCGAGCACGTCTTCGACAAGATCCGTTCGATCGACATGGCCCTGGCTGAGTTCGAAGAGCTGCTCGGTGGCGGGGAGATCATCGATGAGTACGAGACCGAAGCCGGTCGACTCAAGGAGCTTGTCCTGGTGGTCGACTGGAGAAGCCCATTGCACGTGGTCATCATCGTCGACGACGTTCGTGGGGAGGAGCGTATCGTCACGGTGTACGAGCCGGACCCACAACGGTGGAGTCACGACTACCGCAGGCGGAGGCGCTGATGCGATGCGAGGTGTGCGACAACGGCGAACGCCGCCCGGCCCGTCGTGCGCGGCTTGCGGAGCGTGATGGCCGGACGGCACTCGTGCTGGGTGTTCCCGTCGAAGTCTGCCCGGCC
>JBOHGT010000531.1:0-12015 GCA_050700385.1 Pseudonocardiaceae bacterium | reverse complement strand
TACCAGCTCAACTTCGGCGGCAACATGGACTTCATGAACATGCTGGAGCGCAAGCGGCTGCAGTCGAAGAAGGTCTCCAAGACGCAGTCGGTGGTCTCCCAGGTGCCGCACGAGATGGAGAACGCCGCCGTCCACATCGGACCCTCCGACCACGTGCCGTGGCTCGACGACCGCAAGTGGGCCTACGTGCGGCTGGAGGGTCGCGCGTTCGGCGACGTGCCGCTGAACATGGAGTACAAGCTCGAGGTGTGGGACTCGCCGAACTCGGCCGGTGTCATCATCGACGCGGTGCGCGCGGCGAAGATCGCCAAGGACCGCGGCATCGGCGGCCCGCTCCTCTCGGCGGCCTCCTACTTCATGAAGTCACCGCCGGAGCAGTACTCCGACGCCGACGCCTACGAGGCCGTCGAGGCGTTCATCCGCGGCGAGCGCGACCGCTGAGGCAGCCGGCCGCACGCCGCGAAGGCGTCCTTCGTAACGTCCCCATCGCTGCGAAGGCGTCCCTTGCCTCGTCCAGCGCGACGAAGGACGCCTTCGCGGCAGGCAGCGGGTGCCGTAACCCACCGGCACGCAACTGTCGATCACCAGCTCCAACTGCCAGGGCCGCCCTTGAACGGGCCCACGACGTCGGAGGTGACCCAGCCACCGTAGAACTCGCCGGGCTGCGGCACGACGCGCTCACCGTCCACAGTGATCTCGTCGAACGGCGCGGCGTAGACGGCGACTCGGTCGGCGAGTTGCGGGTAGCGCAGGTCCGGCTCCGGGTACCACCAGCCGACCTCGACCAGCGGCTCGGCGCCAGGCACATGGACGTCGACGTAGCGGGCCTCGCCCTTCCACTCGCAGAACGTCAGCCGCGCCGCCGTGCCGAGCATGACCCGGAACTCCGAGCGTGGCAGGTAGAAAGTCGGCGGGTGCGAGGTCTCCAGTACTCGGACCACGTCGTCGGTGTCGAGCACCAGGGTGTCGTGGTGCACGATCCGGACGTGCCGGCGTGCCCGCTCCGTACGCGGCGGCCGCGGGTAGTCCCATACCGACTCCTGTCCTGGACCGGGTGGCGTGCGCTCCATCGCTCTACACCCTTCGGATTTGCCGGTTTCCCGCCATCGCCGTCGTCACCTGCTCCGTCGCGGGTATCGTCACCGCCGGGCAGCCGGAAACGCAACTGTCGATCACACGACCGTGCAGCGTTCCACCCGAACCCGGCAGCCACCCCCATGATACTCTCCGTCGCGATGAAACCTCGATGCGTGACTGGTTCCACTGAGGGGATGTCGTGAGCGACCGGGACACCAGCGTCGGCGAGATCGACTTCGACGTGCCGAGCCCCGCCCGGATGTACGACTACTTCCTGGGCGGCGCCCAGAACTCCGCCGCGGACCGCGCGAGCGCCGAGGAGGCGATCGCTCGGTTCCCGAACGTGGCCCGCACGGCGCAGGCCAACCGTTCGTTTCTGGGGCGGGCGGTGCGGTACTGCCTGGAGACCGGGATCGACCAGTTCCTCGACCTGGGTTCGGGCATCCCCACGGTGGGCAATGTGCATGAGGTCGCCCACGCCGTGAACCCCGATGCGCGGGTGGCCTACGTGGACTGCGAGCCGGTCGCCGCCATACACGCCCGGCACCTGCTGCGGGACACCTCGGGAGTGACCATCACCGAGGCCGACCTGCGGCAGCCCGATGTGGTGCTCGGGTCACCGGGCGTGGCCGGCCTGCTCGATTTCACCCGGCCGGTGGCGCTGCTGACGGTCTCCGTGCTGCATTTCATCGATGACCTCGACGACCCGTGGGGGATCGTGGCGCGCTACCGCCGGGCCCTGCCACCGGGCAGTGCCCTGGTGCTCTCGCACGTCAGCGACGACCAGCCCGACGAGGAGCTGGCGGCGGCGGTCCGTGCGGTGAACGAGATCTACCGGCGGACCACCACCGCCGGAGGCCCCCGTGACCGAGCCGCCATCGAGGCGATGTTCGCGGGGTTCACCTTGGTCGAGCCCGGCCTTGTGGACCTGGTGCACTGGCGCCCCACCGAGGACTCGACCGGCGCCGACCGGTCCGCCTTCTACGGTGCGGTGGGCCACCTCGACCGGCAGCCAGAATCCTCCGGCGCGGCGTAGCCGCGGCGGGAAACTGAGCGACCGGCTGTTCGGCCTTTCCATCAGTGAACTGTGGAGATGACGCGTGCCCATTGGACACGTCCCCGAATTCGGTGAGGGCACGCTATTCCACCGATGATGAGGCAACCGGTTGACCCTGGGACACGCAATGCATCCGTTCGGGGAATAGTTGGCTGGCTGGCGGAATCCTCTGGTCGCGCGGGTCTAGGGTGCCGGGAGATCACCACCGGAGGCGACATGCAGGACCGCGAACCGACGATCCGCAGCCGGGAACTCGGCGACGGGCTGCGCCGGGCGATGGAGCAAGCCGGGCTGAACGGCAAGCAGGTCGCCCACCTGCTCGGCTGGTCACCGAGCTGGGTGTCCCGCCTGCTGTCCGGTAAGCGCGGTGCCACCGAGGTGCAGGTCGCGGCATTTCTCGGGATGTGCCGGGTGAAGGGCAAGGAACGTGACCGGCTGCTCGCGCTCTGCCAGGAGCAGAACACCCCGGGCTGGTTCCAGCAGCACGGTTCCCGGCTCCCCAAGCAGCTCGTGACACTGATCGACCACGAGAACAAGGCGGTGAGGATCGGCGACTCCCAGCTGGTATTCGTACCCGGTCTGCTGCAGACCGGCGAGTACGCCCGCGCGGTCATCAGCGGCAACGTCAACGTGCCGGCCGAGGAGGTCGAGGAGCGAGTCGCCGCGCGGTTGGCCCGGCAGAGCCTGCTCAGCCGGGACCGGCCCGCGCAGTTCACCTTCTACGTGCACGAGTTGGTGCTGCGCACACCGGTCGGCGGGCCGGCGGTGATGTCCGAGCAGCTGCACCACTTGCTGCGCATGTCCGTGCGCTCGTCTGTCACCCTGCGGGTGGTTCCGGCGTCGCTCGGGGCGCACGCGGGCATGAGCGGGGCATTCACGCTGTTGGAGTTCGCCGAGTTCCGGCCGGTGGTGTACCTGGAGAGCGAGACCTCCACCCTCTTCCTGGAGAAGTCGCAGGAGACCGCCGCCTACCGGCGCATCCTCGGGGCGCTGGCCGAGACCGCGCTGGATGAGGGAGACTCCAGGGAGCTGATTGCCACCGTGGCAACCGATCTCTATCCGGATCGAGAGGATCATGATGACTGCGCGTGAGCCGGACAGGATCGTCTGGCGCAAGAGCAGCTACAGCGGCGGGAGCGGTGACTGCGTCGAGATCGGCTGGCGCAAGAGCAGCTACAGCGGCGGGAGTGGCGGCTGCGTCGAGGTCGCGGCCGCGCCGGACGAGGTCCTGGTGCGTGACTCCAAGGACCCCCACGGCCCCACGCTGGCCGCCACCACCGCGCAGTGGCGGGCCCTCCTCGCCACCGTCACCCGCTGACCCCAGCCGCCCGCCATCCTCGCGGCGCTTCCGCGCCCCCTACTCAGGCGTGCGGCTCGCCGACGACCGGCACTGCCATCTGGCCGAACCCGTAGCCTTCGGGCAAGTCGGGGTACACGACGTCGATATACACCCATCGGGCAGTGGCGACGACGAACAACACCACGGGCACGATGAACCACCGCCTGCCCAGCCACCGTGCCTTCACTGCGATGAAGGTAAGTAGCGCGGTGACCAGCGCCAGCCCCGTGCCCAGAAGCGTCAAGACTCCGATACCGGTCAGAACATCACGGTCATATGCTCCGTCGGGCGTCACGATCCAGGCGAGGACGGCGAAGTAGGCCGTGACCAGGTTCAGGAGGACCAGCACCGTACTGCTGAGCGCGACGCCAACGAGCTTGCCGCGCCGCCTGGCCCGTTCACCGCTCGTGAATCCAGACGCCACCGGGTCCGGGCGCTGCCCAGCTGTCACCGTAGAGCCTTCCTCGCCTCGTCCAGGTGTTCCTGGAAGTCCCGCCCGTAGTCCTGTGCGTGGTCACCCTGCCAGTTCGGGCCGCCGTTGTAGCGGGCGGCCAACTCCCTGTACTGGGTAGGGGTCATCTGATCGGCCGGCACGTTCGCGAACTCGCTCTCCGCCTTCAGATTCGCCAGGTACTCCGAGGCGATGAAGAGGTTCTGCGCGGGGTCCTTCAGCGCCGACCTGATCTCGTCGCGCTGCTGTTCGCTAAGGTTGTCCGGGTCGTAGCCCAGCACTTCTGCACCGCGTCGGATCTGCACCGCCATCGGCCCGTACGAGGTCTCGTCCTTATCGCCGCCGAACGGTCCTGGAAGGTTCTCGGGCGCAATCGGAAACCAGTCCCTCTCCGCGAGCCGACGGACACCTTCGGTGACATCATCCGTGAAGTACGGCTTCTCGCCGACCTCCTTCCAGGCGATGCCCGCGATCAGGTCCGGCGGCAGTCCGGTTTCCGCCGCCGCCGCGTTGATGAGTTCCTTGTTGTCGCTGATCCAGACCTCATTGCCGCCGGGGACTGCGTCACGGAGCCAGTAGCCTTCGCCCTCCGGTAACGACTCGAGCAGGTTGCGGATGTGCTGCAGCGCGGGCGAGACGGCGGCGTTCCCGGCGCCCGGGAAATCGCCCTTCTCCCCGCTGCCGGGCAGCCGCGCATGCGGGTCGTCGCGCGCCTGCGCGGACTCGTCCAGCAGCGGTGTGATATGCCCGATGACGTCGGCGGCGTCCTTGAAGTCGCCGCCGCGGAAGTCCGGCAGCGTCTCGTACGCCGCCTTCAGCTTGGCGAGGCATTCTTCCCGGGCATCCTTCTCGATCGACTGCGCTCGGCTGAACGCCTCGTCGGCCTGCTCGTACGCGCGGGTGGCCTCGTCGCGGATCTCGTCGACGTCCGTGCCGAGTTCAGCGAGGACGTCCAACACGCCGGTGGTCGAGCGGATGTCCTCCCACTTGCGCATGGGCTCCGCCAGCTGCGCGGTGCGGGTGACCGCGTCGGCCACCGACGAGACCAGGTCGTCCAGCTTCTGCTCGGCGGCCAGGCCCGTCTCCAGGTGCCGTTTGGCGCGCTCGACTTCGTCGGCGTAGCTCAGCAACGCGGTGCCTGCCGTGCCGAAACCCCCGGACAGGTTCGTCACCAGGCCACGGACATCAGCGAGCCGGGCGTCGTACTGCTCACGATGCACGCTCTCCCAGACCGTGCTCTCCTTGGCCCTCGTGACCGACGGCTCGACCGAGTCGAGCAGGTCGCGCATGCGGGCGAACTCCGCAGCGTTGCGTTCGATCAGCCCAGGATTGCAGTCCTCGAGGAACTCGACGTCAGCATGGTATGTCACCTTCGGTCACCGATCCTCCGGGGCGACGTACCGGCCCGAGGTCAGGATCTTGTCCAGGTCTCCCCGGACACTCCCATCCACCTGGACGTAGGCGTCCCCGGTCGCCGTGAGCTTCGTCGACAGTGCGGTCAGCAGCAGCACCAGGTCCTGGTACTGGTCGTCGGCGAATTTCGCGAACTCCTGCACTTTGGCGCCGACGTCGGGGTGCGAGCGCGGTACCCGCGCCATCGTTCCGACGTCACCGTCGAGCCGGCCCTCGTGCAGCAACCCCGCGATCTCGACGAGCAGGTGCGCGCTACCGTCGAAAGATGCGGCCTCCGCAGAAAATCCACCACCCATGTCGCCCCCACGCTGGCGATGCCTGCCAGCAAATCGACCTGCCCTTCATGGTAGAGGAAGGGCATGACCGCGTCAGGCGGTCAGCGTCGCGGGTACCGGAGTGCGGCCGCAGTGACCAGCGCCGCGTCGGCGAGTAGGACGCCTCGCACGTCCAGCACCGGGAGCAGCAGCGCCGCGGTCAGCGGGCCGAGGGCTTCCCCGCCGTTGGTGCCCATGCCCACGGCGGCGTTCGCGCCTTCCAGGTCGCGGTCCCGTACCAGGGTGGGGACGGCGGCCCGTGACGCCGGCTGGAACACCTGCCCCGCCACGGCGCGCAACCCGACCAGGACCAGCAGCACCGGCATCGACGGCAGCCACAGGGCGATGACCGCCACCAGCGCGCCCTGGGCCAGCTCGCAGCCCACCATGACCCGCTTGAGGTCGAACCGGTCGCGGGCGCTCCACAGCAGGCGGAACGGCGGGTTGGTGCGGAGCAGGCGGAGCGACCCGATGCCAGCAGCCGTCGCCATGCCGCCGATCAGTTGTTCGACAGGTCGGCGGGGTAGGTCGCCAGCAGCGCCAGCGGCATGCCCTGGCGGCGCAGCACCCGGCCCCACAGGTCCACCCCGGCCGGGGCGAGCACGTCATCCGGCAGCGCGGGCACCACCACCCAGTCGCCGCGCTTCACCTCGCTGGCCAGCTGGTCGGCCTCCCAGCCCGCGTAGCCGGCGAAGACCCGCAACCCGCGCACCCGGGGGGCGAGTAGGTCGGGATCGCCGTCGAGATTGACCAGCACGAGCCCGCCGCGCACCCCGATCACACCCTCCATCGTCGCGGCGTCCGCACCGACCGGCAGCGCCGCCACGCAGAGCGCCGCGCGTTGCTCTATCGGACCCCCGACGTAGAGGGCCTGTGGCCGGGTGGTGTGCGGGCCCCAGGTGGGCAGCACGTCGTGCACAGGCACCTCGCTGGGGCGGTTGAGCACCACGCCCAGCGTGCCGGTGTCACGGTGGTCGACGATCAGCACCACGGTGCGCCGGAAGTTGGGGTCGTCCAACCCGGGGGCGGCGATCAGCGCCGAGCCGGCTTCCACCGCGCCGGCTCCGTCCATCCCGCCATGCTCCCGTACGTCACGCGCCCGGTGACAACCCGACCATTCGAACCTGCTCGCCGCGCTCGCCCACGCCGCACTGGACGGCGGTCAGAGGTCGTAGCCGGGATCGCCCTCGCGGAGGGACTGGTCCGGCTGCCCGTCGCCGTCGGTGTCGACGATCTGCAGGTCGAGCTCGCCGTCGGCGTCGGTGTCGAGGTACCCGGTGTCCAGCCGGCCGTCGCCGTCCCGGTCGGCCATGACCCGGTCGGCGCGGCCGTCACCGTCGACGTCGGTCGCGAGCTCGTCGGCCGCACCGTCACTGTCGAAGTCGACCGCGACCGAGTCGGGGACGCCATCGGAGTTGGTGTCGGTGTCGAGGTTGCCGGTGTGGCTGTGCCCGCCCTGGTCGGTCCAGTCCACGGTGGCGGGCTCGGGTACCGCAGCCGGCGCCTGCCCCGGCAGCGGCAGCGGCGCGTCCTGCCCGTTCCAGGTGCCCAGCCCGGTCGGGTCGGTGTAGCCGTGGTCGGCGACCCCGTCGTCGTCGAGGTCGAGCAGCGCGGTGTCCGCGACGCCGTCGCCGTCGGAGTCCCACATCGCGTCGTCGACGCGGCCGTCACCGTCGAAATCCAGCGTGACCGCATCGGCCACGCCGTCGCCGTCGAGGTCGCGGTCCGCCGGGTCGGTCCAGGTGGTGGTCTGCCCGTCCCCGGTCCCGAAGTGGTAGCTGATCGTGGTGGGCTCGCCGGGGTCGGCCATGTTCGCGCACTCCTTTCACCGGGTCGATTTCACCGGGTCGATGCCGTGGGACGCCCGCGACTGCCGTCCGGTTCCCGGGCCGGTCATCATGCCTCCCATGCGTCACGATGGAGAACAGCTCTTGCAGCCCGGCGCCTTCGACCCCGGCATCCGCAGCTGGGTCCCGCGGGAGACCCCCGGGGCGGTACCGGTACCCGAGCTGCACGGCGCGTTGATCTGCGACGAGGCCGGCCTGCATTGGGCCGCAGCGGACTTCGGCCACGTCGTGCATCGCCGCCCGCGCGCGGTGCTCCGTCCGGGCAGGGTGGCCGACGTGGCCGCGATCGTGACCTTCGCCGGCGAGGCGGGGCTGGCTGTCGCGGCGCGGGGCGCCGGTCACTCCACCCATGGTCAGGCCCAGACCGCGGGCGGCATCGTGATCGACATGAGCTGCCTGGACCAGGTGGTCGACGTGCGTGCCGACCGGGTCACGGTGCAGGCCGGCGCGCTGTGGAGCCACGTCCTGGACGCCGCACTCGACCACGGGCGCACGCCGCCGGTGCTCACCGACTACCTGCACACCTCCGTGGGTGGCACGCTGGCCGTCGGCGGTGTCGGCGGCACCAGCCATCACCACGGGCTCCAGGTCGACGCGGTCGAGGAGCTGGACGTCGTGACCGGAAACGGCGAGCTGGTGACGTGCTCGCCGGAGCGCAACCGGCGGCTGTTCGACGCGGTCCGGGCCGGTCTGGGGCAGTGCGGCATCATCACCAGCGCCACCGTGCGCCTCACACCCGCACCCGCCCGTGCCCGGCGCTACCAGCTGTACTACCGGGACCTCGCGACCTACCTCGCCGACCAGCGGCAACTCGTCACCGACGGCCGGTTCGACTACCTCGAGGGCCAGATCCTGCCGGGAGTGCCCGACGGCTGGCGCTACCTGCTCGAGGTCGCCACCTACTACACGCCACCCGCGGCGCCGGCCGACGCCGCGCTGCTGGGCGGCCTGCGCCACGACGGCGAGGAGGTCGACGACACCGGCTACCGCGAGTTCCAGCACCGGATGGCTCCCGGCGAGGTGGCGCTGCGGGCCAGCGGCGAGTGGTTCCACCCGCACCCGTGGCTCAACGTCCTGCTGCCCGCGGGCACCACCCCGCAGGTCGTCGGCGAGGTCCTCGCAGGGCTCACAGCAGCCGATCTCGGCAACTCCGGGCTGGTCATGCTCTACCCGCTGCGCACCGACCGGCTGCACGCACCGCTGGCGCGGGTACCCGAGTCGGACCTGGTCTGGCTGTTCGCGCTGCTGCGGACCGCCAGCGCCGACGACACCACCGCAGGCGCGGCCATGATCGACGCCAACCGGGCCGTATACGACCGCGCCGTCGCCCACGGCGGGATCAGCTACCCCGTCAACACCCTGCCGATGTTCCCCGCCGACTGGCGCGCCCACTTCGGGCAGCGCTGGCCGCAGCTGCTGGCAGCCAAGGACGAGTTCGACCCGCACGGCATCCTCGCTCCCGGCCAGGGCATCGCCGCTGCCGGGATGACCCGTCACCGTTGACTCGTCAGGCTGCTCCAGCGAACCTGAGAAGGTCGCCCATCCGAAACTCGCCAGAGGGTGTAGCGGGCTGCCAGCCCCGTGGAGCGTGCAGGTAGGAGTCGTGGTCAGCATCGAGGATGCCGAGGATGACCTCCGCGACGATGCGACCGCCGACCTCGCCGAGCCGCCGCCCACTCCGTTGCCGCTCGGCCTCCGCCAGGACGTAGTACCACAGCGGAGCCTTCCCGTTCCAGCCTGCATCAGCGAGGCCGAGTTCGTCATTGCCGATCGGCTGGACGCCCATGGCCTCGGCGACGTCCTGACCGGCAGCGAGTCCGAGGCGCTTGCCGCGCAGGAGGTTGCGCTCCGCAAGCGACACGACCGGAGGCGCCGGCTCCGGGGGCACCACCTGGGGGACGGGGAGGTGGAACAGCCCGGTTGCGAGACCAGTGTCCATCTGGCGAGTGCGGTTTCGCGGCGGTCCGGCCACACCGGGAATCTCGAAGAAGTTCTGGAAGTCGATCTTCAACCTCGCGGGGATCGGCCGCGAGCCGTGGAGATCGTTGTCACTCGGCGGATCGCCGAAGATCGGCCCGCCGGCGGTGCTGTTCATCGCGTAGCCCGGACGCACCATACTGTGCCCGAACCGGTACGCCGCCACCGCGTACTCGATCGGCATCATTGGCCGGTTGGGGTTCTTGGGCTTGTAGAACTCGCGCTTGACGTTCGGCGGGGCGTTGCCGCGTTGCTGCAGAAAACGGTCGACTACGTCTTGGCCGACCACATGGGGCAGGAAGTCGTGCACGATGATCCACTGGAAGTGCCAGCGGGTCAGCCTGCGGGCGTCCTCGAAGTCATGGCCCTGATCGACCAGGGTGTTGTGGAACTTCATGAAGGCGATGTGAAGCTGGCAGACGATCAGGTTCTCGTCGTTGCGGGCATCGCCGATGATGGCGGTGCCGTCCGGCCGGCGGGGGATGTCCTCGAACCCATTGGGGGTCTCGAAGCGGAGCTTGTCGGGTTGCTCGGGGTCGTAAAGCTCCGGTTGCTCCTGTGGCCCCTTCCCGTAGACTGAGCCGAGGTCGAAATGCGGCGTGTCGAAATTCGTGGTGGCGTGCGGGTCTTGCTGCTGTTCGCTGAGCGGCGTGGTGTCCAGGGTCATGTCGTGGTCGATGAACTGCCCGAGGAAGGTGAAGCCGCCAGGGACGTCCGGATTGTCAAGGTCAGGTGTGCCGGGGTCGTGCATCTCCTCCGCCAGCCCGCGGAGCAGATCGTCTGGCGGCGCGAACGCGGCAAGCTTCTTGAACATCACGCCGAAGCGACCCTCTTTATCGCGCCCTACCGCAACCGCGATGTCGCTACCCCGCGGATCACCAATTGCATGCTGCCACGGCATCGTGGCCCCACCTCCAATCTCTACTTCGACTTCGGCAGCATCCCACAGTAGTCAAGGAGTCACCCCGCGGTGATCACAGTATGCAGCACCACGGCGGCCGTCCTGCCGCAATCACCGGGTGCCTATGACGCCACCCGCTCCAGCCGTGAGAACGGGGTGACGATGCCGTCACGGATCACCTGCACGGTCTGCCGGCGCCGCCGCACGAACTGCCCGATCGCCAGCACGACGTAGACCACGGAGAGCGCCACGATCACCACCTGGTTCACCGACGGCGGCGCCGTGATGCTGACGACGAACTGCACGCTGAACAGCGACAGCAGGGCCAGCGCGCCGGTGATTGTCAGGCTCAGGTTCACCAGGATCGCCACCGCGAACAGCGACTGCGCGGCGGTGAGCAGCAGCTCCAGCCGCTGGTTGGTGTCGATCGGCAGGCCGTCGGTGGTCGTCGCCGACAGCGCGAACACCACCGGGATGGTGCCGACGAGCAGCGTCCACTGGTTGACCTTGCTGGACAGCAGGGTGCCCAGCGAGTTCGAGGCCGCCAGCCGCCAGGCGTACAGGCACGCCACGATCAGCTCGGGGGACTCGCTGGCCAGCGGCGCGACCCACTGCACCAGCAGGAACTGATCGATGCCCAGCTGCTGCCCGGTGGACACCAGCGCCTCGGAGAAGTGCTCGGCGGTCGCCAGGATCACCAGCGCCGCCACCACGAAGAACGTGGTGACGAGCGTGCGCCGTCGGCGGCGTGGTTGCTCGCCGACCCACGCCGAGACGCCGGCCAGCTCGGGTTCCTCGGGCGGCGCCTTCGACAGCCGCCACGCGTAGAGCGCGAAGATCGCGACGAGCACCCCGGCGTCGATCAGGGTGAGGCTGCTGCGCAGCGGCAGGGTCAGCGAGTACAGCGTGGCGATACCGAGGAAGACGACCTCGGCGGACATCGCGGGGACGAGCCTGACCTCGCCGACGCGGGTGTCGTCGTCGGGCGCCCCACCGGCCCTGCGGTTTCGCAGCGCCGCCCAGCTCGCGACGAGCACGACCAGTGGCCAGCCCACTCCGACCAGCACCCGGTTGGCGCCGGTCATGTTCGCCAGCGCCAGCGAGCACGGGTTGGCGCCGCCCGCGTTGGGCACGCACGCCCCCTGCTGCTCGTAGACCTGCCCGGCCTGGTAGGTGAACACGAAGTCGACGGCGTACTCCGGCAACACCGCGAGCAGCGCCAGCACGGCCAGCGCCAGCCCGGCGCTGATGTCGACCTGTGCGGCCTCGGCGGCCCAGGAGAGCACGAACGCGGCGCCCACGATCGCGGTGCCGTAGACCGCCGCGGCCAGCAGCGGCGGCAGCTCGACGTGCGGCAGATGAAGGTAGTCGGCAGCACCCAGGTAGGCCCCGGGCAGGCTCACCACGATCGCGAGGACCAGCTGCAGTGGTATACGTCGGACCTTCGCCGGCGCTGCCGTCACGGCAGCTGGATTGCCCGGATCGCGCCCGGGCAAACCTGCGCAGGCGGGCGCGATCAGGGCAGGTTGTCGGCGGCCCAGCGGCGCAGCTCGGCCTCGGCCTCCTCGCGGGACAGCGGGCCGCGGTCGAGCCGCAGCTCCTTGAGATGCCGCCAGGCGCGGCCGACGTCCGGGCCGGG
>JBOHGT010000530.1:0-19844 GCA_050700385.1 Pseudonocardiaceae bacterium | reverse complement strand
CCCAGTTGCCTGGACAGGTCAGCACGACAACCGCCGAGGTCCTCAGCGGCCGGACAGCACCGGTCAGCAGCTCCACGAGGTCCTCGAGGCCCGGATTGTGACCGACGAGCAGCACCGTCGGTGCCCGCTGCGGCAGCTCCCGTGTCACCGCCAGCAGGTCCTCGGCGCAGGCGCCGTAGAGCCGCTCGTCGTAGCGGACCCGGAGCAGCGCGTCCAGTTCGGCCGAGACGAGGTCCCACGTCTGGCGCGCCCGCACCGCGGGAGAACACACCACGAGATCGATATCGGCTACGTGATCACGCAGCCACCTCCCGGCAGCGGGCGCGTCCCGACGACCGCGTCCCGCGAGCGGCCGCTCGGCATCGGCCTTCCCCTCGGGCCAAGCCGACTTGGCATGTCTGAGGAGCACGAGCCTGCGCTCGGCACCGGTCATACTGCAGCGTGACCCCGGTCACGCGGGTGTGACAACCCCCGGGTAGCCGCCCCGCGTCGGTGATCTACCGGCTGGTCCAGCCGCTGAGCCCGATCACGATCATCCGTAGCTGCTTCTCGGCGTGCCGGACGGCCTCGTGCTCGGTGGCAGGTGACTCCATGATCGCCTCGGCGCTGAGCACCAGGTGGTTGACGATGATCTCTGCGAGCAGCTGCCGGTCCTCGGTGGTCCAGTCGGTGAACACCGGGAAGCCCCGCAGGTCGGCGGCGAGTTCGGAGGTGAACAGCGCGAACTGCTCGCGAATGGCGTGGCGCACCGCGGCGACCCCGCTGGAGCGCTCGCGGGCGACGAACCGGAAGTGCGCGCGGTGCTCGTGCACGTGTCGGACCAGGATCTGCACCGACCGCGCGATCACCTTCTCGTAGCCGATGTCCTCCTCGCGAGCCGAGCGGATCATTCGCCGCAGCGTGCCGATGGATTCCTCGACCAGCTCGACGCCCAGCGAGTCCATGTCCGGGAAGTGCCGGTAGAAGGCCGTCGGCACCACGCCGGCCAGCCGGGTCACCTGCCGCAGGCTCAGGCTCGCGAACCCCTGCTCCTCGAGCAGCTCCAGCGCAGCGTCCAGTAGCGCCCGGCGGGTGCGCCGCTTGCGCTCCTGGCGGGTGTGCATCACCTCACCCGGTGAACGGGTGTGCACTGGCATCGCCCTCAATGTACCCTTGCGGTATCGGAGTACACATGTTCACTCAAAGCGGGAGCACGACGATGACCGCACTGACCCGCAGCCTGACGTCGATCGCGACACCTGTGCTCGACGCCCTGACCTGGCCGCACGGCCCGGACCGCTACCTGCAGCAGCTCAATCCCGCCTGGGGCCTGCGTGAGGTGCGCGTCGAGGTCACCGCAATCCGCCACCCCACGCCCGGCTGCGCCACCCTGCTGCTGCGCCCCAACCGCGCCTGGCGGGGCTTCTCGGCCGGCCAGCACGTGCAACTCGCCGTCGAGATCGACGGGGCGCTGCGTCGCCGCTGCTACTCGGTGGTGACTTCGGAGCACGACCGCAGCGGATTGCTGGAGCTGACCGTGCACGCCGAGCCCGACGGTCGGGTGTCGAACCAGCTGCAGCGGCTGCGTCGCGGCGCCGTGCTGGGCCTGTCCCAGGCGCAGGGACCGTTCACGCTGCCCTCGCCCCGGCCTGACCGCATGCTGCTGATCAGCGGCGGGTCGGGCATCACCCCGGTGATGTCGATGCTGCGCACGCTGCGCGACGAGGGCCGCGCCGGCTCGGTGACCTTCCTGCACTACGCGCGGGGCGCCGCCGACGTAGCCTACCGCGAGGAGCTCGATGCGCTGGCCGAGTCCGGCGTGCGGGTGTTGCGAAGCTACACCCGCTCCGGCGGCGGTGAGCTGTCCGGCCGGTTCGATCCGTCCCATGTGGACGGCCTGGGTGACGTCCCGGCCTGGGTGTGCGGCCCGGCCTCGCTGGTCGAGTCCGTCCGGGCACAGTGGACGGGCCCGGCGCGGCTGCGGACCGAGTACTTCACGCCCCCCACCCCGGTGGCGGTGCCGGACGACGGCGAGCCGCACGGAGAGGTGGAGTTCGCCGGTTCGGGAAAGCGCGTCGCCAACACTGGAGCCCCGCTGCTCGAGCAGGCCGAGGCCGCCGGGCTCAAGGCCGAGTTCGGCTGCCGGATGGGGATCTGCTTCTCCTGCACCCGCCGCAAGACCGCAGGCACCGTCCGGCAGTTGAATACCGGCGCGCTGTCCACCGAACCCGACTCCGACATCCAGCTCTGCGTCACGGTGCCCGTCGGCGACGTACGCATCGACCTGTGAGAGGAGCTCACATGTCCCAGAACGCCCCCGAGTTGACCCCCGAGCAGCTCGAGGCCTTCGCCGCCGAGATGGACGCGCTGCGCGCGCGCATCGTCGCCCAGCTCGGCGAGGAGGATGCCGCCTACATCCGCACGGTCGTCGACGTGCAGCGCAAGCTCGAGATCGCTGGCCGCGGGCTGCTGCTCGCCGGCGTGTTCCCCCCGGCCTGGATAGCCGGCGTGATCTCACTGTCACTGTCGAAGATCATCGACAACATGGAGATCGGACACAACGTCCTGCACGGCCAGTACGACTGGATGGGCGACAATGCGCTGAACTCCCGCGACTTCGAATGGGACCACGTCAGCGTGGCGGAGCTGTGGAAGCGCTCGCACAACTTCCAGCACCACACCTACACCAACATCCTCGGCAAGGACCGCGACATCGGCTACGGCATCCTGCGGATCACGCCGGAGCAGCGCTGGAACCCGTACTACCTGGGCAACCCGCTCTACGCTGTGCTGTTGTCGATCTTCTTCGAGTGGGGCGTGATGCTGCACGACCTGGAGGTCGACGCAGTGCTCTCCGGGGAGAAGAGCTGGGACGAGGTCTCCGCGGACGGGAAGAAGATGGCGCGCAAGTCGCTGCGTCAGCTGGCCAAGGACTACCTGCTGTTCCCGGCATTGTCCGGCCCGTTCTTCCTGCACACCCTCACCGGCAACGCCGCAGCCAACCTGACCCGCAACCTGTGGTCGTTCGCGATCATCTTCTGCGGGCACTTCCCCGCGGAGGTGGCCACCTTCACCGAGGAGGAGGCGGCGAACGAGACCCGGGGTCAGTGGTACCGCCGGCAACTGCTCGGCTCGGCCAACATCACCGGCTCGAAGCTGTTCCACCTGCTGTCGGGCAACTTGTCGCACCAGATCGAGCACCACCTGTTCCCCGACCTGCCGGCGCGGCGTTACGGCGAGATCGCTGTCGAGGTGCGCGACGCCTGCGAGCGTTACGGCCTGCCCTACAACGCCGGACGGCTGTCCCGGCAGCTCGGCTCCGTGGCCCGCCAGCTCGTCACGCTCGCGCTGCCCTGGTCGCCCGGCCCCTCGCCCCGGCCGGCCCGTCCCGACCAGTCTGTGGTGGAGCCCGCCGCGGCCGCCTGACCCCGGACATCGGTGGTCGTGTGGCATACCTCGTCACCGGACGGTAAGCATTCGGGGACCCGATTCCGAGCTGCTGCTGGCTACGGTGGGTGGCGCCCGACACCGGAGGAGGCGAGCATGTCCGAGCGCACCGGCGGCCGGGCCTGCTGGCCCGGGCGGCCGTCCTCGTGGCGGTGACGGGCGCGGTGCTGCTTCGCGGTATCGCTGTGGCTGCGGTATGGCTGTGGCTGTGGCGGCCCGACCTCGTCGAGTCCACGCTGTCCTCGCCGCGTGCGATCACGTTCATCGTCATCGCCGTGGGGGTCGCGGCGGGGTCCGGCTGCTAGTGATGCGCTGGACGGGGTCCCGGGTTCGCCGGACGGTTCGCGCAGGCGGTGCCGATGGTGGCGGTGCCGGCGCTGGGTGTGATGCATGCAGCGCCGGCAACGTCCACCCTGTTCGGGCCGGACCGGGGGATGACTTCAGGACCCGGCCGGCTCGGACGGCGTAGCGGGTCTGCCAGTCGTCGGGGGTGTCCGGGGTGGCTCGGGCGGTGAGTTGGGCGTGGTGGACCTCGCGGGGGCACCGTGAGTTGGCGTCCGACCCGGGGTGAGATGGAGCGGGTGCACTGGTCACGCGCGGGGCAGCCCTGGCAGGTCTGCGCAGCGAACTTGATCACGATGGTGTCGGTGCCGCGCTGGGTGCACGGGCTCCACGACGAGCTGGTGTTGCCCTGCGGGCACCTCGCCTGCTGGGCGTCGAAGTCGATGGTCAAGTTGGCCCGGTCATACCCGGTGCCGGCCCTGGCCTGGGTATTCGACCATGCGTTCATGCAGTCGCTTCAGTAGGTCGTCGAACGACACTCGCAATGTCTCCTCGACTTTCGTACGGCAGGCTTGCTCTTCCTCACATCATGATGAACAATTTATTACAAGATCATTTTTGTTGGCAGTTCTATATTCCGGTGTGAATGTGGGCGGCCCAGTGGGTGGGGGTGGCCAGATAGTCGGTGCGGATGTGGCGGACGGCGTGGTGCAGGGCGAGAGCAGCTTGGTGGGTGTGGGGTGGATGGGTGCCGTGGTCGGTGAGGCTGGTGTAGACGTCGACTGCGATGCGGGTGGCGGTGTGGTCGTTGATTGGCCACAGGGTGCCGATGACGTTGCGGTAGCCGGCGAGCTGGAACGCGGCGGTGATATGCACGGCTTCGTCGGCAAGGTTGGGATGGGTGTCGGTGGTGCTGCACGCGGAGAGGTAGGCGAGGTCGGCATCGGTGAGATGGAGCCGGGAGACCGCGGTGACGGTGAGCGGGTCGCTGGTGTGGTCGTGCAGGAGCAGCTGGCTGGTCTCGGGGGCTGTCCATTCGCTGACGCCGTGGCAGGCGAAGTGAGCCACTGAATGGACGGGTAGGGCGGCGGCGACGGCTTGGTGTGTGGCGCGGTGCCCGCGGAGCACGGTCGCGCCGGGGAGCAGGCTGGTGAGCTGGCGGGTTTCGTCGCTTACTCCGGGCAGCGAGGTGGTGCCGGGGGTGTCGGGCATGGCGACGATCAATGCCGGCAACCGCGGTGTGGTGGGGTGGGGGGAGGTGGGTGCCTGTCGGGCGTAGGCGAGGGCGCGGATGGTTGCGGTGTAGGAGGAGGCGACGCGGTCCAGGACGGTGCGCGGTTGCGGGGCGCCAGCGGCAATGTCGTGGTGGTGGCCGGCGGCGTGCAGCGGCAGGAACGCCATTCCGCCGACCGGGCACCACCACAGCCGCGGCCACGGCTGGCCGACCTCGGGCATGCTGGTGTATCCGAGGTTGTCCAGGATCGGTCCGGTAGTGGTGTCCCACAGCCAGGCGAGGACCTCGTGCAGGACGGCCTGCGCGTCTCGGCGTTCAGCGGGGCTGGCGTCGGCGTCGGCGGTCTGGCGGGCCTGCAGGAAGCGATCTGCCTGCTCGTAGATGGTGGCGTGGGTGAGGCCGGTGAGCGGGACATGCCGTACCGGCCGGTCGGGATCGGTGGTCAGGATCAAAGCGTCGCAGCGGCTCGCGTCGGTGCTGACGATGACGATCGGCCCGGCCTCGGCTTGCGGCTGCAGCCGGTCGATGGGGGGCGGGGCCAGGAAGTCGGCGAGTCCGGGGCGGGCGCGGATGCGTTCCAGCAGCGCGTTCCATTCGGCGGCGGCCTCGCGCCGCTGGTCGGCCAGCCGGTGGGCACTGTCGAGGTCGGGCGAGTCGGTGATCAGCCCGCCGACACCCGGGGACGGGGCAGTCTCCAGGTTCGCGAGGTGGTCACGAACCCGGGTGAACTGGTCGACGAGGTCGGGGGCGTGCGCCCGCAGCCGGGCTTGATCGGTGCGGGTGTCCATGGTCTCGGCGAGCAGTAGCCCGCGGGCCCGTTCGAGGAGCTCCACGGCCCGGCGTGGCCGGCCGGCGGAGAGCGCGGCCGCTGCGGCACGTGCACCAATGCCGACCACTTCCCCGAGGCGGTGCGCGCGGTCGGCCCGGCGCAGCTCCCGGGAGGCCGTCTGGGGCAGCAGGCTCACCACCGTTTCCATGGCGGCCAGCGCGGACGGGTAGTCGCCGGCCAACCCGTCGACCCGTGCCTGCTGTTGTCCGGCCCGGATCCGATCGGTGACAGCGGCGGTGGGTAACCCGGCTGCCCGAGCCAGTACGGACCGGGCCTCCGCGAGGGCCTGCTGATCCCCGGTTCGATCGAATGTCCTGCGTAGTGCCGCCCCGAGGCCGAACAGGTAGTTGGTCAGTTCCGGGTGGCCATCCGGGGTCACAGCGACCGCCGCCCGGCTGGCTGCGACGGCATCGCACAATGTGTCCAGATCACCGGTCTGCTCGACCAGCAGGCACAGACCGATCCCGACGTTGGACTGGTGCCTGCCGTGCGTTGAGTGGTCGGCCGGGGTGGCCGCCAGAGCGGCCCGGCTGGCTGCGACGGCACCGCGCAAAGTGTCCAGATCACCGGTCTGCTCGAACAGGACGTACAGACCGTTCCCCAGGCTGGACAGGTTTGCGGCCTGCAGCGGGTGTCCGTCGGGTCTCGCCGCGACGGCGGCCCGGCTGGCTGCGACGGACTCGTGCAAGGAGTCCAGGTCACCGGTCCGGTCATACGTTGCGCGGAGTGTATTCCCCAGGTTGGTCAGGCGGCTGGCCCGGTTGGGATGCTCATCGGAGGTGGCGGCAACGGCGTCCCGGTGGGCGACGACCGATTCGTGGAGCACATCCAGGTCTCCGGTGTGCTCGAACAGGACGCGCAGGCTCACGCCGAGGTTGGCCAGAACCGCCGGGTTGGGGCGGCCGTCAGGGGCGGCAGCCGCGGCAGCGCGACCGACGGTAACCGCTTCGCGCAGCGCGTCGAGATCCCCGGTGTGCTCGTACAGCAACTGCAGCGCGCCGCCGAGGTTCGTCAGGGGCCCGGCCCGGTCGGGATCATCGTCCGTCGTGGCCTCCACCGCAGCCCGCCCGACGGCAACCGCCTCACGGAGTGTGGCCAGGTCGCCCGTTTGATCGAACCAGACGCGCAGGGTGGCCCCGAGGTTGGACAGGCAGGTGTCCCGGTCAGGGTCGTCCGCCGGCATAGCGGCGACCGCGGCCTGCCCGGCGGTGACCGCTTCGCGCAGCGCGTCGAGATCCCCGGCGTGCTCGTACAGCAACTGCAGCGCGCCGCCGAGATGCGACAGGTGCCCGGCCCGGTCGGGATCGCCGTCCAGAGTCGCCGCCACCCCGGCCCGCACCAGCTGCACCGCTCCCCGCAGCGTGTCCACATCCCCGGTGTGCTCGAACAGGGACTTCAGCACGATTCCGACATGGCCGACGCGTCGGGCGTACTCGGGATCGCTCTCGGCAGTGACCTCCAGCAAGGCGCGCCCTACGCTCACCACCTCCCGCAACGCGTCCGCGTCTCCGGTCCGCTCGGCCAGCGAATGCACCGCGGTGTGCAGGTTGGACAGGCATAGGCCGCGCTTCGGGTGCTTGTCCGGGACGGCGGCCACGGCCGTCCGGAATGCGCGGACGGCCGCCTGTAGTGCATCGAGGTCACCGGTCTCCAAATACCACCGGTACAGCTCGGCTCCCTGGTCGGTACAGATGGCTGGATTAGCACGCGGGGCCTTCTCGCGGCGCTGGCGGCCCTTGCCACGGCGCTGGCGGCCCTTGCGCGGCGGCGTCTGCTCCGCATAGAAGGTGCGCAACAGTTCCGGCACGGCCTCTGGATCGGAGGCGTACACCGGCTGGAGCACCCGCATGACCACCTGCAGATCGAGCTCATCCTCGTCGGGGGACATCGCCTCGACGCGCAGCCAGTACAGCCAGCCGACCGCGTGCAGCACCTCCAGATCGGGGTGTTCACCAGGACCCCCGTCCGGTGCCAGCACCCGCGCGAGCAACGCGTCCGCCTCCGCAACGGCTTCCGGCGCCAGCACCGGCCGTGAATCACCGGTCTCGATCGTCTCCTCAGTCCGCGCCCGGACCGCCGCGAGCAACTTCTCTCGCACCGGTGACCTCCTACTCCGCGTCGTGTGCGGCCGACAGCGGCCGTCCGACCGCCGGAAGAACCTACGCGTCAACGAAGCGCGCCGAGATGCTGTCCCCGCCTGGCCGTCTGTGGCGAGGTGGTGCTGGCCGACAGCCTGACCACCGCCGAACGTAGTTCTGCACCAGCACCACGACGCGCAACACCTCCACAGCGGACAGCGCAAGCCGCCAGACCGGCGCCCCGCCATCGTGGATCGCGCGCAACAGCAGCGCGTCGGCGCCGTCGGCGGCCACGAGCTCGGCGCGCTTGGCCGACGAGGCTGGCAGTCGCCAGGTGTCGACGCGGGCACCGTAACGGCGACCCCAGCCCGGCAGGTCGATCACAGCGGCCAGCCAGTCCGGCGCCACCGCCGAAACAGCCTCCAGGCAGGCCCGCATGCTCTCGCGGCAACGGCGGCTCCCGGGCCGCCCGCACCGCAGCCACCACCTCCGGCGCCGGTCCGGCCACGGCAGCGGCTGCACGGACATCAGAATGCACCATCCCCACGGCCGGGGGCAGTGAAGAACCGACCACCAGACGATCATGAAACTGAGACGAGCCAGAACGACGACGACACGCCGACCACCACAAGAGACCCCACGACGAATTAACCAGCAGGGTCAGGTCAGGGTGACAAACACGACGTGTGAAACGGCAAACACGCCGCCGGGCTGACCAGCGCGCTCCGACCGGCGTGCTGACGTATCCGTCCGACCGAAGTCGGCCGACCAGTCGGCGCGCGGGAACAGCCGCCGGACGCGCCGGACGGCTTGTTCATCCCCGCTGCGATCTACCGGCTGGTAAGCCATGCGCGGGGCGCAGCCACGAATGGCGACGTACCCGGAGACGGTCGCCGACAACGAGGGAGATCGGGATCCCCGTGGCACATGAAGCATTGACCCAGCAGACGCTGACCCGCCCGCTGTCCGAGTGGGACGGGGTCGAGGTCCTCGCCGCACCGGAGCACCTAGCCGCACCTGCGGCCATCGTGCTGGGGTGGGAGGGTGCGGTGCTGCCCCCCGCCGTGCTGCTGGGTCGGCGAGTGGTCGTGGTCGCGGAACTCGTTGCCGAAGCCCATGCGCACCGAGCCGAGACTGGCTGGCCGCCGGTCACCGACCGCATGTCGGTGGCCACCTGGAGCTGGTCGGAGATGGAGCAACTGGCACCACCGCCCGCGGTACGGCTGCGCGGCGTGATCGCCCCGGCGCGGCACTGGCGCACCGGGCTGACCGCCGCGGTCCCGTTCACGGGCGTGTGCGCGACCGCGCTGCTGCTCCCGGCCGACGTCGCGCGGGATACCCGTTGCCTGCGCCACGCCGGTCACTACGGGTCCTCCGTCGTGGCCGCCGCCGGATCATCCGATGTGGACCCCGAGGCCGTCGACGTCGTGCATACCGGCCGGCCGCGACCCGTGCCGTCCGCCCGGTCGACCCTGGTGGGCCGGTGGGTGCACGAGCTGGTGTACGCACAGCTGATCGCGGGCGAACCCGGCTGGTTGGATCGGGCGCCAACGGGTTAGCGTCGACGCATGCGAGTGGTGATCGCCGGAGGCCACGGGAAGATCGCGTTGCACCTGCAGCGGCTGCTGAGCGGTCGCCGGGACACCCCCGTCGCCCTGATCCGCAACCCCGACCACACCGATGACGTGCGTGCCGCGGGCGGCGAGGCAGTGGTCTTCGACCTCGAGAGCGGCGGTGTCGTCGAGTTCGCCGAGCACCTCGAGGGCGCCGATGCGGCGGTGTTCGCCGCTGGCGCGGGCCCCGGCAGCGGGATCCCCCGCAAGGACACTGTGGACCGGGCCGGTGCTGCGCTGCTCGCCGAAGGGGCGCAGCGGGCCGGGGTGCGGCGCTACCTGCTGGTCGGCTCGATGGGCGTCGACACCGACGATCCGAACTGGACGCCGCCGGACGATGTCGGCGAGGTCTTCGCCGCGTACCTGGAGGCCAAGGCCGCCTCGGAGCGTGACCTGTACGGTCGCGACCTCGACTGGACGGTGCTGCGCCCGGGCCGGCTCACCGACGAGGACCCGACCGGGAAGGTGCACCTGGCCCCACCGAAGGTCGAGCGCGGTGAGGTGAGCCGCGCCGACGTCGCCGCCGTGCTCGTCGCGCTGCTCGACGAGCCGCGCACCGCCGGGCGCACCCTGGAACTGGTCGGTGGCGAGCAGCCCGTGGCCGACGCCGTCCGCCTGGTCGTAGCGGGCCGGCCCACCCCGATACGGGCCGGTCGTCGGGCTGGTCGGTGAACGCCGCACCGTCGTGGGAATCTTTCCGAGCTCTCGCTCGTTGGAAGAGATGGCTGAAGTTTCTGTGTTCGTGTCTTGCACCACGCTCGCGAAACGATGTTGCGGGCGCGGTGCCCTCCTCACCGGAGGGACCAGGTCCGGAGCTGGCCCGGGAGGCCGCGATGTGCGGCCGACCGAACACCTGGTTAGAGGAGAACAGAGACAGATGACACAGGGCACTGTGAAGTGGTTCAACGCCGAGAAGGGCTTCGGCTTCATCACGCAGGACGGCGGAGGCTCCGACGTCTTCGTGCACTTCTCGGAGATCCAGGCTGACGGGTACCGCAGCCTGGAGGAGAACCAGCGGGTGGAGTTCGAGGTCGGCCAGGGCGCCAAGGGGCCCCAGGCCACCGCGGTCCGCCCGGTCTGATCACGACCCCCGCAGCCCCCGTCCCACCGTGGACGGGGGCTGCGCAATGTTCTGGCACGCCGTCCCGGTGCTCCCTACGCTGCGGAGGAAGGTCACGCTCCCGCCTGGAGGAGGCTGCACCATGACGCAGACGCCCGCCGACACCGCCCGCTGGACCGAGGCCGACATCGGCCGCACCGAGCTGCGCGGCAGCTACCGGGCCGACCTGCGGCGCACCGAGCGCGACGTGTTCGCCGACGCCCCCGCACTCGACTTCGGCTCGCTGCGCTGGTCCGACGTCGGCCGGCCGATGCGAGTGGAGAACTGGTCGACCGAGCGCACCGCGTGGGAGGCCGCGCACGGCACCGCGCTGCCAGTGCCCAAGGCCTGGGAGATGTTCAACAAGTCCTTCCAGTCGCTGTTCGACACCGACCCGGTGGCCGCCCGCGCCGCCGCGCTGCGCAAGGCCGGGGTGCGACTGTCGCACGCCGAGGTCCGGGCCGGGTACGACGCGGCGGCCGAGGTGGTGCGCTGGGCGGTGTGGAACAAGGCGCACCGGGTGGACGACACGATCTGGGACCCGCGGGCCAAGCGGTCGCTGTTCGCCGGGCTGGACGTGGTCCGCCCGCGCATCCTGTTCCTCGGCGCGGCCGACGGCTACGAGGCGATGCTGCTCTCGGCGATGTACCCGGGCGGCGAGTCGGTGCTCGTCGACTACGACGACTGGTGCGTGACGGGTCGCTACGAGGCGTTCCCGGATGCCTACCCGTTCCTCGGTGTCGACCCGTCCACCGGGCACGAGAAGGTCTGGTCCCGCGACCAGATGAACATCTCCTACGTCGTCTCCGACGTCCGCGACCTCGACTACGGCCCGGAGTTCGACCTGGTGGTGTCCATCGGACTGGTGGAGCACTTCCCGGACGAGTACAAGCCGCTGGCCTTCGACTGGCACCGGCGCTTCCTGCGCCCCGGCGGGTACGCCGTGCTCACCACGCCACGGAAGGCGGCCCGCGCCAAGGCGTTCTACCAGCTCTTCGGCGACCTGATGAACTTCTCCTACCGGGAGCTGCAGAGCGTCGCGCAGCTCGGGCTCTACGCGCACGAGAACGGCTTCGAGGTGCTGCGCCACGGCGAGATCAAGTCGCACAACGGGATCATCTGCCGCCCCCGCTGACCTGTGAGTGCTTGCCAGCGCCGGAGCCCTCTCGCCACTCACGAGCACCGCTGGCGCCGTGGGCGCGTCTGGCCGGTAGACATCCTGTCTGCCTCCAGTAGACTCGGTTGTACCCCCCAGTCGCCTCGGTGGCTGGGTGCGAGGCCCCGCTCCGGCGGGGCCTCTGCTTTGTCACCACTTCACGGGCTTGATGATGGTGCCGTGGGCGTCGCCGAGCTGCGCCGGGACTGGCTGGCCGCGAGGACGCCGCGGCGAATCTGCTTGGTGAAGCTCGGCCGGGCCCGCTGCAGGCGTCCTGATGACACGGATCGTCCGCGAGGCGGCCAGGTAGCCGAGTGTCGTGTAGGCCTCGAGCATCTCCTGGGTCGGCTCGGTGCCCGGTTCGGCCTGGATGAGGTGATCGGATACCCACACGGTGTCCAGGCCGCCGTCGTCCGCCTGCCGGGCGATCCGCCCGAGCTCGGCGGCCAGGTGGGCCGGCCCGCTCGGCCAGGAGAAGTTCGTGATGTTGAGACTGACGTGCATGGTCATCCTCTCGTTCGTGATCGGACTACCGCGGCGGCGACGGCGCCGTACGCGGCGAGCAGCGCGACGGTGCACAACGCGAGGGCGGCCAGCGCCGGCGGGTAGAGCTGGTTCCAGGGCAGCTGCCGGAACGCGTGTCCGGCCAGGATCGCCATCGCGACCCCGACCGCTGCGACGGCCAGCGTGACCACCCGCAGCTGGCGGGCGGCGGTCATCGCGGTGCGGGCGAGCAGGACGGCCGGGACGGCGAGCAGGACCAGGCCATGCACCCCGATGGCGTGCAGCAGCACCAGGTCGCCACCGGCGGTGGCCGGTTTGATCACAAGGTAGTCGGGTCCCACCGTGGCCGGGTTCGGCCCGAGGTAGCCGGTGGTGCGTTCGGCGAAACCGGCGCCGATGCTGCCCTGGTAGACGCCGCTGTTGTTGAAGATCATTACCAGGCCGATTGCGCAGCCGGCGAACAGCACCGCGATCCCGGCGAGCACGCCGAGCCGGACGCTCGCCGGGGTCCCGGTGGACCGGGCCGCCGCGACCAGCAGCACCACGGTGGCGACGAGGAAGATCCCTGCCGTGCCGGCCGCGCCGCCGCGCATCAACGCCGCGTCCAGCGGGGTGGTGAAGTTGTAGTGGCTTGGCACCCCCCGCCAGGCCTGGATGGCCATGATCGCCGTCTCGCCGACCCCGAACAGCACGGTGGCCGCGCCGACCAGGTGGCGCTGCCACGCCCGGGTGCGCACCACCGGCAGGATCAGCGCGACCGACCAGCAGAGCAACCACCCCGTCTCGGCGAACGTGGCCGGCTTGCGCAGCGACACCGGCCCCGTCCACGGTCCGGGGCTGACCACCAGGGCGGCGACATGCACCAGCATGGTGATCAGCAGGATGGTGCCGGTGATCCAGAGGATCCGGAGCCAGGCCGTCGCAACCGGTGCCCCACCCGGGGCGCCGTGCGGCCAGGTTGTGCTCGGCGGGCCTGACCCGCCGACGGTCGCGGTGGGCGTCATCCTTCCCTCCTTACCGGGTGGGCCGGATCAGCGCGCCGGGGGCTCGCCGTAGGGCACGGTCTGAAGTTCCATGTTGTGGCCGTCCAGCCACATCGACGACACCACCGGTGCTGGATCCACGGGAATCGTCGCTGCATGACCTCGGCGGCGCGTCTGCCCAGCAGCGGTTCATGAACTACGCCGTGCGGCGTAGCAACCGGGCGGCGAGTACGGCTCCAGCCGTAGACCATGCTGGGCGAGGGTGAATCGAAGAAGCTGATTGCCACCGTGGCAAGGTGACCACCGAGACTGCCGTGAGGAACCGCCTGTGATCGCGCTGCCTCAACCGCCTGCTCACCTGCTGACCGTCGCGGAGTACGCCCAGCTCGGCGAGACCACCACCGGCTACACCGAGCTGCAGGAAGGCAATCTGATCATGTCGCCGAGCTCGTCGCCGCGTCACATGATCGCATCGGGCCGATTGCTGCTGCAGGTGCAATCCCAGCTTCCTGGCGACCTGTGCGCGGTGCAGGAGGTGGATGTCGATTTGGAACTGGTCCCCGCCGATCAGCCTGGCGTGGTGCGTCGACCCGATCTCGTCGTGGTCGACTACAAGGCGATCGACCGGGTGGAGCGCGACGGCGGGCTGCTCCGGGCCAGCGACGTCCTGTTGGTCGTGGAGATCGTCTCACCCGGTTCGCGACGCCTCGCCCAAGCGGGAGTGCTCCTGGTGAGGCCCTCGTGTGGGGGACGCTTCCTTGCGGAAATCGCAAGTCTGGGAGACCCTGTTGTGGTGAGCAGGGAGGACGACCTCCGCAGTCGGGTGCGGCAGGTCATCGATTCGTCCGGGCGAACGCGGGCAGCCTTCGCGCGCGGGATCGATCTGGACCCCACCAAGCTGTCCAAGGCACTCGCTGGCAAGCGACGGTTCACCCCGCTCGAGCTCACGCTGATCGCGGAGCAGGGGCAAACGTCGACGGACTGGTTGCTGCACGGTCCGCCCGAGCGCCCGTCCCTCGCGGCTCGCGCCCACCAGGTTGGCGTCTCCGATGCTGCGCAAGAAGCCTGCGCGAGGGCCGAGGAGCTCAACGAGGTGCACGAAACGCTGGCGCCTGGTGGGCGCATCCGTGCAGTGCCCCTGCTACCGCACGTGAACCCGAAGGGAGGGCTGATCGATCAGGGCACTGCGCTGGCCGAGGAGACACGCGACCTCGTGGAGCGAACGGGTACCGACAGCTCCCAAGAGGCCCGGGACGGACTGCCAGCGACGATCGAGCATGTGTTCGGAATCGACGTGGGAATCGAGGACCTACCGCCGGGATTCGACGGACTCTCGTGGTGCCGGAACGGCTTCCGGCTGATCCTGGTCAGCAACGCGGGTTCCTGGACCCGCCAGCGGTTCACTCTCGCGCACGAGCTCGGTCATGTTCTCGCGGGAGACGCGCAGGACCTGCAGGTGGATATCGACGTGATGTCGTCTGCTGCGCGGCACGGAGATAGCGAGATGCGGGCCAACGCCTTTGCGGCGGCGTTCCTGATGCCGGCCGAGGTGATCGATGACGTGACACGGCCAGTCGACGAGGAGGCCTTCGCGCGTCTCGTCGGAGTCTTCGGCGTGTCGCCGTCTGCGCTGTCCTGGCGGCTCTTGAACATGGGCATCGTGAACGATGGCGAACGCCGTCGTCTTGGTGCGCTTGCTCTCTGGGACTGCGCGACGCGAGGGGGCTGGTTGGAGCACTATCGTGCGCTGACTCGGGATCAGTCGGAAATCCGGCGGCCCGGCCTGCTGAGCCGTGAGGTGATCGAGGCGTTCGAGGAGGGGCGCGTGAGCGCTCGTGTCGCCGCGCGAGTGCTCGACGTTCCACCCGAGACCCTCCTACCGGCTCTGCCGCTGCCACGCTGCGCCGGGGATCTCGATGACGACTTGGTTTTCGTCCCCTGACTCATGGCTCACGCCGTCCTGGTAGATACCTGCACCCTCGTGAATTTCGCCGCTGCCGACCGGCTCGATCTTCTCGAGGTTGCGCTCGATGGTCGGGGTCGCTGGACCGAGGCTGCGGCGTACGAGACCCGCCGGGCAGCCGATGACTGGCCAGCGCTGCGGTCCCTGCACGTTGCTGAGTGGCTCGGTGAGCCGATGTCACCGTGCCGGGACGGTGACGCCGACGCGATCTTCCAGCTACGCCGTCAACTGGGTGGTACGCGGAGAGCGCCGAGCAAGCACCTGGCTGAGGCAGAGGCCGGCGGAGTGACGTTCCATAGCAGCGAGCAGCAGCTGACGAAGCTCCTCGACGGGGTGGACAGTGGAGCGATCCAGCTCCCGGACTTCCAGCGCGACTGGGTGTGGGACGACGAGCGCGTGCGGAGTTTGCTCGCCAGCGTGTCGATGTCCTACCCGATCGGCACTCTGATGTTGCTGGACGCCGGCAACGAGGACGTCCGCTTCGCGTCCCGCCCGGTCCAGGGCGCGATGAACGCCAACGGCACGCCCGGCCAGCTGATCCTGGACGGGCAGCAGCGCCTCACCACGCTGTACCAGGCACTGCAGTCGAGCAGTCCGGTACAGACACGGGACAGCCGGAAGAAGCCGATCGAGCGCTGGTACTACTTCCATATCCCGAAGGCGATCGACCCCACCGTCGACCGAGAGGACGCAATCGTCGCCGTAGGGCCCGACCGGAAGAACCGAGACCTACACGGCGTCACCCTCGACCTGAGCACGCGGGAACGCGAGTGGGTTGCAGAGATGCTGCCCGCCCGGCTACTGCTCGATGGGGTCGGTCTGATGAAGTGGCAGCTCGGCTACTTCAACGCCGCCACAGGAGACGAGCAGGTACTGCGCCAGCAGCAGTGGGAGTGGCTGCTCGATCGCCTGCTCGGTAGCTTCAACGCCTACCTCATCCCCGTCATCACCATGATGAAGGAGACGCCGCGCGACGCGGTGTGCCAGGTGTTCGAGAAGGTCAACACCGGCGGGGTCACCCTCAACGTGTTCGAGCTGCTGACCGCGACCTACGCGGCCGACAACGTCAACCTGCGGGACCGCTGGACTGCGCAGCGGGATGTGATGCAGCAACACCCCGTGCTGGGGAGTGTCGAGAGTACCGACTACCTACAAGCCATTTGCCTGCTCGCCAGCCAGGACCGTCGGCGTGCCTGGGAGGAGGCGCGGGCGCAGGGCACGGTGTCCACCCGTGACGGCGAGCGAGCTCCCGCCGTCACCTGCAAGCGGCGGGACATCCTCCGCCTTCCGTTGTGGGACTACCAGCGGTACGAAGCGGAGGTCACCCGGGGCTTCCTCGCTGCCGGCGGGTTCCTGCTCAATCAGTACGTCTTCTCCGGACGCGACGTGCCCTACCGCACCCAACTCGTGCCGCTCGCGGCGCTGCTCGCCAGGCTGGGCAAGGTGGCCAAGGCTGGCACGGTGCACGACAAGCTCGTCCGGTGGTACTGGTGTGGCGTCTTCGGTGAGCTGTACGGCTCCACCATCGAATCCAGGTTCGCCAACGATCTCGTCGAGGTGATCGACTGGGTCGATGGTGGGCCCGAGCCGACGACGGTGGCCCAGGCCGCCTTCCAGGACAACCGACTCGACACGATGCGAGCGCGCCAGAGCGCCGCCTACAAGGGACTGCACGCGCTGCTCATGCGGGACGGTGCGCAGGACTTCAAGTCCGCAACCCCGATCACGATTCAGCAGTATGTCCACGAATCCGTGGACATCCACCACGTCTTCCCGCAGCGCTGGTGCAAGGACAATGGCATCGACCGGGGCACGATGGACAGCATCGTCAACAAGACTCCGCTCTCCGCGGAGACCAACCGCGAGGTCGGCGGCCGCGCGCCGAGCGACTACCTCGCCCGCCTGGAGCGGACCTACCAGATGGAGCCGAGCGTCCTCGACCAGCACCTGACCACCCATGTCATCGATCCGACCCTGCTGCGCGCCGACGCCTTCGACGCCTTCTACCAGGCACGCAAGGAGCAGCTGCTGCGCCGCATCGAGGGCGTGACGGGCAAGCGCATCCTGCGCGAGGTGGCTGACGACGTCCTCGTCGAGGACGAGCAGGTTGAGCCCGAGCCGCCGACCGTGGCGGAGCTGACCGCGCTCGTGGATCTCGAGGTCGAGGAGCCCACGATGGTGCAGGCTGACCACGCGCAGCTGGAACGCGAGTTCCACGAGGCGATGCTCGACCTCTACCGGCGGGCCAAGTCCGAGGCCAGCTACCCCGCGAACCGTTTCCTCCAGTCGGTGCAGGAGCGCGGTGGTCTCGCCACCGCACGGTCGCTGCTGCACGCGGCGAACACATCGGAGGGCTTCACGACGCTCTATTTCGAGAGCCGGCTCGACCTCACCGTCGAAGCGTTCATCTGCGAGAACGAACGGTTCACGCCGCTGTTCTCCGAGGAGGAGATCGAGATCGCTCGCCGCCGGCTCCGTGATCATGGCTACCAGCTCCGATGATCTAGTGTCACAAAATTTGTAGCGCACCACAGTCGCTGTTTCACGCTGGGGCAGGATGGTCATCGCAGAGTGTCAGACTCGGGCTGCAAATGGTGTAGATCTGTGGCGAAGCAGCACCAGGAAGGCCGCATGGTCGTTGTACTAGACGGACGTCGCCTGCATCGAGGTCGCGCCTGTGCAGCCGGTGTCCTGGTGCGTGACTCCAAGGACCCAACGGGGGGCGTGCTGGCCGTCACCAGCACGGTCTGGCGGACCTTTCTCGCCACCGTCAGCCACTGACCGCACCACCCGACGTCCCAGCGGGGAGATGCTGCGCGGTGGGCCGGTGCATGCGGATTCGGTCGCGTGGCGGTAGGCGCTACCGCAGACCGGTGGCCCGCATCGCCGTGTCGAGCGTCGCGTTGGCGATGCGCTGGGCTCGCTCGGCTCCGTTGGCGAGGATCCGGTCCAGAGCAGTGTCGTCCTCACGGATCGACTGGTAACGCTCTTGTATCTCGGTGACCTTCTCGATGGCCACCTCGGCCACCTCCTGCTTGAGAGTTCCGTAGCCCTGGCCGGTGAACTTGGCCAGGGTCGCCTCGCGGCTGAAGCCCGTCAGGGTCTCGAAGAGCACCAGCAAATTCTCGACGCCGGGCGAGATATGCTCGGGATCAAGGCGGGAGCCCGAGTCGGTGACGGCGCGTATGACGCTTCGCTGGATCTTCTTCGGTGAGTCGAGCAGGCCGACCGCGTGCCCGTCCCGGAGCCCAGCGAGGCTCTTCGACATCTTGATCGAGGGGTCGTCGAGACCCATGATGCGGGCCCCGCTGGCCCGAATCAGCGGCTGCGGCAGGGTGAACACGGCGCCGAAAAGGTGATGGAAGCGCTGCGCGATATCGCGGGTGATCTCGACATGCTGGCGCTGATCATCACCGACGGGCACGTACTCGGCCTGGTAGAGCAGGATGTCCGCGGCCTGCAGCGCCGGGTAGGTGAACAGGCCCGCGCTGGCGCTGACACTTTCGGACTTCGACTTGTACTGCGTCATCCGCTCCAGCCACCCCACAGGCGTGGCACAGCCCAGGATCCAACCCAACGTGGCGTGCGCACTCACGTCGGACTGCCGGAAGATCGCCGAACGATCGGGATCGAGCCCGCAGGCGACGTAGAGCGCGACGATCTCGCGGATCCGGGTGCGGAGGACGTCGGCCTGCACGTTCTCCGGAATGGTGAGTGCGTGCAGGTCGGCGATCATGAAGTAGTTGTCGTAGGTGTCCTGCTCCTTGGCCCAGACGCTCAGTGCACCGATGTAGTTGCCGATATGAAGGGTGCCCGTCGCGGCGATGCCCGAGAGCACCCGCGGCCTACCCGCAGCGCCCGTCATGATCCTCATTCTCGGTGGGGTCAGTCGCCTCAGCTTCCGATGGGTTGCCAGCCTACCCAGGACGGGCATCTGACGAGGACGGCCCTGGGCGGTGCGAACTCCACCTCCTCACTGCTCGCACCGTGGCGGCAGGCCAGATCAACATAGGCCTGGGCGCAGGGTGGGAGCCTTCTTCTTGCTTCGATGGCGGCTTGAAGTCAGCGCAGCTGCGAGGCGTCCGAGGCAAAACGGGGAAAGATCAACTCAGGTGGAGGGCTTGTCGAGGGCGACCATCTGCTGCTGGATGCGGTGAGCGTCGGTGGTGCGGTGTTGGGCGTGGTAGAGGTCGAGAGCCTGTTGCCAGGCGTCGCGGGCCTCGCGCTGGTGGCCGAGGGCAGCGTGGACCTCGCCGAGGCGAGCGTTGGCGCGGGCGCCGACGGGCTCAGCTCACTCGGCTCGTCGGCTGAGCCGGTAGAGCCGGCGTGCGTTGCCGCCGGCGATCATCGCGGCGATCCGCTGGACGTCGGGCTCGGCGGCCTCGCCGTCGCGCTGCCACCCGTCGAGCACCTGGTGCACCGCGCGCCGGAATCGCAGCGCGGCGAGGTGGTAGAGCTCGGCCAGCCCGAAGGCGTCGGAGGAGTAGAGCACCTTGCCGAACGGGGCGATCTCGAGCAGTTCGGCGAGCAGCGCGGAGGCTCGTGCGCCGGCGAACGTGGAGGCCAGGCCGACGTCGAGGTGGACGTGGCCGAACACGTGCGCCAGCCACGCCGCCTCCCGGTGGTAGGGGTAGCAGTGCAGCAGCACCACCGGTGTGCCGGTGGCGGCGGTGGCCC
>JBOHGT010000529.1:0-1961 GCA_050700385.1 Pseudonocardiaceae bacterium | reverse complement strand
GGCGCCCACCGCGGGGCGTGGGACGGCTCGGCCTCCGGGCAGGACCGTCCGGCCCCGGTGGCCAGTCCTCCACGTGTGCCCTCCTGTGTCGCTACGGCTGCCGAAAACCCGCGCCAGGTTAACGGGGCGTGATGACCGTGCCGTGCGGCCGCTCCCATCAGGACAGACGCGTGGGCCCCTCCGGGGGTTGCCCCTGGGATGACAGACTGCCCCCACTCGGGTGACGGAGAGCGTGCTGGGAGGTTCGGTCGGTTGAGCATCGCGCTGCTGGTCGCCGGGGGGCGGGGCCAGCTCGGGCACGACCTCGCCGCGGCTGCGGCGCGGGCAGGGATCGTACATGCGATGGTGCCGGACTCCGCCACGCTGGACATCACCGACGACACGAGCGTGCGCGCCGGGGTCACCACGCTGGCGCAGCGGGCCCAGCGCGGGGGACTGCGACCGGTGCTCGTCAACGCCGCCGCCTACACCGCGGTGGACGCCGCCGAGTCCGAGCCCGAGCGTGCGCACGCGGTCAACGCCGGGGGCCCGGCGCGGCTGGGCGCGGCCTGCGCGGAGCACGGCGTGCACCTGGTGCACGTGTCCACCGACTACGTCTTCGCGGGCGACGCTCCGGCGCCCTACCGGGTGCACGACGAGACCGCGCCCCGTTCGGTGTACGGGCGTAGCAAGCTCGCCGGCGAGCGTGCCGTGCTCTCCTCCGGCGCCACGGTGCACGTCGTGCGCAGCGCGTGGCTCTACGGGGCGCACGGGTCGAACTTCGTGCGCACCATGATCCGCCTCGAGCGCTCGCGCGAGACCGTCGACGTGGTCGACGACCAGCGTGGCAGCCCCACCTGGACGGCAGACCTGGCCGATGGCCTGGTCGCGCTCGCGCTCGCCGCGGACCGGGTCCCTCCCGGCGTGCTGCACTGTGCCAACGGCGGCGTGACCACCTGGTACGGGCTGGCACGCGCGGTGTTCACCGAGCTCGGCGCCGACCCGGAGCGGGTGCGCCCGTGCACCACGGAGCAGTTCCCGCGGCCGGCACCCCGCCCGGCGAACTCGGTGCTGGACACCGCGTCGTGGACCGCCGCCGGGCTGCCCGCGCTGCGCCCCTGGCGCGACGCGCTATCCGCCGCGTTCACCGCCCACGGAGACACCCTGCACCCCTGACCGCGTGTTCGCCGGTTCCGCACGCCGTGTTTGCCGGCTCGGCTCGGCTCGGCACGGCGTCGTCAGGCACCTGTGGCGTGCGCTGTGATCGGTGGCCAGGATGTCACGCACGCTCGAGCGGGTGCCGGAAACGCAATCCCGGATAGCGCGCGAAGCCACGATCTGCGGTGATCCACTCTGATCCGGACTCGATCGCCAGTGCGGCCAGATAGGCGTCCGGCATGAGGTTGCCGCGAACGCCTGCCTTACCCGCGAGCTCGGTGAAGATCTGCCAGTGGCGACGTCCCGGGGCGACGGGCACCGCGCTCGGCGCGGACCGAACGGCGTCCGCGAACTCCCTCGCCCGATCCCAAGTACTGGGCGGATCGAAGACGCGCGGGTGCGTCACGATTCGAAGCACGCTGCTCAGCACGAGGTCGGACACGCCGAACGCCTCGTCGCCGTTCATGGCGTCCTGCAGCCAGGCTCGGTACTCGTCGTGGCGGTCGGCGCCTTCCTTGTGGGCGGAAACCAGGACGTTGCCGTCGCAGAGGATCACCGGCTGCCGTCCATGAGGTCGAGCAGACCGGCGTTGTCGTCGAGGTTGATGCCCGGCAGCGGACGCCCCGGGCTGGTGGGAACCGAAGCCCGCTGACGGGTCGGCTCGGCGCGAGAGGTGAGCGCTTGCCGTAGCGCATCCTCGATCACCTGGCTCAACGTCCGGCCGCTGCGAGCGGCACTGATCTTCGCTTGCACGACGAGCTCGTCGTCGAGCTGCAGGGTCGTCCTCATGCAGACAAGCATACGGTGGGAGCAGATGTATGCGC
>JBOHGT010000528.1:0-32225 GCA_050700385.1 Pseudonocardiaceae bacterium | reverse complement strand
CCCGTAGATCACGCTGTAGCGAGCACCCTGGTCCGCGGCCCATCTGAGTTGCTTCGAGAGCTTGCGGCTGGCCCCCAGATAGCTGCCGGTTCGCCACCCCGCGTCACGGAGATCGCCGGCAATCTCGAGGAGTTCTGGACGTGGCTCGTCGATGACGGTGATGGCGACATCCAGGGAGTCAGCCGCTCGGCCGTCCTCGGCCAGCAGCGCGAGAATCCGCTCGATTCCCAGCGATCCCCCGCACGCGGGCAGGTCCGGACCCCCGAGCGATGCGACGAGGCGGTCGTAGCGGCCGCCGGATGCGATGGAGCCGGGCATGCCAGGCGCGACGACCTCCCAGATGACGCCCGTGTAGTAGTCGAGGCCCCTGACCAGTCGCGGCGTGAACGCGATGCGGTTCTCGCCGATCCGGCCGGCAACGAGCCCGAGGACCTCGTCGATCTCGGCAACACCCTGCCGCCCCTGCTCGGAGCCAGCGAGCGCGGCGCGCATCCTCGCCACTGCATCCTCGGCGGTGAGGTCCTCGACCAGAGACTTCGCCCTCGCCGAGTCGAGTCCTCGCTGCTCCAGTTCCGCGATGACGTCGGCGCCGGTCAGCTTGTCGAGTTTGTCGAGCGTGACGAGGACACGGCCGCCGAGGTGTTCGGGCATGTCGTAGGAGTCCAGCAGGCCCGCGAGCGCGCGCCGGGAGTTGAGCAGGAACCGGTACTGATCGAGTCCGAGCGCGTCGAGTGCATCGGCGACGGCGCAGACGGTCTCGGCGTCGGACAGCGGTGAGGTGGAACCCACGACGTCGAGATCGCACTGCACGAACTCACGGAACCGTCCCTTGCCGGGCCGGTCGGCCCGCCAGACGGGTGCAATCGCGTACCGCTTGTACGGTGAGGGCAGCCGGCTGCCGTACGCGGCAACCACCCTCGCCAGCGGCACCGTGAGGTCGTAGCGCAGGGCGAGATCGGCCTCGCCGCTGGCCTCGTGCTCACCGCGCCGCAAGATCTTGAAGACGAGCTTGTCGCCCTCGTCGCCGTACTTGCCGGTCAGCACCTCGATGCGCTCGAACGCGGGAGTCTGCAGCGGCCCGAACCCGTAGCGCTCGAACACGCCGCGGATCGTCTCGAACGCGCGCTCACGATGCCGGAGCTCGGCGGCGAGGAAGTCCCGCGTGCCTGACGGCGGCTCCAACTGGTGAGACGAGGCCATGCCGGTCCTTCCGCGGTCATAGTTCGGCCAGGCAGCGGTCCAGCCCGCGGCCGGGCTGCGGTCCGGGGTCGCGCCGGGGGTCAGGCGGCGACGGGGCTCCCGGCGAGCAGCAGCGCGCCGAGCTCCCGGGCGCGCCGAGCCGCGTGCCGGTCCCCCTCGAGGGCCGCGATGATCGAGCCCTTCATGAGGATGTGCCACTGCCGCGAGAACGAGTCGGGATCATCGACGCCGTGCACGGTGGCAAGCTCCCGGATGAACGAGCGCATGTGTGCGAGGTGCTCGACGCTCGCCTGCCGGACGGGGTGCGTGCCGTCGTCGTACTCGAGCAGCGTCTTGATGAACGTGCACCCGTCGAAGTCACCGTCGCCGAACCACTCGTCGAAGATCTCGAAAATGGCGAGCAGCTGCTCGGCGGGGGTCGTGCCCCGGCGGGCCGCCTCCTCCTGCAGCCACTCGTCGGTCCACACTTGCTCCCGACGCCGCAGGGTGGCGAGGATCAGGTCGTCCTTGGTGGGGAAGTGCCGGTACAGCGTCATCTTCGCCACCCCTGCCGCGGCCACCACGGCATCGATACCGACCGCACGGGTCCCGAACCGGCGGAAGAGGTCATAGGCGGCGAGCAGGATCCGGTCACGACCATTGGAACCCTGCGTACTGCTATTGCTACGTAGCGTCACACTCATTCCTGTCTCGCCCCCCCGATAATCAGAGACAGGCTAGTCTACCTTTGCGTCGCCGGGAGTTCGCGAACTCGAGCCGTGAGCGACGTCACGGTGCGCCTGACGCGGGCCGCGGTCCTAGGGCGCGTGCTGTGGATCATGGGTCGGGGCCCCGGAGCCAGATCCCGATCGAGGCGACGTCGATGGTGCCCTTGGTAGGCGTACTCGCGTTGTCGTAGCGGGTGGCTACGGCGCGGAATCCGGTGAGCTTTGTTGATGCAGCGCTCGACGACGTTGCGCTGCTTGTAGTGTTCGGAGATGAACTGGGTGGCGTGGGCCAGGTCGAGGGCGGCGCCGGTGAGCAGGTTGCCCAGCAGGATCGTGCCGAGTGAGAGCAGCGCGGCAGCCAGCACCAGCGGGGCGATTGCCAGCGCCGTGCGCAGCATCCCGCCATCCTCGGCAGCGAGGACCGGCACGGCGAGCGCCGGGAGGCAGGCCGCGCCCATCAACGCCAGCCCAGTAGTGAGGCACCGGCCGCGGCCCCAGTGGTGTCGGCACCACGCGGTAATCCGGACCTGGCCGGCGATGGTCAGCAGCCCGGACACCGCGAACAGCACCGCGATCCCCATCGTTCCGGCGACGCCGGGGCCGGTGATCCGGCGCACCTCCAGCGGCAGCGCAAGGTAGACCTGGTACATCAGCACGTAGGTGCCGAGCATCGCGACGGAGAACAGTACGAACGACCGGTTACCGGCCACAGTCCGCCAAGCGGCCAGCGCCGATTTCGTACGGTCCAGATGGGTGTTGCCGCCGGGCGTCGATGAGATGGGCCCGCTGCTGGGTGGGAGCGAGCCGCCCCGCGGTCCGCTCGGTGCGGCCGGGCGCTCGGGCGCACTGCTCGCGGTGCTGCCCGGTCTGCTGGCCGGCGTGGAACTCGCCACCGCGCGGCTGACCGTCGCCAGTCTCGACCCGGACCTGACGGAACCGTGCGGCCGGGAACATGCCGAGGTGGCAGTCCGTGCAGCTGCCGCTGCACTTCTGGCTCTCCCGCGCCATGGAGGGGCCCAGCCCGGTCTCCGCACTCCTGCATCCGGCGACGATGGTCGCCGCGGGCACCTACCAGCTCGCCGGGTCCATCTCCGCCCAGTGCCGAGACCGGCTGGGACGTCGAGCAGACCGGCACCCGGGAGGTGGCCGCCCCGGCCCCCACGGCGCTGATGGTCCTGGCAGCGGCCGCCGCCGTGCTCGGCGTGCTCGACCTCCCGCCGCTGGCGGAGACGATCAAGGAACTCGTGGGCGCGACGGGTGAGGCGTCGTCCGTGGCCTGGGAGCTGGTGCGCTCCGCGGTGCTCGCCCTCGTCACCGCATCCGCCGCCTGGTCGTGGGGCGGTCGGCCGGTACCCGTGCCGGTGGCCGTTCGCCGGGTGCTGCCCGGGCTGCTCCTCTACCTGGCCGCCTATGCCGCGACCAACCTCGGGGCCTTCGCGGTCGTCGCCGAGTTCCCGCATGCGGCCCGCCCGGAGGACTACCGCGGACTCGCACGGAGCCATCCCGGGCTTTCCGTGGTGCTCGTCGTCTGCCTGCTGGGCCTGGTCGGGACCCCGCCCACCGCGGTGTTCCTGGGCAAGCTCGAGGTGCTCGCCGCGGCGATCGACGGCGGCTACGCCTGGCTCGCCGTCGTCAACACCGTCGCCAGCCTCTTCTACTACCTGCGCTGGATCGTGCCGGCCTTCCTCGCCCAACCTGCGACCCGGACCCCGCTCATGCCAGTTGGGCGCTGGCGCTGGTCGGCGTTAGGTGCCTATACCGCCGGTGCCGTGTCGCTGGCGCTCGGCCTCGCCGGGGGCGTGGTCCTCCCTCTCGGAGCCGGCACTTTGCTGCCGTGACGGGACACCAGCCTGGGCGGCCTGCCTGAACGGCCAGGTCAGCGACCTGCCAGCCGCTGGTCGAAGCACGGTTGGCACAGCTCCCCACCCGCCAGCCGCCGGACCCGGGTCTCCATCGTCGGCTCCCCGCAGCTCGCGCAGATCACCGAGGTGAGTACCCGGGCCCGTGGCGGCAGCGCCACGTCGACCTCGCGGACGTCGTAGAGTTCCTCCACGGGCCGGTTGAGCAGCAGCTCGGAGCGCTGCTGCTGCAGTGTCCAGAAGCGGTCCCGGTCCTCGGTGGTCGCCGTGTCGGCGGACATCCGATCGCGCAGCTCGCCCCGCTCGGCGTCGTCCGGCCCGAAGCCGCCGGAGCGCATGCTGATCCGGACCGCTCGCCCGTCGGAGCGGCGCAGAAAGGTGAAAACGTTCTTCCCATAGTCGCGGTGGATCAGGTTGCCCTTGCCGAAGGTGCAGCCGGTGAGGTACTGCACGGCGTCCACCCCGCACATGTCGGTCTCCACGATTGCCACCACCTCCTCGTCGCCCGCGTGCGGGCCGATTTCGGCCAGCGCGATCTCGGCGGCCCGGATGCCGATGGCCAGTCCGGGGCACATGTGCCCGTGGAACTCCGCGGTTCGGCCGATCGTCTGCTCGTCGATCGTCATGGCTGCCTCCTGTCTGACGTTCCCAGCCGGTCTCAGCGGGTCTTGAGGCCGGTCTTGCGCCTGGTGACGAATGCCTGCTTGTTCTCGACGGTGGGGCTGACGCCGGCCACCCCGCCGGGGTGTAGTACCTGGACTCGGACGGCGAGAGCTGGGCCGAGCCCGCTGTTTGAAGCTCGGCCGGTCGAGCACCTGCGGGCGCAGCTCGACCCCGATCGGCCGCAGCGCGTCCGGGCGGTCGGCGGCGGCCGTCGTGCCAGCGTACGCTGTCGCGCAGCCGGAAGGTGTAGGTGGGCGCCGCCGTCGGAGCGCTCGCAACCCGCCGGCCAGGAACGTCCTGCGGTCGATGGTCTGGTTATGCCGCGTCCCTCAGGTTCGGTTTCGGGGCGCTCAGTGGGCCGAGTCGGAGAACTTCGCACGCGCCGGGGCGGCGACGATCACTACCGCCACGGTCACGGCGGCGGCGATGAGGAATAGGACGCCGTAACGTTGCTCATCAGCCAACCCCCTCACGGTGGCGGTGCCGACGGCGGCCCCGATGGACACCCCCGTGACGAATAGGGACGTGGCCGTGGCCCGGGCCTCGGGGACCACCTCAGTCGCCCACGTCTGCAGCGTCGAGTGGAGGAAGGCGTATGCCATGCCGATGAGCACGCTGGCCACGAGGATGTTCGCCACTCCTTGGTCCACGGCTGCGATCAGATAGGCCAGGAACAACAGCACTCCGCCGATGGTGATGAACCAGGGCGAGGAGATTGATGTGTGACGTATTAGACGCTTGAGAACCTGCATGGCGACGACGATGGCGAAGCCGTAGGCGGCGACCACGGCGCCGGCCACCGCCGCGCTCTGCCCGCCCGCCTCGAGGGCTGGCGCTAGGAAGGTGAGGAAGCCGAGGATGACGGAGCCCTCGACCACGGCCAGCGCGACGAGGAACAGCGCCCAGGGATGGCGGGCGACCCGTCGCACTTGAGTGAGAGGGTCGGCACCCCGGTGCTCCCCCAGTGACTCCGGCAGCCGGCCCAGGACCGCGGCCAGACCGAGGGAAAACACTGCGATGACCACGAAGACGAGGCGCCAGGTGGCGAAGTGCCCGAGGACCCCGGCGCCGGTGCTGGCGATGACGGTACCCACCGCCCCCGCCGCGAGCACGTTGGCGATCACGTGCTGCCTGCGTGCGAAGGCCACCTTGTCGCCGACGTAGACCAGAGACGTGGGAAGGACGGCTCCGGCGAAGGCACCGGCGACTGCCTTTGCCACAACCAGCGTCTCCAGCCCGGGCGCCGCCCCCGCCGCCAGGTTGCCCACGCCCATGCCCAGGAGGGCCCAGCGCATCACCCGAACCCGGCCGACCCGGTCCGACAGCACGCCGTAGACGAATTGCATGAGACCGTAGAAAAGGAAGTACGCCGAGGCCACTGCACTCACCGCCCCCAGGGATTCCCCCAGGTCCCGGGAAATTGAGACCAGCAGCGGTGGGACGGCGAAACGGTCGGCATAGGATATAAAAGATCCCAGGTACAAGAGCCGAAAACGGGTGTCGATCGCAACCGACCGGTTGCTCTCTGGCTCCGGTGCTACCGGATCCACCCTGTCATCCTCTCGATCCCCCGGTCTGTTGGCAAACACTGTGCGACACGGTCACTGATCGGATTCTGGCGCGGTGCCCAATGGGCAACAGGGACCACTTCTGCTTGGTCGCTACGAAGCAGCGCCTCGTAGCGGCACGGCAGCGGTCGGTGGGGCGAGGCGAAGGCGGTGAGACCGGGCGAATGAGTGTGGGCCACCGTCTGGAGATCGGGACGGGCACCGTAGAGTGCGGTTCGCATTGGATTGTGACTGCTAACTATCCTCGCTACGGTGCCTCGTCAAGGTGCTCGCCAGGTAGCATTCCAGCTGTGCTGGACTGAAATCAATAGATGTTTCTTGCATCTACTGTCCTGGTAAGTGAACATGCACTTACCGGACAAGCCTTGATCATTCAGGGGGGTGGCAGGTTCCGCTCCCAGGGTCGATCTTGGTGGCCATCAGCTGCCACCCGTCGGCGCAGGGACCCGGCCGACCGAGTCACGCAGCAGGCCGATCAGGTCGCCCCCCGGCGTCGAGGTCCCGGGCCCCTCGGTGTCGGACACAGCCTCGCAGACCGACTCGGGCATCTGGTGATGGCGGCCCGTGCCGCCCATCTCGGCCGTCAGATCCCTCGACCACGCTGTAAACTCCGCCTGAAAAGTGCTCCGATCAAGCTGTCTCATCCACCACAGGAGGTCGCGTCATGTGCGGCATTGCCGGATGGGTCGACTGGGAGCGTGACCTCACCCAACACCGCGGGGTCGCCCGGGCGATGACGGACACCATGCAGTGTCGCGGGCCCGACGCCGAGGGTCTGTGGCTGTCATCGAGAGCCGCCTTGGGCCACCGGCGCCTCGCGGTCATCGACATCGAGGGCGGAGTACAGCCCATGTGCGCGGACAAGGGTGGCTCACCTGTCGTCCTGAGCTACTGCGGCGAAGTCTACAACTTCCGGGAAGTTCGGGAGGAGCTGCAATCCCGCGGGCACCGTTTCCGGACCAGTTCGGACACGGAAGTGGTGCTGCGCAGCTACCTCGAGTGGGGGCCGGAATCCGTCAGCCAGCTGAATGGCATGTTCGCGTTTGCCATCTGGGACGAGGACCGCCAAGAGCTCCTGTTGGCCCGCGACCGGCTGGGGATCAAGCCGCTCTACTACTTCTCCTATGGCACCGGCCTGCTGTTCGGATCCGAGCCCAAAGCGCTGCTCGCGAATCCGCTGTTCAAAGCAGAGGTCGACGATGAGGGCTTGGCCGAACTCTTCGGCCTGAACAAAGGCCGAACACCGGGCCATGGCGTCTTCCGGGATTTACGGCAGCTCCTTCCCGGCTACACCCTGCGCATTGATCGGCAAGGGCTTCATCCGCTCTGCTACTACCAGCTCACCAGCCACTCCCACTCCGACGACTTCCCGACGACGGTGGATACCGTCCGGGCGCTGCTGGAGGACACCGTCGAGCGACAGCTGATCGCGGATGTGCCGCTGGGCTCGCTGTTGTCGGGTGGCCTCGACTCGAGCGCCATCACGGCGCTGGCCGCCGGCAACCTGGCGCGGCAGAACCGCGGTAAGCCGGTGACGTTCGCGGTCGACTTCGAGAACAACGACGCCCACTTTCGCTCCTCCGCCCAGCGCCCCAGCCTCGATGCGCCGTTCGTGCGGCTCATGGCCGAGCACCTGGGAGCCGAGCACACCGATATCGTGCTGCGCCCGCCGGACCTCTTCGGTCAGCAGCAGCGCACCTTGCAGGCCCGCGACCTGCCCGGTCACGGGGACATGGATGCGTCGCTGTACCTGCTCTGCCGCGAGGTACGTAAGCACTGTACGGTTGCCCTGTCGGGCGAAGGTGCGGACGAGGTATTCGGCGGGTACCCGTGGTTTCTCAACCCACCGGATCCGTCGATGCGGAACTTTCCGTGGCGTAGCACGATCCCCGACATCGCCGACCTTCTCACCGACGACGCCCGGGAGCGCATCCGCCTCGACGAGTACGTCGCCGACCGCTACACCGAAGCGTTGGCCGAGGTGCCGCACCTCGACGGCGAGCAAGGAAACGATCGGCGGATCCGGGAGCTTTCCTACCTCACCTTGAGAAACTATCTTCCGCTCATGCTCGACAAGAAGGACCGCATGAGCATGGCGGTGGGGCTGGAGGTCCGGGTACCGTTCTGCGATCACCGCCTGCTCGACTACGTGTGGAACATTCCCTGGTCGATGCGGGCTGCCGGTGGCGTGGAAAAGGGCATCCTGCGGCAAGCGGTCGCCGATCTCCTCCCCGCCGAGGTGGCGGATCGCCGCAAGAGTGGTTTCCCGGCTACTCAGGACCCGGCCTACGACGAGGCACTGCGCAACAGGCTCAAGGACTGGATGGCGGATGGATCGTCACCGCTGGATGCGCTGATCGACCGCCGACGGCTCGCCGCCACGCTCGAGGACGACCAACTCGCGCCGGTCGGCTGGGGACGCGTCCGAGCACTCGCCAAGAACCTGCTGGAGGTCGACGGGTGGATGCGCCGCTACCAGGTGTCCATTCGCTGATGCTGCCAGCCCAACGCCGCTGCAGCCGGCCGGAAGGAAGCGCCAAGCCGGGTCGCTTCCTTCCGGGCCGCAAGGCTCGCGAACAGCTAGCCTGCTTGCGGGAGTGGACGGATCTCCGGGGTCGCCTTCTTCCCCGTGACGAACGCGAGCTTGTTCTGAGTACTGGGGACGGTGCTGGCCACACCTCCGCCGGTGTAGTACCAGTCCCTGAAGGCACTCGTCCTGAAGACGGTGAAGCTGTTCGGGTACACCAGCGGCAGAATCGGGAGGTCGTTGGCGACGAGCTGCTGGATCTGGCCGACGATCGCCATCCGCCTCGATCGGTCGACTTCGTGCTGCTGCTCGAGGCAGAGTCGATCGACCTCAGGGTTCTGATATCCCTGGGCGTGCTGGGTGGTCCGGGTGTAGGACGGGTACACCTGGAGGAGGTAGTCGGGGGCGTGGTCGGTGTTCATACCGCCGAAGCTGATGATGGACATCTCCGAGTCGCCGGCGATCACCCGCCTGTTGAACGATGGCGTGTCGAGCGCCTCCGGCGTGACCTCTATCCCCACGGCCCGCAGAGCGCCCACGACCAGGTCCGTGACCTTGGACGGCGGACTCGTCACCAGCATCGTGAAGCGAAGGGGCCTACCGTCCGGGCCCGTCCGCACCGGCTCGCCACCAACGCGCCGGTACCCGGCGTCATCGAGGAGCGACTCCGCGGCGGCCCGGTCGAATGGGTACTGTTCGACGTCGACGTGGTAGGGGTTGGCTGGCGGGATCCAGCCCGGGTTGCCGGCGGTGCCGTTGCCCCCGAGAAGCCGCTGCACCATGTCCTCGCGGTTGATAGCCCGCGCGCAGGCACGCCGGAACTGCACGTCGGCAAGGGCCCCACCTTTGCCGAGGTTCCAGAACAGCCCACTTCCAGAGTTTCCGGGCGGCGCATCGAGTGTCTGGAAATCAGGATTGTCCGTGAACGGCCCCAGCGCGTCTTTGCGCCCGGAGCCGCCGGCCACGTCGATCGTGTCTGCTAGCAGGGCGTTCAGGTCGTCGCCCACCGGCCGGAACTCCAGGCGCCTGACGAACGGCCGTCGCAGGAAGAACTGGTCGTTGGCCTCGTAGAGATAGGAGCCCTCGCCCCGGGCGTACGACTGCAGGCGGTATGGTCCAGAGCCGACCAGGACGGCGGGGTCGGTCTCCGTGGCGGCGTTCGAGATGGTTGACCAGATGTGCCTGGGCACGATCGGGACCGAGCCCACTCCGCCGAAACCGAAGAAAGGCGCCAGCGGGGCGGCCAGGTGGAATTCGATGGTGCGTGGACCTGTTGCCCGCACCTCCCTGAACTCTGGTAGTGGCTGGATGATGACCTGCGGGGATATGGTCTGGGACCGGAAGTAGTCGTAGGTGAACGCAACGTCCTCGGCCGTGACCGGTCGGCCGTCCTGCCAGCGGACATTTGGCCGGAGCCGGAAGGTGTAGGTCAGGCCGTCGGGGGATCGCGTGTAGCTCTCGGCGAGCCAGGGGATGAACTGCCCAGAGGCGTTCTTCCACACCAGGGGATCGTAGATGAAGCTCGTCTGGATGTAGCCGCCGCCGCGCCTGTAGGCGAACGGGGAAGGGAATCCCTGGTCGCCACCGGACAGCCGCAGCGTGGTGCGCCCCTGCGGCTGCTGCTGGCCCTGGCTGCCGGCGCCGCCCTCGCCGCAGCCGGCCAGCGCGACCGCACCCGCCGCGCCGTACGCGCCGGCCAAGAATGCCCTGCGGTTGATCGTCACCATCACTGTCTCCCTTTCTCAGCGAGCTGTTCGGTCAGATGCGTGAGGCATGCTAGCATCCTTTACTAGGGCGCTCCCTCGGTGAAGTACAAGCTTTGCATGGTCTTGCGCGTCTCGCCCGGACCGAGGCGAGTCCTGCTTGCACTGTGAAACGCGGTGGGGACGTTGAGGAAGATCACGGCCCGATTGAAGAGTGGGGTGATCGAGGCACGGGGGGCGAGCTTTTCCCGGTCCCACAACTGGAAGCACCCTCCGTTGTCCGCGTTCAGGCCCTCGGTGAGGTGCAGGATCAAGGTGAGTCGGCGGTACCACGGCCTGTTTGCGGGCTGCGCAGGGGCAACGTGGATCTTCCCCGCCACGCCATCGCCCGACTGGCGTAGCGCCCCCCAGTTGCCCTCCGGGTCGGCGAACAGATCTTCCACCCCGCTGACAAACGACAGCCACGCGACGAAGCGCTGGCTGAGCAGCTCGTCCGAGACCTGACGCAAGAGGGGCGGGAGGAGCCGCCGGTCCGACAACTCCAGCACTCCCTTCCTGTCGGGCTTCTCAACCATCTCGGTCGGGCCCGGAAAGTGCCCGGCGGCCTCCCGGATGAAGTCGGGATGAAACAGCTCGTCGATCACCAGGTGCGGGAACGGGTCGGCGCTGGCAAAGCGGTCCCTGCATTCCTCGCGAGACTCTTCCAGCTTCTCGTACCCCATCATCGCCAGCACGTCCTTCGATTCGATGGTAGGCTGGGCCGGACAGGCGGAACTGCACGGTGCGTGCGGCCGGTGGCCCTCATCTCGGCGATCTCGGGTATCTGTACGTGTCCTGGACCGCGCCGGTAGGTGAACGGCGAGGGGAAGCCGGAGTCCGCGCCGGGCAGCCGCAGCGTCGGGCGGATGGTGTCCATCACGGTCTGCCTTCCTCGGCGAGTCGTCGATCGCGCTGCGTTCCTCGGCGCGGGGTTCCTCGGCGCGGGGTTCCTCGGCAGCCGGGAACACCGGGGCGAACTCCAGCAGCCGGCGTCCGGTCAGGCTGCGTGGGCTGGTCGAGACCCGGTCGGACGGTCCCTCCTCGACCACCAGCCCCGCGTCGAGGATCACGATCCGGTCGGTGACCTTGCGGACGACGGCCACGTCGTGCGAGACCAGCACCAGGCCGAGACCGATCTCCACCTGACGCTCCCGCAGCGTGACCAGCAGCCGAGCCTGCTCGGATGCGTCGAGCATGCTGGTGGGCTCGTCGGCGACGAGCACCTTGGGCCGCACCACCAGGGCCCGGGCCAGCGAGACCCGCTGCAGCTGGCCGCCGGACAGCTCGTGGCTGCGGGCGTCCAGAAAGGCGCCGGACGAGGCCAGACCGACGCTGTCCAGCGCCTCGCCCACCGCCGCGTCCCGCTGCCGCCGGTCTCCGATAGCGGCGACGTCGAGCGGCTCGCGGACCAGTTCGGCCACGGTGAGCCGCGGCGACAGCGCGTCCCACGGGTCCTGCTGGACGAGCTGGATGCGCTGGCGCAGCTCCCGGGCCGATCGCCGCCAGGAGGTGGACACTGGGGCGCCTTCCAGCAACACCTGGCCGGCGTCCGGGGCCAGCTGCCCGACGAGGATGCGCGCCAGCGTCGACTTGCCGCTGCCCGATGGGCCGATGATGCCCAGCGACTTGCCCTCGCGCAGCTGGAGCGACACCCGGCGCAGTGCGCGGGTCTCCCGGCGGTGGCTGCGAAACGTCTTCTCGATCCCGGTCGCGGACAGCAGCGTCTTCAGCCCGCCGAAGTGGCAGAGCACCTGGCGGCCCCGGGACGCGACGAAGGGAGGCGGGGTGAGGCAGATGTTCTCGGCCTGGGTGCAGCGCGGGTTGAAGGGACAGCCCCGGGGCACCGCGCGCGGATCGGGCGCCCGGCCGCGGATCGGGCGCAGGTCCTTGGTGGTGCTCAACACCGGGTAGGCCCCGACCAGCGCCGAGGTGTAGGGGTGGGTGGCGTCGGCGATGACCGGGGTGGTCGCGCCCAGCTCCATGACCTGCCCGGCGTAGAGCACCAGGCACCGGGTGGCCAGCCGGGCCGCGTCGGGCAGGTCATGCGAGATCACCACCAGCCCGAAGCCGCGGGCGTCGGCCAGTGCGGCGATCCGCTCGACCAGCCCGTGCCGGGTGGCCGGGTCGAGCCCGGCGGTGGGCTCGTCGAGCACCACCAGGTCCGGGTCGAGGGCCAGCACCATGGCCAGGGTCGCGCGGCGGCGCTCACCGCCGGAGAGCTGGTGCGGGAAGCGGTCCAGCAACGCGGGGTCGAGCAGCACCTCGCTGGCCAGCTCCTCCGCCCGCGCCCGCGCCCGGCTCCGGTCGAGCCCGAGGTGCTCGCGCAGCGGCTCGGCGACCTGCTCGCCCACCGAGACGACCGGGTTGAATGGTGCGCCCTGCAGGGCCAGCGCCACCGTGCGGTACCGCAGTGTGCGAAGCGTCTCGGCGTCGGCGCCCAGCAGCTCCTGGCCGGCCACCCGGACGCTGCCGCGCATCTCCGGCGGCTGGACCAGCCCGGCCAGGCACAGCGCGAGCGTTGACTTGCCCGACCCGGTCTCGCCGACCACCGCCAGCGACTCGCCCCGGTCGAGCTGGAAGCTCACCCCTCGTAGCGCCTCGACGTCGCCGCCGAAGCACACCGCGAGGTCGCTGACCTCGAGCAGCGGGTTCACACCGTCACCGCCCGCTGCCAGCGCGGGTTGATCAGCGGTTCGAGCCCGACCCCGAGGAAGGCGAAGCCGAGCACGGCCAGCGTGATCGCGAAGCCGGCGGGCAGCACCCACCAGGTCCACAGCGCGCTGAAGTACAGGCCGGGCTGGGCCAGCGCCTCGTTCAGCATCAACCCCCAGCTGATCCCGGTGGGGTCGGCCAGGCCCAGGAAGGCCAGCGCGGCCTGCTGCAGCACGGCGGCTGCCGCGATCCCGATGAAACTGCTGATCAGGATCGGCCCCAGCGCCGGCAGCAGGTGCCGGCGCAGCAGGTAGGGCACTCCCCCGCCGAAGCCGCGGGCGGCGGTGAGGTAGCCCCGCTCCCGCAAGCTGCGGGTCTGCGCGCGCGCCTGCCGGGCGGTCACCGGCCAGGTCATTATGGCGATGACGAGGATGACGGTGCTCAGGCTCGCACCGGCCAGGGCCGCGACGAGGACCAGCAGCGGGAGCCGGGGCACCGCGAGAAAGACATCGACCACCCGCATGACGAGCACCTCGGGCCAGCCGCCGACCAGCCCGGCGCCGGTGCCTAACGGCCCACCGACCATCAGTGCCAGCGATGCCGACCCCAGAGCCACTCCGAGCGAGGTTCGGGCACCCCACACGATCTGGGAGAAGATGTCCTGGCCGATGTTGTTGGTACCCAGCAGGTGGCGGCCGGACGGCGGGAGCAGCGCGTCGCCGGACAGTGCGCGCGGGTCGTACGGCGCGAGCAGCGGCGCGAGGACGGCGGCCAGGGCCAAGGCGGCGAGCAGCCCGCCGCCCACCAGCACGAGCGGTGCGCGCAGCGCGCCCGTCCGGCTCATTGCGCCGTCCTCGGGTCCAGCCAGCGGGACAGCGCGTCGGCGAGGAAGTTGGCGGTGACCACGACCATGGTCAGCATCAGGAAGCAGCCTTGCAGGGTGGGGTAGTCCCGGTAGGCGATCGCGTCGAAGGTGAGCCGGCCGACTCCCGGGTAGGCGAAGACCGTCTCGACCAGCACGCTCCCGGTCGCGGCGAAACCGATGTGCACGGCGGTCAGCGCGACCACCGGCAGCAGCGCGTTGCGTGCGGCGTAGCGGTACTTCAGCCGGCGGTCGCGCAGCCCCTTGGTCCGGCCCAGCAGCAGGTAGTCGGCGCCCAGCTCGCTGACCATGCTGGCCCGCATCACCAGGTACTCACTACCGGCGAATCCCAGCGCCAGCACGCTGGCCGGTAGCACCAGGTGGTGGGCGACATCGCCGACACGCTCCAGCCCGACCGATTCGGTGAACGGCGTCTGCGCACCGGCCATCGGGAACCAGCCCAGCCACACGGCCAGGACGAACAGCGCCAGGGAGGCGACGAAGAAGTCCGGGAAGCTCCGCAGCCCCATGAACACCGTCAGCAGGCTACGGTCCACCGGCCGGTTGCGGCGCCAGCCGGAGTGGATGCCGCTGACCCAGCCGACCGAGATCGAGATCACGGCCGCGGTGCCCAGCAGCAGCAGGGTCCACGGCAGTCGCTCGGCCATCAGCTGGGACACCGGCACGTGGTAGCGAATCGACGTACCGAGGTCGCCGTGCGCGAGGTCGGCGAGGTAGGACAGGTATTGGTTCCACAGCGGGCGGTCCAGCCCGTAGTAAGCCTCCAGCGCGGCCCTGGTCGCGTCGTCCTGCACATAGCTGGGCGACGAACCATCGATGAGCGCCGAGATCGGGTCGCCCGGCATCAGCCGGGGCAGGAAGAAGTTCAGCGTGACCAGCAGGAACACGGTGAGCAGGTAGGTCAGTAGTAGCGCGAGCCAGGAACGGCGGGCCGGACGCAAGCCCTGCGGTTCCGCTGCTGGGCCGGACGCCCCGAGCAGCTCTTCGGTGAGCACACTGCGCTGATCAAGGGTGGTCGGCCGGCTCACCGCGCGTAACTTTCGCCGGCATGGTCCGCGAGGACGATGCGGACCGGTGCCTCGCGCTCGTTGTGGCCCTCGAAGAAGGCTCGCAGCACGGGGCGGTCTGGATCGACCATGGACAGGATGAACGCCCAAAGGCCGCTGTCTTCGGCCAGCCGCGTATCGAGCTCAGTGCAGCAGTCGCGCTTCGGGTCGTGGTCCCAGGCCACCCGATGCATGTGGTAGCTGCCGAACAGGACCGAGTCACGCGCCTCGCATTCGCGCTCGGCCGCCAGCACCTCGGTGGGGTCGCTGACCCAGCCGCGCTTGTCGGTTGGCGTCTCGGACGGTACGGCGACCTCGTCCATCAGCTGGTCGACGTGGGACTTGTACGCAGCGGCGTGCCGCAGGTTGCGGCGCAACGGGAAGACCAGCGTCACCACCATCCGCTGTGCCTGAAAGCGACCGCCGAGCAGTCCGTATGCCTTGGGCGCGGCCTCCTCGTCCGGCAGATACTCGCCGGCGAGCTTGCGGCGAGCGTGCTGGACCAGCTGCGCGTACCAGACGGCAGGGACGACGATCTCGCGGACCTGGTCAAGCGTCCGCATAGCACCCGCCCCGCTTGGCCTTCCACTGCTCGAGGTTGGCGACGACGCGGTCGACGAGCGCGCCGGCTTCGCCCGTCTGACCATCGGGTTCGAAGACGGCGTCCAGCTCTGCACGAGACAGCGCGGCCGTGACCTGGGAACTCTCGCCAGCTACGACCTGCAGCGAACCGCCGTCGTCGTGTGCCCGCTGGCTCAGCTGGTAGACGACCTCGTGCGCGCTCTGCTTACCGATGTGCTTGCCCACGCTCAGCATCAGCGCCTCGCTGCAGATCTCGTCTCGCCTGGCTTGCGCCTGCTCGGCCATCGTCGCCTCGTGCACCCTCAGCTCGGCCAGCACGTGCCTTGTGATAGCCAACGCGGCCAGCGCGTGGTGGGAGACGTCGGCGACCGCTACCCACTCCAGACGCAGCCCCCGCGAGTCCCGCTCGTGCTCGCCCACCATCGCCTCGAGGGCGATGTCGGCGCTTGCCCTGGCCAGTCTTGCGAGCGCCACCACCTGCTCGCACTGCTCAGGGTTGCGCTTGTGCGGCATCGTGCTGCTGCCGACTCGGCCCGGGCGCCAGCCCTCCTCGAGCTCGCCGAACTCTGGACGCCCCAAGGTCCGGATCTCGTCAGCAATGCGCGCCAGTGTGCCCGACAGCATCGCGAGATCAATCACGAACTCGGCGACCCGGTCCCGGGACACGTGCCAGCTCACGGCCGGCACGTCGAGCGATAACCTGGCGGCGAAGCGGCGCAGCAGCTGCGGACCGAGGCCGGCGAAGCTCGCCATCGTCCCCACCCCGCCGAACAGCTCGGCTACCAGCGCCCGGGCCCGCAGGTCGTCCAGCCGGTCGGCCTGACGCAGCAGCTCGTCGATCCAGCCCGCGACCTTGAGCCCGAAGGTCATCGGCAGTGCCGCCCTGGCATGGGTACGGCCGATCATCAGGCTGTCCCGGTGGCTGACCGCGAGCTCCTCGAGTCTCTGCAGGACTGCGGCCAGGCCATGGTCGACGACGTCCAGCGCGTCGCGCATCTCCAGCGCCTGTGCGGTATCGGAGATGTCCTGCGTCGTCGCCCCGTAGTGCACGAACTCCCCGGCGCCGTCCGCGCAGGCGTTCTCGAGCGCATGCAGCAAGGGCACCAACGAGTGACCGCTGCGTTGGATCTCTGCTCGGACCTCGTCGAGGTCGAGCGCATCGACGTTCGCGCACCTGGCGATCTCCTCGGCGGCCGCTGAGGGGATGAGGCCGACCTCGGCCGCGCTTAGCGCGAGGGCTGCCTCGACGTCGAGCCATCGCTGCAGCCTGCAGACGTCACAGTAGATCCGCCGGCTGTCCGGGGTGGCGTAGTTGTGGCCGTGGAAGCGCGAGTCGCCGATCTGCGCCCGCTCGTGCAGGCAGTCGCTGGCGACAGCGGTGTCGGTGCTCACGCGGACGAACCTCCGTACGGCCGAGTAGCCGGCTCACCGTGGTACTGTCGGCACAACGTTGCGCTCATGTCTCTGGGTGTGCCACCGGACCGAGCCGAAAGGTCCAGCAGCCGGTGCACGAGGCTACGCATCGACGCACCGGTCCGGTCCAACACCTGTGCCGCTGTCGGGCACGAGACCGGCCCGAACAGCGCGTCCATCGAGGCCGAGCCGCCGCAGCCGCCGACGAAGTCGGGAACAACTACGATGCCGCGCCGGTGCAGCAGGTCTTCGACGTCCGCCGATAGGCCGAGGTTGGCGCCGACAACTACGGCTCGTACCGACGTCGGCAGCGCGCTGGCCTGCTGGACGTTCATCCCGTCCTCACAGGCGGCCAGGATCAGCAGGTCCACCGGGGCGTCGAAGAGCGCCTCCGGCGGCACGACTGCGGCTGGGGTCGACGCGAGTTGCGGGACCGACCTGTCCACCGGGAGACGGACCAGCGCCTCGACGGGAAGGCCGTCGCCGGAGCGCAGGCCACCGTGCACGTCGACGATCGCGGTGACCGGCACACCGGCCTCCGCAACGCCGAGGGCAGCTGCCCGGCCCAGAGTGCCGAATCCCTGAATGCCCACTCGGGTCCAGGCGTCGATGCGGCCTGCGAGATGCTCGTTGGCGGCGAGTGCGGCATGCGCCAGGCCGTGACCGGCTCGGCGCCGCCCCAGCGTCGCGCCGCCCAGCACGACGTCAAGCAGAGCGACGCGGCGCAGGAACTCCGGCTCGGACAGGCCCTGCGCCTTGGCGACCGCGATCTTGACCGACGGAATTCCCTCGCGGCGAGCAATGTCCTCGATCTCGTCCCAGCCGGTGCCCATGTCCGGGCCCATGGAGTAGCGGTCGAACAGGTAGGGCCGCAGGAACCTGATGAAGCGCCGCATGGCATCCCGCTTGCCGGGAGCCCGCGGGTCCAGGTCGAGGCCACACTTGGCGCCGTCGACCGCAAGCCCCAGCAGCCGCTGCTTGAGCGCCATCGCCTCGGCCAGCCGGACCACAATGTCCGCGGTCAGGCCTCGCTGCACCCGGAATCCTCCGGCGGCCAGTGGGTTGCTGGGACCATCGAAGGCCAGGTACCCGTCGAAGCCCTCGACCGGATCGCGGTAGTGGATCACCGAGGCGCGCTGGGGGCGAGCCGGCGCCCGCGAGGCGGCGCTGGCCGGACGAGGCTCGCAGGCGATCGTGGACCGCGGAACCGTCTCACCTGGCGCACTCACGCTGACACGCATGGGGACCTCCAGCGACAGAAGCTCACGTTGGGTCTACTGATCGCCACGGTAGCGCTAGATGAGTTTCGACAAGTAGCTGCATGAATCACTTACCGCTTGGATGCCGGTTGACCGGCGCGAGCGCTACCTTCTCCTGTGACGCGGCCGACGATCTCCGGAGGAGTGGATGGCTCAGCAGCACAGGCACGCGAAGCAGCGGCGGGCGTTGATCCAGGCCGCCGAGTTCCTGGTCCGTGCGGGAGTGATGTCGCATACCGGCCACATCAACGCCAGCGCGAGCCTGGACGCCGAGCGGATGCTGCTCACCTCTACCGGGCTGGTGACCGACCTGGCGCCCGAGACGCTGGCAGTGGTGGGTAGGGATGGCCGGGTCGAGGACGGACGGGTGAGCACCTCCACGAGCGAGATCATTGGCATGCACATCGCGGTATATGCGGCGCGCAGCGACCTGGCGGCAGTGGTCCACACCCACTCGCCACACCTCACTGCCTTCGCGCTGGCCCATCGAGAACTGCCCTGCCGCTACGAGGCACTGCTGCGGCACGGCCAGATCGAGGCCGTCCCGGTCGTGCCCTGGGCGCCGCGGGGCTCCGAGGGCTCCACGCGAGGAATCGGTGAGGCACTCGAGTGCCATTCCGGCAGCCGGGCCGTGCTGCTGGCCAACCACGGAGTGCTGGTCGGTGGACCGTCACCGGTGGCCGCAGCGAAGCTCCTCGTCGTTCTTGAGGAAGCCGCGGCGGCCGAGCTGCTGGCCGTGCCGATCGGCGGCGCCAAGGATCTCCCACCCGCAGCAAGTGAGGATGTCCAGGAGTCGATGCTCCGCGCGCGGCGGGTCTGAGATAACGGTGTGCTCAAGCCTCAGGTGGCGCACTGAGGGGAGCCCGGCGCGATGGGCGGAGCGACCTCGATGGCCGTGGCCCTTCTCATGCTGCCGGCTGGTCGGGACGGCGCAGCGCTCGACGGATCCGCAGACCGTCCCAGTGTCCGAACTCGTTCTCCGGCAGCCAGGCGCCCGCCCAGAAGCCGTCACCCCAGCGCTGCGACGCTGCGCCGACCCGGGACCCTTCGAGGAACCGGGTCGCGTCCGGGTGCGCCCTGAAGACGCTGAGGAAGTACACCTCGCCTGGCTTTCCGACCCCGACGACGCTGCGCAGCAGGCTGGGCTCCCGGCCCACCGAGCGACGCAGGCGTACCAGCTCCAGCAAGGCGGTGGGGAAGCGTCGACGCGGCGCGTGGATGCGGATCACCACACCCGCCGCGCCTTCCACCCGGCGTCGATCCCGGCGGACCCGAGACGAGCTGTCGTAGCTCGCCACTCCGTCCGCACCGATGGCCGACTGCAGCTCCGGGAGGTTCTCCAATGCGCCCGGGAGTGCCGGCCACTCGGGGGTGGGTGGGCGCGACGCGGCGGAGTCGTGCGGCGGCGCCAGGCTCAGACCTGCCCATGATCCCAGTTCGTACGGCCCCGGGCGCCACCGCATCAGCCACAGCGAGTGCAACCATCGGGAGAAGCGCCACATGATCTTCCCGTGCTCGTCGGAGCGGGTGAACTCCTGCATCGCGTGGCGGCTGCGCCACACCGTGATCGTCCAGAACTCCGTCGGGCCCGCGATGAGGCTCGCCCAGCGCACCACGCCGTCGGTGCGGGCCAACTGGCGGCGGATGTGCAGCGTCCCGACCAGCATGGCTGGGAAGAAGCGGACACTGCGCAGCCGGGACCGGGTGGTGACGGCGAGCAGTGGACCGTGCGGGTCGCGAGGGTCCTCCGTCATGGCGCACCGCCTTGGCCATCATCACGGCGAAGGCCTGGTACCGCCATCGCCACGAGTTGCTAGTGTCACCTCTTTCCAGCACTGCGAGCAACCGGGTGGCAGCCGTGAGGGTGGCGTTGGTCGGCAAGGGCGGCGCTGGCAAGTCTGCCATCGCTGGCACTCTGGCACGGGTCCTCGCCCGCCAGGGGCGGCCGGTGCTGGCCGTGGACTCCGACCCGATGCCGGGGCTGTCACTGTCCCTGGGCCTCGGCGTTGTCGATGCGCCGATCCCCGACGACGCGGTCGAGGAACGGCCCGAGGGCGACCCGGGCCCCCGCTACCGGCTCCGGGCGGGTCTGTCCGCCGTCGAAGCGGTCGAACGGTACGCTGTTGACGCGCCCGACGGGGTGCGGTTCCTGCAGTTCGGCAAGCTCCGTGGGCACGTCGCGCCGTTCGTGCGTTCCCAGTTCGCGTTCCGCCAGATCCTCGACGAGCTGCCACCGGAGTCGCCGACCGTCGTCGGTGACCTGCCCGGGGGAACTCGCCAGCCGTTCTTCGGCTGGGCACGGTACGCCGACACGGTGCTAGTCGTGGTCGAGCCGACCGCCAAGGGCCTGCTGTCCGGCCGCAGGCTGGCGCGGCTGGCCCTCGGCGACGCGCGTCCACGCCGCCTCGCCGCCGTCGCCAACAAGGTGCGCGACCCGGCCGATACCGATCTGGTGCGCTCACGTACCGGCTTGGAGGTCCTCGCCTCCGTCCCGTGGGACGAGGCGATCGGCGACGCCGAGCGGCGTGGCGCGTCCGTGCTGGATGAGGCGCCTGACTCGGCTGCGGTCGTGGTGGTAACGTCACTGGCCCACCGGCTCACCATGGACCTCATGAGTGCCGATATCGGCACCTGACACGCGGAGGTATGGATGAAGCTCGCAGTGGTCGGCAAGGGTGGCTCCGGCAAGACCACGACGGCCGCCCTCATCGCCCGCGCATTGGCCCGCAGCGGGGCATCGGTCGTCGCGCTGGACTGCGACTCGAATCCCAACCTCGGGATCTCGTTGGGTCTGGGTGAAGTGGAAACCGAGCGGCTGATCGCCATGCGGCAGGCCCTCGATGACGGGGAACAGGAGCACGCGCCCGGATGGGACGAACTGCTCGATCGGTTTGGCACGGACGCTCCCGACGGCGTGCGGCTCGCCGTGGTCACGGCCATCCAGAACCCGGAGCCCGGCTGCCCTTGATGCGGTCTCTCGCCTGAGCAGTTGCTCAGCTCGGTCAACTTCAACGACGTCACCGTGATCGCCGACCTCGAGGCCGGCATCGGCACCCTCACCCGTCTCGCCGATGAGCAGGTCGACGTGGTGCTGCTGGTGGTCGAGCCCACCGCGAAGTCCCTCGAAGTGGGCGCGCGGGCTGCTGAGCTGGTGCGCGAGAAGTCGCTCGGCCGCCTCATCGTGATCGCAAACCGGGTCCGTGACCAGGCTGACCTGGACGCCATTGGCAGCCGACTCCCCGGCGCCGAGGTCGTGCCCGTGCCGCACGACCCGGCAATCGTCGAGGCGGACCGCCACGGGGTGGCACCGCTCGACAGCGCACCCGAGGCACCTGCCGTCCGTGCGGTCTCCAGGGTTGCCGAGGACCTGCTCGTTTCGGCCAGCTGGAAGAGCTAATCCACCTGGTTTGCCCCACCTCGCACAACCGGCACCGGGACCCGCCGCCGGTGCAGGTGCACTGCGCCCAGTAGTGAGGGGTCTACCCGGCGCCCAGCTCAGCCAGCCGCTCCTGGACGGAGTCGCGGAGGCGGTGCAACTCGGCGATCTCCTCCGCGGGGCTCATCGAAGTAGCGCAGCACTTGCAGCCGCAGCTACACGCCGCTTCGCCGCTCACGGTCTGCAGTGCTGCGCATCCGCATGAGCACGTCGTAGTCTCAGCCATGTTGGTCTCCGTTCCAAGGTGGTGTGATCTGCAATAGCTGCGGCGGGCAAGAAAAACAGCGGCCGGTTTCGGCTTCGGTGTCGAGCAGGCCGCGGATCGTGTCCTGCATTGCCGCCAGGGTCTCGAGCTGTGCCTCGATCTCGGCGAGCTTGGTCTCGAGCAAGCTGCGAGCGTGGCCGCAGGGGCACAGCCCGTGTTCGGTGATGTCCAGCAGCTCGCGGATCTCGGCCAGTCCGAGTCCGAGCCGCTGCGTGGCCTGGATGAACCGCATCCGCACGATGTCGTCCTCGCCGAACTCGCGGTAGCCGGCGGGTGTTCGCTCGGCTTGCCGCAGCAGCCCGAGTCGTTCGTAGTAACGGACGGTGTCTGGACTTGCACCTACCCGACGGGCGAGCTTGGAGACGGTCAGCTTGGCCACCCAACGAACACTAACCTTTGGGCTGACTCCAAGGTCAAGCCCACGGGGTAGACGAGGTCGGTGGCGGCCAGCGGGATGCCGTCGCCGACCATGGCCACCGGGAGCGATGCCATCTCGGCGGCCACGACGATCATGGCCGGTAGTGACATTCCGCATATAGGTGTCGTGAGCACTATTAGATCTGATCTTCCAGTCTTATCGTCTCCCACAGCCCGTCGGATGGAGGGCCTGCTGCGGTACGGCGAAGGGAACCACATGCGACACCTTCTCCTCAGCGTTGTCGTCCTGGCCCTCGCCGCGGCGGGCTGTAGCGGAGCAGCCGGCGACGGCAAAGGCGGTGATCCGATTGATCCGAACGCCACCATCCGCATCGCCGCGAGCGATGACGAGTGGCCCCGTCAGGGCACGGACGCGGAGTCGACGACCTTCGCCTACCCCCTCAACGTCAACGTCTACGAACCGCTCATCCGGCTCGCTCCCGACTACTCCTTGCAGCCGGGACTCGCGACCCGATGGGAGCTCGTCGACGGCAAGACCTGGCGCTTCAACCTGCGGCGCGGGGTGACGTTCCACGACGGTTCGCAGCTCACCGCCGACGACGTCCTGTGGACCTGGGCCGTTCGGCAACAGGAGGGCCAGACCCTGGCTACCGTCACCGATACCCTCGGCCCCGACTCTGTGCGCAAGGTGGACGAGTACACGGTCGACTTCACCCCGGAGGTGCCTAACCTGCGGCTGCCGCAGCAGATCGTCCACCCGGAGGGGGCGATCGTGCCGGAGGGCAAGCACTTCGATTCGACGCCTCCGGTCGGCACCGGACCGTTCAGGGTCGCCTCCTACCGGCCCAACGAGAGTGTCGAGCTGGACCGGTTCGAGGGCTACTGGGGCACCAAGCCGAACGCAAAACGCCTGGAGTTCAGGTTCCTGCCCGACTCGCAGACCCGGTTGCAGGCGCTCCAGGCGGGCAACGTGGACGTCGTCCTCGACCCCAACCCGGAGTCGGTTCCCTCCCTCGAGACCGGATCGCGCTTCCGCGTCGTACGGTCCGAACCCGGCCGTGCCCAGCTCATCTATATCAAGATCCACGGGAAGGATCAGCAGCCCCTCGGGTCGGACCCGGCCGTCCGAGAGGCGGTCTCACTCGCCATCGACCGCCGCAGCTACGTGGAGGTGGCTTTCGCCGGAAACGCCGCGCCGGGGCGCTGGATGGGGCCGAAGTCCGTGCTGGGGCCGTACGCCGACCGTGTCGCACCCGTGCCGTTCGATCCCGATCGAGCGCGGCGGGTCCTCGATGCCGCCGGGTGGCGGGAGGGCCCTGGCGGCATTCGGGTCAAGGACGGTCGTGACCTGTCGCTGCGACTGATCGGCTGGGCCGAAGTGTCCGATACCTCCTTCGGGTTCCTGCAGTCACAGCTGCGCAACGTTGGCATCGACGTCGAGGTCAGCAAGGCGCCGGACAACGCCGCATTCACCCGGCTTCGCGAGTCCGGGAACTACGACCTCAACCTCGAGGTGCCCAACCAGAACGATGGCAATCCGGCCTTCCTGCCTGTGCTGCGGTTCTACTCTCCAGCCCCGATCTCCGCGGACTATGCCCCGGGCGCGCGGTTCGACGACGTGGCCGAGCAGGCCCTAGCAGCCGAGGGTAGCGACGGAGTGCAGCAGGCGGCTGCGGAGATGATGCGGATCCTGGCCAATGAGGAGTACATCGTCGTCCCGCTGGCCGGGATGTATCGCATCTACGCGATGACCCGGGACGTCGAGTTCGCCGGCCCGCACCCGTCCCAGACCAGCCAGCTCTGGACTGGCCTCGCCAAGCATTCATGACGGCGTGGGGTGGTCTGGCGCGTCGCGCCGCGCTCGCGGTGCCCACGCTGGTCGGCCTGTCGTTCCTGATCTTCACGCTGATCTCGGCCGCTCCTGGCGATCCCGCAGTCGAGCTCGCGCGGCGCACCTCGCCCGGCGGGGAGCCGGCTCCGCACGAGGTGGCTGCGGCCCGTCACGAGCTCGGTCTCGAGCGGCCGTTCCTCGTGCAGTACGCCCGCTGGCTGGGCGGGGCGCTGCAGGGTGATCTCGGCCGATCGTTTTCGAGGGGGACGTCGGTGACAGCGGAGATCCTGCAGCGGCTGCCGTCGACCGTGCAGCTTGCGTGCGCCGCGTTCGTGCTGGTCGTCGTGCTGTCGGTCCCCCTCGGCGTGCTCGCAGCCACCCAGCACCGACATTGGATCGACGGTGTCCTGCGACTGGCGGCCCTCGTGGGCGCCTCCGTCCCCGGCTTCTTCCTCGCCTACCTGCTGATCATCGTGTTCGCCGTCCAGTTGGGAGTGCTGCCGGTGGCCGGCCGTACCGGCCCTGGGAGCCTGGTACTGCCAGCAGTGGCCCTGGCGCTCGGGCCCACCGCCATCGTCTCCCGGCTGGTCCGCTCCAGCCTGCTCGACGTCCTCGGTGAGGACTACATCCGCACGGCGGTCGCGAAGGGCCTGGATCGGACGAGGGTGGTGCTGTGTCACGGGCTCCGGCCGGCCGCGATCCCCGTGCTGACGGTGCTGGGTGGCGTGCTCGCCGGCCTGCTCGAGGGTGCTCTCATCATCGAAGTGATCTTCGCGTGGCCAGGAGTGGGCCAGCTGGCCTACGAGGCCGTCGGGCAGCGGGACTACCCGCTCGTGCTAGGCACCGTGCTGCTCGCCGGAGTGTGCTACGTGACAGTCAACCTCCTGGTCGATGCGCTGTACATGGTGCTCGATCCGCGGGTACGGGAGGCGGTATGACCGGCCGTGCGGCATCGGCGCCGCGATCCGGTCGGCGCCGCGTGCTGCGTCGCCTGCTCCGCGACTGGCCGACCCTGACCGGAGTAGTGATCATCGTGGTCGCACTGGCGGCGGCCGCGGCTGCGCCGATGCTCACCCCGTTCGACCCCGCACGCACCGACTTTCTCGACCGCTTCGCCGGCCCTGGTCTGCGCCATCCGCTCGGTACCGACAACCTCGGACGCGACGAGCTCTCGAGACTGCTGCACGGAGCGCGGCTCTCACTGGGGATCGCGGTGGTGGCGACTGCGGGCATCACGGTGCTTGGGCTGGTCCTGGGACTCCTCGCGGGCCTGGCCGGGCGGATCGTCGACACGGTCGTGATGCGCGTCGCCGACATTCTGATGGCCCTGCCCACACTGGTCCTAGCCCTGGTCGTGGTCGGCGTTCTCGGCCAGGGACTGCGCAACCTGGTGCTGACGATCATCTTCGTGGGGTGGCCGCAGTACGCCCGGATCGTGCGGGGCTTGACCCTGTCGCTACGCGAACGGCTGTTCGTCGAGGCGTCGATAGCGATGGGTGCGTCGCGCCGGCGGATCGCGCTGGGGCACATCACCCCCAACCTGCTGGGCACGGTGACGGTGCTCAGTACGCTGGACATGGGCCGTGTCCTGCTGGCGGTCTCCGGCCTGTCGTTTCTCGGCCTCGGCATCTCGCCGCCCACCCCGGAGTGGGGTTCGATGCTGGCCGAGGGAAAGGACTACCTCGACCGGGCGCCCCAGCTCCTCGCCTACCCCGGGCTCGCGATTGCCGTCATGGTGCTGGCGTTCAACCTGGCCGGGGACGGTCTGCGTGACCTGTTGGACAGCCGCACGAGCACGATCTCCCAGCTGGGGGACGCCGGACCCACGGGGAGCTGGACCCGGATGGGCCATCAGGCCCGCGCTGTGGCCATCTCCTCGAGGACCGAGATCACGCGGTCCAGCTCCTCGCGCGCGGTTTCCCCGACACCCGATCCAGGCCCCGTCCCGGCGCGGTCGGCATCCACGACGCCGCCGTCATAGGGGACGACGCCAATCAATGGGACGCCGTGCTCGGTGCAGACGGCGGCGAAGAAATCCGCGTCCTCCGGTAGATGCGCCTTGTTGCCGAGTCCGAAGGTGCGTGGGATCCCCAGCTCCTCGGCCAGCAGGAGCGTGCGCGCCGCGGTGATCACGGACTTGCGGCTGGGTTCCATCACCACGAGCAACACATCGGCGTGGGCCAGGGTTCCGCCGGAGCGGCTCAGATGCTCCAGCCCGGCTTCCATGTCGACCAGCGTGACCTCGGCCTGATCGGCCAGCACCTCGCCGAGCAGGCTTCGTACGGTGGCGTGTCCCGAGCAGGTACATCCGGCGCCAGCCTGCGTTACCCGGATCGCTGAGAGCAGGGTGACGTCCTCCGGCGTCACCCTCCCGTACCTGGCGATCAGCTCGTCGGCGGTCACGTCCCCGCCTGTGCCGACAAGCAGCGACCGCGGCAGGACGGGAACGGCCTCAGTCGCCGCAAGGGTCAGTCCGAGTGAGACCCCGAGGTTCGGGTTGGAGTCCGTGTCGATGGCAACGACCCGCCGGCCGCGCTGCGCATACGCCCGTGCCAGCAGTGCGGAGATGGTTGTCTTGCCGACACCGCCCTTCCCCACGACACCTAGCTTCATCGGAGACTCCTCACCCTCGGTAGGCAACAGATGGGCAACGGCCCCTGGTTCCGGCGCTCCGTTACCCGCAAGCATGTCACTGTAGTGTGACATCTAGTAGTGCGACACCTAGTGGGTGACCTATTGGCGGTACCACGGAGCAGGACCGACAGGTCCCTGGATCATCGCGCCCTGCAGGGAATCCTGCCTAGCGACGAGGACGCTGCCGGGAGCCTGCCCCGGTCCTACCTGCGTCCGTGCCTCCTCCTGCTGCTGGGGGAGGGACCGTCCCACGGCTACGAGCTCCTGGAGCAGGTGCGTCGGCTCGGAATCCGCGGCGCCGAGCCAGGCGGCCTGTACCGCACGTTGCGGTCGATGGAGCGGGAGGGGCTGCTGAGCTCGTGTTGGGAACGGTCCCAGTCGGGTCCCGCGCGGCGGACATACCTGCTCACCGTGTCCGGATGTGACGCACTCGAGGCGTCGGCGGAGGCGCTGCGCGAGGTGCAGCGCGTGGTCAGCACCCTGCTCGATCGCTACCGGGCGTTTGGCGAGCACATCGGACGGAGAGGTCAGCATGAGAATTGCGCTAGCGGGCAAGGGCGGCGCCGGAAAGACGACCATCGCCGCGACCCTGGCACGGCTGCAGGCCCGTGACGGCGCGCAGGTCGTCGCGATCGACGCGGACTCCAACCCCAACCTCGGCTCAGCGCTCGGCATCGAACCCGGTCTGCTCACAACAGCTGGATTCCTGCCGGCGTCGCTGGTCTCGCGGCGGTTGCACGGTTCGGCGTTGACGGCTCCTGTCGAGGAGGTGCTGAGGTCACACGGGGCTGTGGGACCTGATGGGGTACGGCTGGTGTGCATGGGCGCGCCCGGTCATGCCGACGAAGGGTGCCTGTGCTCGGCCCACGCAACGGTGAGTGCGTTGCTCTCTGATCTCGGCCGAGCCCCGGACATGACGGCGGTGGTGGATTTGGAAGCGTCGCCTGAGCACCTGAGCCGGGGAACCGCCCGGCACGCCGACGTGCTGCTGCTCGTCACCGAGCCGTACTTCCGCTCGCTCGAGGCCGTCCGCCGCCTCAGCGCGCTGGCCGCCGAATTGCCGATCGGGACGGTGGCGGTGGTGGTGAACAAGGTCCGTTCGGCGGCGGAGGCGCAGGGTGTCGCCGAGTTCTGCGAGCGCCACGGGTTGGCGCGGCTGGGTGAGGTGCCCTGGAGCGATGAGGTGGTGTCTGCTGACCAGGCGGCTCAGCCGCTGCTCGACGCCGCTCCGGCCGGAGCGGTGGCAGCGGCGATCGCCGATCTGTCCGCACGGCTGCCCCAGAGTGCGCACATACAGTGACAGGAAGTGTGTTTACCCCATCCGGACCTGTCCGACCATTACAGCCATCGGTGACACTGCTTACCAGCGTCCCCCGGTCAAGGAGGCCACCATGACCTCAGGCACCGCCCTCGACATCGCCCCAGCGGCCGTGCACGGTTGGCGCACGCTCCTCGAGCGCCGGGCCCGCAGCGCAGCGGGTCGCTGCGACTGCGGCTGCCGATGCAGGGCCACGAGATCGATGCGTTCCAGGGAACTGCCCGCGGTCCGGGAGCGAGAGCCGGAGACTCCTGCCGTTGCCAGCACGGTGTGACCACGGCCTGCGAGTTGCTGCGCAGCAAGGCCGTGACCGTGGCCTCGTCGACGCCGCCCGGCCCTCGATGACGACGGTCCCTCGATGACGACGGTCCCTCGATGACGACGGAGCACGAACAGGCCTTCGACACGCGTTGACACTCGGTGACCCTCGGCGCCAAAACTGTCCGCCTACGGTGACGCCCAGTGAGAGAGTTACTCCATTTGGCCCTATGTCGCCCGATCAGGGTATGTGACGCTCCACAGGTAGTCTCCCTTAAGTCCGGAGTTCGCCGAACGTGAGCCTGCCATGACGTCCGCCGCTGCCAGCGGGACCGGCCCCGATGTCGTGCCCGACCGCCCGTCCCGGCACGGACCCTCTCGGGTGATGGCACGCCGCGGCGTCCGTGTCCTGTTGGCGGCGTGCGTTGGCCTCGGGTTGCTCGTCGCACCCGCAGCCGCGCAGGACCAACAGCCTACGCAGGACCGACAGCCGACGACGCTGCGGATCGCGCTGAACGGTTACGAGAACAACCTCACCCCGTTCAACGTCAGTTTCAGTGCCGCACCCAACACACACGACCTGCTCATGCTGGTGTACGACTCGTTGTTCTGGTCGCAGGTCAAGGCAGAGCCCGAGCCATGGCTGGCGGAAAGGGCCGAACCCAACAGGGACTCCACGCAGTGGACCGTGAGGCTGCGCAACGGCATCAAGTGGCACGACGGTCGGCCACTGACCGCGGAGGACGTCAAGTTCAGCTTCGAGTACTACGACGCCCAGAGCGGTAGCTCCGGTCGTTACGCCCACCATGTCTTCGACGTGCCGCCGTTCAGCGGGGCCGAGGTGGTGGACCCGCAGACGGTCCGGCTGTCGTTCGCGCAACCCGCACCGGCATTTCCCATCATGCCGGGCGCCGACCTGCCGATCCTGCCCAAGCACGTGTGGGAGGGCGTTACCGACCCAAAGACCGCGGGTGAGGCGCTACCCGTCGGCAGCGGCCCGTACCGGCTGGTGCAAATCGTTCCCGACCAGCTCTACCGCTTCGAAGCGAACCCGGACTACTTCACGGGGCGGCCAACAGTCGACGTCATCGAGATGCCGATCGTGAAGGACCCGGCTGCTGCGTTCGCCGCCCTGCAGACCGGGGAGGTCGCGCACGTCACCCGGAACTTGCCGCCTGAGCTGTCCGGTCGCTTCTCCAGCGACGATGCGGTCACGGTCGTCAGGGGCACCAAGTTCGAGTCCAGCCAGTTGTACTTCAACGCTCGTAAGCCGCCGCTGAACGACCCGCGGCTGCGCCACGCGATGAGCCTGGCCATCGACAGCCGGGCGCTGGTGGACACCGTGCTGCTCGGCCACGGCCGGCCGGGGTTGCCCACGTTCATCCACCCCGACTCACCATGGGCGCTGCCGGGCGCCAAGCCCGAGCACGACGGAGCGGCGGCGCAGTCGCTGCTCGACCGGGCCGGGTACGCACGCGGCCCGGACGGGATACGTCGAGCACCTGACGGCACACCGCTGCAGTTCCCCGTGTTGGTGTCGTCGTTCGAACCGCAGGACATCCGGGCCGCCCAGCTGATCGGCCAGCAGCTCGAGCCGCTGGGCATCCGGCTGCAGGCCGAAGCGCTCGATCCGGCAACGCTCAGGGCACGCCGCATGGCGCCGCAGGGTCAGGTCCCGGGTTACGACGCCTACATCTCCGTCATCGAGGCGCACGCCCACGTCGATCCGGACGCGCTGTACTACTTCTTCCACTCACCGGGACCCAAGGGCTTCGGCGCCTCGATCACCGGCTGGACGAATCCGCGGTTCGACGTGCTCGCCGAGCGGGCGACCATCGCCACTGCCGAGGAACGCAAGCGGCTCGCCGGCCAGATGCAGCGCATGATCGCCGCGGAGAACCCGCTGGTCGTGCTCTGGTACCGGGACGGCGAGTTCGCCTACCGGCCGGCCGCCTACGACGGCTGGGTGTCCGACTTCGGCCACGGGATCTTCACCAAGCGGTCGTTCCTGCCCGAGTACGTGGAGCAGGCGCGGTCCGAGCGCGGTGCCGGTGCCGGCGCCGGCGAAAGCCGCGGCCCGTCGAACGGCGGTACTGGCGCAGGGGCCTGGATTGTGGTGGGAGCCGTGGTCGTGCTCGCCGCCGGCGCCACGCTACTCGTGCTGCGACGGCGCCGGGCCGGCATGGGCGAGGACGACGAGTAGGGCCGGGATGCGTCGCGCGCTCGTGGTCGGGCCGCAGTACGCGGTGGTGCTGTTCGCGGCGGTATGCCTGAACTTCGCATTGCCCCGGCTCGCCCCGGGGGACGCGGTCGACTACCTGTTTCCTCCGGAACAGTCGGGCACACTCAGCCCGGAGCAGCGCGCTCAGGTGCTCGACCAGTTCGGCCTGGACCAGCCGGTCGCCGTGCAGTTCGGGAACTACCTGGCCGGGCTGGCACGCGGCGACCTGCTGTACTCGGTGCGTTACGGACGTCCGGTGCTCGACCTGCTGCTGGAGCGGCTGGGGTGGACGCTGCTGCTGGTCGGCTGCGCGGTCGTGCTGTCCACGCTGCTCGGCGCCCTGCTCGGATTCCGATCGGCGTGGCGGCGTGGCACGGTCGGGGACGCCGGGATCCTGTCCGGGGCGATGCTGATCGACTCGATGCCGCCGTTCTTTGTCGGCATGCTCTTGATCCTGGTGTTCTCCGTGCAGCTCGGCTGGTTTCCCACGTTCGGCGCGCAGCCCACCACCGACGTGGAGGGGCTCGCGCAGCTCGCCGACATCGCCGAGCGGCTCACCCTGCCGCTGGCCACCCTCGTGCTCGCCACGATCGGTCCCGTCTACCTGGTCGCCCGTTCCGCGCTGGTCACCGAGCTGCAGGAGGACTACGTGCTGATGGCCGAGGCCAAGGGTCTGGACGCTCGGCTGGTGCGTCGGCACGCCCAGCGCAACGCGCTGCTGCCATTGTCCACGATCACCCTGATCGGGCTGGGCACCCTGGTGGGTGGGGCAGCGGTGGTGGAGACCGTGTTCTCCTACCCGGGCCTGGGCCGGCTGATCTACGAGAGTGTGCTGGCTCGCGACTACCCGGTGCTGCAGGGGACGTTCCTGCTGCTCGCGATCGGAGTGATACTGGCCAACTTCCTCAACGACCTGTGTTATCCGCTGCTCGATCCGCGGGTCCGCCGGACGCGGGCGGTGGCATGAGCCGGACGCGCTCGCCCGGACGGGTGCTCGGGCGGACCGGCGCGGTGCTGCTCACCGTGCTGTTCCTGGCCGCGATACTCGCGTCGCTGCTGTCCTGGCACGACCCGAACCTGCCGTCGGGGCTGCCCTATCAGTCACCCACCGCCGACCACCCGCTGGGCACCAACGACATCGGCGAGGACCTGTGGGCCCAGCTGCTGTACGGGGCACGGATCTCGCTGCTGATCGCACTGGTCGCGGCGTTCGTCGGCACCGCGCTCGGGCTGGTCGTGGCACTCGTCGCGGGCTACTACCGAGGCCGGGCCGAGGCGGTGCTGATGCGCATCGTCGACCTGATGCTCGGCTTCCCGTTCCTGGTGCTCGTGATCGTGCTCGCGGCGTTCTTCGGCCGTGGGCTGCTGGCGACCATCCTGGTGATCGCCGTGGTGATCTGGGCCCGCCCGGCCCGTGTGCTGCGGTCTCAGGTGCTCAAGGCGCAGCAGGCCGGCCACGTGCTGGCCGCCCGGTCCATGGGTGCTTCCACCGCCCGGGTGCTCGTCCGTCACGTCCTCCCTCGGGTCGCCCCGCTGGCAGCGGCCCAGTTCGTCCGCGCGGCCAACATCGCGGTGCTGCTGGAGGCCTCACTGGCGTTCCTCGGGCTGGGTGACCCGGTACGGGTCAGCTGGGGCACGATCCTGCACTTCGCGAATGCCCGGAACGCCTTCCTCACCGACGCCTGGCCGTGGTGGGTGCTCCCGCCCGGGTTGGCGCTGACCGGCGCCGTGGTCGGCTTCGCGTTCCTCGGCTACGCGGTCGAGGAGTGGGGTGACCCGCGGT
>JBOHGT010000527.1:0-10992 GCA_050700385.1 Pseudonocardiaceae bacterium | reverse complement strand
AATCAGAAGGAATTCCGTTCCGAGAACGACCTTCCGGGCTATGCGACGGTGTGGCGGAGGTTCGGCAGCGTCCGGACGGCCATCCGACTGGCTGGTGCGAGGGGAGGCAGGAGCCGGTCGTCCGGGTTGGTCCGAAAGCTCGGAGATTTCTCGGAGAGTTTTCGGAGATCTTTCGGAGATTCGGCGTGGCAGACGCAGCCGAGCCTCGAGGACCGACCGACTCCTATCCAAAGCGGCGGGCCGAACGTGGCGTCGCTACAGAACGGCATCCGGCTCAGGCCGACCGTGAGCAGCAGGTCGCGGTGGAGACAGGAGTGACGCGCTAGTCGGGTCGCTCGATTGGTCGGCGGTCGGCGGCGGACCGGACCCGTCAGCCGATCTGCTCTGCCAGCTCGACGATGATCCCCTCGGGGCCGCGGACGTAGCAGAGCCGGTAGCTGTCCTCGTAGCGCTCCAGCTCGCCGACGAGCTCAGCGCCCGCGGGCTCGCAGGCCAGCGACGACGGCGTCGATGTCTTCGACGGCGAATGCGACATGGCGGATGCCCCGTGTGTTCGCTGGCGCGTGCCGGTTGACGCCCTGGGTCGACGGCGTGTGGAATTTGGTCAGCTCAAGTCGTCCGTGGCCGTCCGGGGTCTGCAGGATCGCGATCTCTGCCCGGACGCCGTTGAGCCCCACGACGCGGTCCACTCAGCGGCCCTCGACCGGCCCCTCGCCCTGCAGCTCGAGTCCGAGCTCGACGAAGAACTCAGTCGCGGCCGTGAGGTCGTCAACGACGATGCCCACGTGGTCCATTCGTTGGATAGTCACATGCCCGATGGTAAGGACTCGCCGGTCGAGTCCGGCGACACGCGCCCGGAAAGACCAAGCCACGTCTTCATGCCGACGACCGCTCATCCGACATCGATGTTCCGCGAGCCGATCCCCTGCTGAGACGGTCGGTTACAGGGCCGATTCCACGCCACCGGTACCGGTACTGCTGGTGCCGCTGAGGTCAAGGTGGGTGTCCATGTTCAGCCGGAAGCGCCCGTACGGGTTGATGTGCGACCAGAACAGCGGGGTCAGGGCGCGGCGTTCGTCGTCGCCGATGCTGTCGTGGAACTCGGGCACTTCGAGCACGGCCTGGAGCGGCAGGGTGTTGATGTGTACCAGGGCGGACTGGAGCGGGTGCGGGACCTGTTCGTCGAGGGCTCGACCGACCCGGTACGGGTCAGCTCCGTGGTCGACGACGCCTACCTGTCCACGCTGGCCTCCGCCGTCGCCGGCGGGCTGGGCGGCCGCGTCGGCGTGGCGCTCCGGCTGTTCTTGCGCAAGCTCGTCACCGATGTCCTGGACAGGGTCGAGCAGTTCGGCGACTTCGACCCCCGGTTCCCGCCGATGGTCGCGGACGGTGACGCGGTACTCGCCCACCTGCTCGAGGCGGGTTATCTGGACACCGACGGCGATCTCGCATTCGTGGGCCCGGAGGCCGAGCGCCGGTTCGGGCATCGGCACTTCACCGCCGCACCGGAGTTCACCGTGCTCGCCGGAAGGGAGGAGATCGGAACCGTCGGCGACGACGTGCTCGTGTCCGGGCAGCGGGGACGCGCCACGGGTCCTGCTACTCGCGGGCCGGGCGTGGCTGGTGACCTACGTCGACTGGAAGCGGCTCCGATGCTTCGTCGAGCCCACCGACCTGCCCGGCCGGGCCCGCTGGTCGAGCGCTGGTGGGGGGTTGTCGTTCGAGATCACCCGAGGATTCCGCGACGTGCTGCTCGGCCACGACCCGCCCGGCGTGACCCTGAGCCGACGCACGGCCAACGCGCTCGGCGAGCTGGGCGAGCTGCGCGAGCACCACCGCAGCCAGGTGTCCGACGGGCGCACCGTGCTGGAGCATTCGGCGGCCGGACACCTGCACTGGTGGACCTGGGCGGGCACCGCCGCCAACCGCACGCTGCACACCTCGCTGCCAGCACTGGTCGATCCTCGCCAGTGTCTCGGCGACCGCGTCATCCCCATGCGCGCCGACCTCGACACCCGCGAGCTGTCGGCAGCGCTGGACGAGACAGACCCGGCGGATCTCGGTCACCCGCCCGTCACGGATGCAGCCGTCTCCGGTCTCAAGTTCTCGGCCGCGCTGCCTCCGGGTCTGGCACAGGCCACGATCGCCGCCCGGCTCGCAGACCAGAGTGGTGCCGCCAGCGCTCTGGCCGACGACCGGATCATCCTGCATTCCGGCTGATCCGACTCGGTCCTGCACCGCACCGGAACGCACCTCCCGCACCCGTTCCGGCGTGCCCTTCGATCGGGTTGTCTTGCTGACCGTGAACGAGAGCTTGGAACACGTATCGCAGCCGGTGGCGGATGCCCGATGAGTACTCCGGAGGAGACCTTCCGGGCGACGTTGCGTGGCCGGACCCCAGCGGGTGAACCCGTCACGCTGATCGTCACGCGGCAGGGACAGGGTGGTGCTGGGCGCACCTGGCTCACCTTCGGGGCAACGATCACGACCACTGCCGTGCTGACGGATCACGAGTCGGAGCAGTTGAGCGGGCTGCTCGGGGACGCGTCCAGCGCCCGGGGGTCACGGTGAAGTGTTCAGGTACCGGTGCGCAGTTCGGCGGCCTGCTCGGTGAGCTGGCGGACGGCTAGCCGCCGCCGGTAGGGGGCGAGATGGCCGATGAACTGGGTGAAGTGGCCCACGACGCGGGGGGAGTCGACCTCCCCGGTCAGGATGTCCACCGCCCGGGAGGCCAGGAAGACGGCGTGGTCGACGTCGGGCCGGTCCTGACGCAGGTAGGTGTGTGCCAGCAAGATGTGACGTCGCGCGCCTTCGCGGACGTAGCTGGGATCCTGCTGCCGCAGCGCGGTCTGTAGGTGCTGGCGAGCCCGACCCCAGTCCTGCAACCGCAGGTAACAGCAGCCAGCCATAGTATGAGTTTGGGCCTCGTCGAGCCAGTAGCACCAGCCCGGCTCCCCCGAGGACGAGGGAGCATCACCGAGCCGGTCGAACGCGGCGTCCAGGGCGCGGCGGCACTCAATGGCCGCGTAATCGTAGGCGTGTGCCTCGGCCGCGCGTAGATCGCAGATCGCGGCGACCCGGGGCGTGGCACCGGGGTACCCGGCCTGGGCGGTCTCGGCCAGCGTGACCGACTCCCGAATCTGGCCGAGATCGTGGGCTTGCTCGGACATGAACCCAACGATGTTGGCGCCCAGCGCCCGGTCCCCGGCGGTGTGCGCGGCGTGCAGCCCGGCGACCCAGTACCGCTGGGCCTGCGGATGACACCCGCCATCGAATGCCGACCAGCCAGCCAGCCGCAGCAGCTCGGCGGCGGTGGCATGGAGCCGCCGTCCCACGGTTTCCGGATAGCCGCGCTGGTTGAGTAACTCCACGACGTGCCGCAGATGGGCACGGACCAGCGGCAGCAGCGTGCTGCCACCAACCTGGTCATCTATCCGGCGCAGCTCGCCGGTGATCTGGTCGAGGTTGTCGACCACCGCCAGCGGCAGCGGCGAACCCGAGGCGCGGGCCGTGCCGGCCTCCGAGCGGGCGAGCAGCCACTCATGAGCGGGCGCACACGCCGCCGCACCCAACAGCGTGAGCAGGATCCGCCGGTCCATGCTCCCAGCGTCGGCGACCACCCGTATCGCCTGCAAGCTGCCGGCCGCGGTCCAGGGCAGCACCAGACCGCTGCTCGCCGACACCGCCACGGCGTCCTGGCCCCAGCCCAACTCGGTCGGGGTGACCGGGCTTCCCAGCTCGCCGGCCAGCAACGCCGCCGCCAGCGCAGGCCACGGCGAGCGCGGCTGCTGGCCGCGCAGCCATTTATACGGCGTCTTGACATGCAGCCGCTCGCCGCGCCCGTGCAACACCGCCAGGTCATTCAGCCGCCGGGCCAGCTCCTCAGGCGTCCAGCCCAGCTCGGCAAGCACGGCAGGCAGAGTGCTCGTGCTGGTCACGCCGGTCCTCCCCATTCCTTCTCGATAATCACGGAGTGTAGCAGCCTGTGATCATCGCGTGCTATGCCCGCATCCACATGACGAGACGCCGAGTGTGAGCCGAGGCTTGTCGGCGCCGTACGGGGTGTGACGTGCGCCTCGTCGAGCTCACTCGACGTAGGACCGGGCGTTGCGGGCGGTCTCGGCGAGCGAGTCGCCGCCGAACTTCTCCAGCGCGGCGTCGGCGAGCACCAGCGCGACCATCGCCTCGGCGACCACGCCGGCCGCGGGCACCGCGCACACGTCGGACCGCTGGTTGATGGCCGCCGCCGGCTCCCCGGTGGCGAGGTCCACCGTGGACAGCGCGCGGGGCACCGTGGAGATCGGCTTCATCGCGACGCGGACCCGCAGCACCTCGCCGTTGGTCATGCCGCCCTCCAGGCCGCCGGCACGGTTGCTGGAGCGGATCACCCCGTCGGGTCCGGGGGTCATCTCGTCGTGCGCGGCGCTGCCCCGCCGGCGCGCGGTGGTGAACCCATCGCCGACCTCGACACCCTTCATCGCCTGGATCCCCATCAGCGCGCCCGCGAGCCGGGCGTCGAGCCTGCGGTCGGCGTGCACGAACGACCCGAGCCCGACCGGCAGCCCGTGCGCCACGACCTCGACCACGCCGCCGAGGGTGTCGCCGTCCTTCTTCGCAGCGTCCACCTCGGCCACCATCGCCGCCGACGCCGCCTCGTCGTACGCCCGCACCGGGCTGGCATCCACCCGCTCGGCATCCCCGGGGCCGGGCAGCACCCCGGCCGGGGCGTCGACCTCGCCGAGCGCCACCACGTGGGACAGCACCTCGACGCCCAGCGTCTGGCGCAGGAACGCCTTGGCGACGGTCCCCAGCGCGACCCGGGAGGCGGTCTCGCGCGCGCTGGCCCGTTCCAGCACCGGACGCGCATCGTCGAAGCCGTACTTGGTCATCCCGGCGAGGTCGGCGTGCCCGGGCCGGGGGCGGGTCAGCGGCGCGTTGCGGGCCTGGTCTGCGAGCACCGCGGGGTCCACCGGGTCGGCAGCCATCACGGTCTCCCACTTGGGCCACTCGGTGTTCCCGATCCGCACCGCGACGGGGCCGCCGAGGGTGATCCCATGCCGTACCCCGCCCAGAATGCTCACCTCGTCGGCCTCGAACTTCATCCGTGCGCCCCGGCCGTACCCGAGCCGCCGGCGGGCCAGCTCGGCCTGCAGATCCTTGGACGTGACCTCCACGCCGGCCACCATGCCCTCGAGCACGGCGACCAGGGCAGGGCCGTGGGACTCCCCAGCAGTGATCCAGCGCAGCACGTCCCCGATCCTCCCACGCTCCGATCGGAGCCGGCTCATGCGCCGGTGGCGAGCACGGCGAGCACCCACGCCGCACCCAGCATCGCCGGGCCGTGCGGGAGCTGATCGGAGCGGCCCAGCCTGCCGGACAGCAGTCCGATCACTCCGACGGCGGCGGTCAGCAGCGCCGCGAGCAGCGGTCCGATCACCAGCGCGGCCCACGAGATGCCTCCGAGCACCGCGCCGACGACACCGGCGAGCTTCACGTCCCCTGCGCCCAGCGCCGACGGGACGGCGAGGTGCACCAGCGCATGGCAGGCGACGAGCGCAACCGCCCCCCAGACGGCCCGCAATGTGGTCTCGGGCCCCAGCGGGAGCAGCAGCAGGAGCACGGCGGGCAGCGCGGGCAGCGTGAGAGCGTCGGGCAGCCTGCGGTGCGCGACGTCGGTGGCGGTAAGCGCGACGGCCAGCCATCCCAGCCCCAGCAGCACGACCAGCCATGCAGATGCCTGCGCACCCGCGCCCACCCACCAGCCGGTGAGCGCCCACAGCACCGCGACGCCGAACTCGCACCGGCCTGGCCGAACCAGGGCACCGCGGCGCAACCGGGCGAGTACCCACCGCACCAGCCATCCTGCCGGTACCCCGGCGCATCCGAGTACCACCGCCCCTATCACGGCAACCAACCCTGCTACCGATCCGGCCCCACCCGGCAGCTACCGCGACCCTGGGTTGTGGACAACCCCCCTGCTGTGGACAGGTGCTCCCGGCACGAGGGACCGGCAGGAGGGAGGGGCTTCACACCGCCAGCGAGTGGCCGGTGGCCACCTGGAGCGCGTCGCGCATCGCCTGCTGCGGGGCAGGCCGGCCGGTGAACTGCTCGACCTGGCCGAACGCCTGGTGAAGCAGCATGTCCAGCCCGCTGGCCAACCGGCTGCCGCTGGCGCCCGCTGCGGACGCGATCGGGGTCGGCCAGGGGTGGTATCCCGCGTCGAGTACGACAGGGGCTGCCGCCACCGCAGCCGCGACCGGTTCGGACGCCGCGGCGGGCACGGTACTCAGCACGACGTCGGCCCCGGCGCACAATCCCGCCAATCCACCCTCACCCCAGACACGCACCGGCACCGACAGGCCCAACCGCTGCCCGCAGCGCACCGTCGCGGCCGCCCGGCCGGCGTCGCGCACCACCAGCACCACCTCGACCATGCCCAGCTCGGCCAGCCCGGCCAGCGCGGCCCGGGCCGTGCCGCCGGCCCCCAGCAGCACCGCGAGTCCCGTGGCCGGTGCAGCGAATCCGGTGGCGCGTAGCGCGCCAACGACCCCGTCGACGTCGGTGCTGTCGGCCACCCAGCCACCTTCGGCACGGACCAGGGTGTTCGCGGCACCGACGACCGTGGCGCGCTCGGTCGCCGATACCGCCACCTGCAGCGCCGCGACCTTGCCGGGCATGGTCACCGACAACCCCACCCACTCGGCGCCGAGACCGGCGACCAGCCAGGGCAGCTCCGAATCCCCGCACTCGATCGCGTCGTAGTGCCAGCCGGCCAGGCCGAGCGCGGTGTAGGCGGCGCGGTGCAGCACCGGGGACAGCGAGTGCGCCACCGGCCGGCCCAGCACCGCGGCGCGCCGCAGGCTCAGAAGATCCCCCTGGCCTGCGCGTCGGCGACTGCCGCGCGGTGCTCCTCCACGGTCAGCGAGAAGCAGGACGTGCCGTCGGTCTGGCACTTGACGAAGTAGCGCCATGGCCCCGGATCCGGCTCGATCGCCGCGGTCAGCGCCGCGGTGCTCGGCGAACCGATCGGCGAGGGCGGCAGGCCGGCGTTGAGGTAGGTGTTGTACGAGCCGGGACTGTTGCGGTCGGCGTCACTGGTGGTGATCTGCTGGCGGTCCAGCGGGTAGTTGATCGTCGAGTCCATCTGCAGCGGCATGCCCTCGGCGAGCCGGGTGTAGATCACCCGGGACACCTTGCCGAAGTCCGGAGCGATGGCCTCGCGCTCGATGATGGAGGCGACGACGAGCACCTCATACGGGCGAAAGCCGGTCGGTTCGGCGGCATCGGGCATCCCCACGGCCTGCAGCCGTGCCATCGAGGTAGCCATCACCTGCGCCAGCAGGTCCGCAGCGGACGAGCCCGGTCGCACGTCGTAGCGCCCGGGCATGATCAGACCTTCCATGCGCTTGGCTCCGTCCACGCGGGCGACCGCCGCAGCGGCCCACTCCGGGACGCCGAGCTCCACCGGGTCCACCTGCTCCATCGCCGCGCGCAGTCCTGCGACGCTCACGCAGGAGGGGGCGCCGCCGATCCGGGCACAGCTGGCCTCCGACAGCAGCGACAGCACACCGGGCGTGACGGAGCCGTCGGGCTGGACGACGTCATCGAGTTGGGTCCCCCCGCGGACCTCCAGCTGGCCCACCCGCGAGACCGGATCGAGCAACATCCCCACCGCGGCGGCACCCGACATCCGGTTGCGCATCTGGTAGAAGCCGGGCTGCACCGACCGGATCCGCGAATCGCCCTCCGCTGCCTGGGTGAAGGCCCGCGCGCTGGCCACCACGTCCTCGGACTCCAACCGTGCCGCGATCGCGCTCGTGGAGTCGCCCTCCTCGACGCGGACCACCGTGTCGCCGACGCCGGGGCCCCGGTAGTCAGGAACCTCCCGCAGCTCGAGCAATTGCTGCACGCCGAACCACACGCCACCCGCGATCAGCACCAGCAGGCCGAACGTCGCCCCCAGCACGATGCGCCGGCGGCGCCGGGCCCGGCGCCGCCGCTCCCGTTCCTGCCGGGCCACGCGCCGGCTCCCGGCCGGCATGGCGGTGCCGGCCGCGGGCTCGCCGAAGAGCCCGAGATCGTCGGTCACCGCGTGCCCTCCGCCCCGTCCCCAGCCTGCCGTCCCGCGTCCAGCCAGGACTGCAGTATCTCCACGGCGGCCGCTTGGTCGACCACGGCACGCTGCCGCCGGCCTCGTACCCCGCGCTCGGCGAGCACGCGGGTCGCGGCGACCGTTGTCAGGCGCTCGTCGGCCAGCCGGACCGGCACCGTGGCGAGTCGCTCCGCCAGCGCCCCGGCGTAGTTCTGCGCCACTCGGGCGGCGGGCCCATGACAGCCGGCCAGTGTGCGGGGCAGCCCGACCACCACCTCGACCACCTCGTGTTCGCCGACGAGCGCGACGAGCGTGTCCAGATCGGCCCCGCCGCGCCGGTCACGGGCCAGCGTAACGAGCGGGCTCGCCAGCACCCCACCGGGATCGGACAGCGCCACCCCGACCCGGACCTCGCCGGCATCGACGCCGAGGCGCCGTCCGGGGCCCGGCCCTACGGTCGCGCCGATCCCGTCACCGCCCGGCGTGCTCGGCCGGGCTCCCCGGCCGGCAGCGTCCACCCCGCACCGGCGACGAGGTGCCGCGGCCTGGTGTCGATGCCGGTGCGGGCCGCGACACTCGCGTGCAGCTCCGCCTCGCGCTCTTCCATGCCGGCTCGCACGTCGGCCCCGAAAGAGCCGACCGCGTTCGCCAGCTCGCGCACCGCGTCCGCCACGTTCTCCGCCGCGCCGGCGGGTGTCAACCTCCGGGCCGCACCGCTTGCCTTACGGGTCGCGGTGACACCGGCCGCGACGCCGAGGCCGAACCAGAACATCCGACTCACCGCCGACCCCCGATCCGGCGCCGGGACGCGGCCGCCTTTGCCTTACGGCGACGCATCGCCTTGCTGACCCCGTAGGACAGCGCCGCGACGCGGACCAGCGGCCCGCCCAACGTGGCCGTGAACAGGGAGGTGAGTGCGGAGACGTTGCCGGTCACCGCGACCGCATTGGCCGAGATACCGTCCAGCCGCTCGAGCTGGGCGTTGACGTGAGTGATCGTCGTGTTGGCCCCGCTGAGCAGCGGGTCGCTGCCCTCGTGGGCCTTACGGATCGCCGCCGTCGCCTCATCGAGAGTGCGTCCGAGCTTCATCAGTGGCACTGCGAGCAGCAGTACCAGCAGCACGAACGCGCCGGCGGCGATGAGCGAAGCGATCTGGCCTGCCGACACGCTGCCCTCCTTCGTTCCCGGTCGGCGCGGGCGGGCTCGCACCGCGCATGGTGGGCGATCAGGCTACCGTGCCGCCACCACACGTGGTGGGCGGGTGGACACCTCGACGTGCTGCACTCCGTGCTGGTTGACCACGCCGGTTCAGTAAGGTAAGCCTCCCGCCATTCTTGGTAAGCCTTGCCTAAACGACCAGGAGCACACCACGTGACCGTCACCCCCGCTGCGCCGGCGCTGCCCGGCGCGAGCTCGCTGGCCGGCGGCGCCGGCGGGCCTGCCAACCTGCGCCCGCTGCTCGATGCCGTGCTCGACGGGCTGGCCCGCGGGGTGGCGGACCGCGACGGGCCACTTCCGGGCGCCGGCCACGGCGGCCTGACGGCGGCGATCCGCGCGGCGTGCGGGCAGCAGTTCCTCCCCGACGAGGGCATCGGTGCGCAGGCCGCGCTGCGCAGCCTGACGAGAGTGCTCGCCGCCGGCGCGGCCGACCCCGCCGACCCCGCGTGCGCGGCGCACCTGCACTGCCCGCCGCTGGCCGTCGCGGTCGCGGCCGATCTGGCTGCCGCCGCGCTGAACCCGTCGCTGGACTCCTGGGACCAGGCGCCCTCGGGCACGGCGCTGGAACCCGTCATCATCGCCACCCTCGCCGACCTGGTCGGCTACCGGGCCGGTGTCGCCGGCGGTGTCGTGACCACCGGCGGGACCGAGTCGAACCTCATGGGCCTGCTGCTCGCCCGTGACCACGCCGTGCCCGCCGGGCGGTTGCGGGTGCTCTGCTCGGCGGCGGCCCACTTCTCCGTCGCGCGGGGCGCCGGCCTGCTCGGCCTCGGCGAGGACGCCGTCCTCGCCGTGCCCACCGGTCGCGACCACCGGATGGACGTCCGCGCGCTGCGCGAGGAACTGGCCGCGGTGGCGGCCGCGGGCGACGTGCCGGTCGCGATCGTCGCCACAGCCGGCACCACCGACGTCGGCGCGGTCGACCCGCTGCCGCAGATCGCCGACATCGCGGCCGAGTACCGGACCTGGCTGCACGTGGATGCGGCCTACGGTGGTGGAGCACTGTTCTCCCGCCGGCTGTCCCCGCTGCTCGCCGGGCTCGCCCGCGCCGACTCGGTGGCCCTGGACCTGCACAAGCTCGGCTGGCAGCCGGTAGCGGCCGGCGTCTTCCTGGCCCGGAGCACGACACTGTTCGGGCCGCTGGAGCGCAGCGTCAGCTACCTCAACCCCGACGACGACCAGCAGGCCGGCTACCCCAGCCTGCTGGGCCGCTCGCTGCGCACCACCCGCCGACCCGATGTGTTCAAGATCGCCGTGACGCTGCAGGCGCTCGGCCGGTCCGGCCTCGGCGCGCTGGTCGACCGCTGCCACGAGCTGGCCCGTCACGCCGCCGCACGCGTGGCGGCCCACCCCCGGCTCGAGCTGTTCGCCGACCCCGTGCTCAGCACAGTCGTCTTCCGCTACCTCCCCCCACCGCACCGGGGCGCCGCGGATCCGGTCAACGCCGAGCTGCGCCGTGTGCTGCTTGCCGAGGGTCGCGCGGTGATCGGGCGCACCGAGGCGGGCGGGGCCGTCCGGCTCAAGCTCACTCTGCTCAACCCGCACGCCACCGAGGCCGACGTGGACGCCCTGCTCGACGCGGTCGTGGCGGCAGGGGACAAGGAGACCCGATGACCACGACCGCCGCCCCCGGACGGGAGCACGGCACCGCACCCGCGGCGGCGTCGGCCACGCAGCCCGGC
>JBOHGT010000526.1:0-24696 GCA_050700385.1 Pseudonocardiaceae bacterium | reverse complement strand
CCGATCCTGTTCGGCTTCGCGAACTACATCGTGCCGCTGCAGATCGGCTCGCCCGACGTCGCGTTCCCGCGGCTGAACGCCTTCTCCTACTGGCTGTTCCTGTTCGGCGGGATCATGGTCATGTCCGGGTTCCTCACCCCGGGCGGCGCCGCCGACTTCGGCTGGTTCGCCTACGCACCCCTGCACAGCGCCGAGTTCTCCCCCGGTGCGGGCGGCGACCTGTGGATCACCGGGCTGATCCTCGCGGGCCTCGGCACGATCCTCGGCGGTGTCAACTTCACCACCACGATCGTCTGCCTGCGCGCGCCGGGCATGACGATGTTCCGGATGCCGATCTTCTGCTGGGGCATCCTCGTCACGGTCCTCCTCATCCTGATCGCCTTCCCGGTGCTCACGGCGGGACTGTTCGGGATGCTGGCCGACCGGCACCTCGGCACCCACGTCTTCGACCCCGCCAACGGCGGCGCCATCCTGTGGCAGCACCTGTTCTGGTTCTTCGGGCACCCCGAGGTCTACATCGTGGCGCTGCCGTTCTTCGGGATCATGAGCGAGATCATCCCGGTGTTCAGCCGCAAACCGCTGTTCGGCTACACCGGCATGATCTTCGCCAACATCACCATCGCCGCGCTGTCGGTGGTCGTCTGGGCCCACCACATGTACGCCACCGGCGCGGTGTTGCTGGCGTTCTTCTCGCTCACGACCTTGTTGATCGCGATCCCCACGGGCATCAAGTTCGTCAACTGGGTCGGCACCATGTGGAGGGGCCGGATCACGTTCGAGACGCCGATGCTGTTCGCCATCGGGTTCCTGGTGACGTTCCTGTTCGGTGGGCTCACCGGCATCCTGCTGGCGTCCCCGCCGCTGGACTTCCACGTCTCGGACACCTACTTCGTGGTGGCGCACTTCCACTACGTGCTGTTCGGCACGATCGTGTTCGCCACCTACGGCGGGATCTACTTCTGGTTCCCGAAGATGACCGGGCGGATGCTCGACGAGACGTGGGGCAAGGTCCACTTCTGGCTCACGTTCATCGGGTTCCACCTGACGTTCCTGGTGCAGCACTGGGTCGGTAACGAGGGCATGCCGCGCCGCTATGCCGACTACCTTCCCAGCGACGGGTTCACCACGCTGAACATGGTCTCCAGCGTCGGAGCGTTCGTGCTCGGGCTCTCGACATTGCCGTTCCTGTGGAACGTGTTCAAGAGCTACCGCTACGGCGAGGCCGTCGACGTCGACGATCCCTGGGGGTACGGCAACTCGTTGGAGTGGGCGACGACCTGCCCGCCGCCGCGGCACAACTTCACCGAACTGCCCCGGATCCGCTCCGAGCGCCCGGCCTTCGAGCTGCACTACCCGCACATGGCGGAACGGATGCGCATCGAGGCGCACGTGGGTGGCAGCGATCACCCGCCGGCACCGGAGGAGGTCGCGGCACATGCCGCGCAGCCCGACGAGACCAGCGGCTCCGACCCGCGCGACAAGTGACCGGCGGCTCACGGACGGAAGTCCTCATCACGGTCACCGGGCCGGACAAACCCGGTGTCAGCTCCGTGCTGTTCGCGGCGCTGACCCGGCACGGTGTCGACATGCTCGACGTCGAGCAGGTGGTGATCCACGGCAGGCTGGTGCTCGGGGTGCTGGTAGCCACAGACCATGATCCCGATGCCCTGCAGGAGGCCGTCGAGCAGGCGATGGCCAGCATCGGCATGCACGTCGATATCGAGGTCGGCGCCGAGACGGCCAACTCCAGCCGGCGGGGGTCCACCCACGTGGTCCTCGTGCTCGGCCGGCCGGTGTCCGCCCGCGAGTTCACCGAGGCGGCGCGTGCCATGGCGGCGCTCGACGTCAACATCGACAGCATCCGTCGGGTCGCCGACTACCCGGTGACCTGCCTGGAACTGCAGGTCTCGGTCCCGGTGGACGATGCTGCCACCGACGCGGCGCTGCGCTCGACCCTCATCGAGGTGTCCGCGCAGAGCCGGGTGGATGTGGCCGTCGAGCGGGCCGGCATCGCGCGACGGGCCAAGCGGCTGGTCGTCTTCGACGTCGACTCGACCCTCATCCAGGGTGAGGTCATCGAGATGCTCGCCGAGCATGCCGGGTGCGGGGCGCAGGTACGCGAGATCACCGACGCCGCGATGCGCGGCGATCTCGAGTTCTCCGAGTCGCTGCGGTGCCGGGTCGCGCTGCTCGCCGGGCTGCGGGCCGAGGCGCTCGACGAGATCTCCGGGCGCCTTGCACTCACCCCCGGGGCACGCACCACGGTCCGCACCCTCAAGCGGCTGGGCTTCCACTGCGGCGTGGTGTCCGGCGGGTTCGCCCAGATCGTGCAGCCGCTCGCCGACGAGCTCGGCATGGAATTCTGCACTGCCAACGAGCTCGAGGTCCGCGAAGGCGTGCTCACCGGATCGCTGGTCGGGCCCGTGGTGGACCGCGCGGAGAAGGCCGACGCGCTGCGCCGGGCCGCCGAGGAATTCGGCGTCCCGCTCGCCCAGTGCGTGGCGGTCGGGGACGGCGCGAACGACATCGACATGCTGTCCACCGCGGGGCTGGGGGTGGCGTTCAACGCCAAGCCCGCGCTGCGCGAGGTGGCCGACACCGCCATCACGCAGCCGTTCCTGGATATCGTGCTGTTCGTGCTGGGCGTCACTCGCGACGAGGTCGAGGCCGCGGACGCCGCGGACGGCGTGCTGCGCCGCGTCCCCATCCCGTGAGTGCTTACCGGTGCTCGGACACCCCACGCCACTCACGACTTCTGGCGCCGCTGGCCGCGCGCTACGCCGGCTGGCTCGGACTGCCCGCCGCGGCCACCGCGGACACCTCGGACGAGGACCCCGCAGTGGTGCGCGCCATGCCGCTGGTGCTGCGCCTCGAGCGCGACGAGCCACCGCCGCGCAGCGCCCTGCTGGAGGCGGCGGCCTCCGCCGCCGTCGGGGTATGCCTGGACGAGCGGTCCGAGCCCGGTGGACCCTGGCACGACGAGGTGGCCCCGTGGCTCGCCGGCCGGATCCGCAAGGTGGCGCGCCGTGCTCGCGGCACGCAATGGCACGCGACGGGCGAGCTGCCCGGGGTGACCGTGACGCACCGGGGGGCGCAGGTGAGGGCGCTGCTGCCGTGGCGGGTGGCGCAGCTACCCAAGTCGGTGTCCCGGCTGCAGGTCGGTGGCACGGATCTCCCGGCCGACGACCCGGGCCCGCCGCCGCCCGGCAGGCCGGTGCTCTGGCTCGCCCCCGACGTCGCACTGACGGCGGGCAAGGCCGCGGCCCAGGCCGGGCACGCGACGATGATCCTCGCGGCGCTGCTGGCCGCCGACCGGCCGGCCGCGCTCGCCGGGTGGGCCCAGGAGGGCTACCGCTGCGCGGTACGGGTCGCCGGCGCCGCCCGCTGGTCGGTCCTGGCGCCCGGAGCCGAGCCGGAGCGCGCCTGGCGGGAGCGGGGCGTGGTGGCCGTGCGGGACGCCGGGTTCACCGAGGTCGCCCCCGGCACCGTGACCTGCCTCGCGCAGCTTCCCCCGCCGGTGCCATCACGGTGAGCTGGCTTCGGCCCCGCGGCGTGTCCCGGATAGCATCACAGCTGTGACGGTTGCGTTCGTCACCGGTGGGTCGGGGTTCATCGGTGGAGCCTTGTTACGGCGGCTCGTGGCCGACGGCTGGCAGGTACGCGCGCTGGCCCGCAGCCCGGCGTCGGCTGCGGCGGTGGCCGGGCCGGGTGTCCAGGCGGTGCACGGTGATGTCGATGACGTCGCTGCTCTCACCCGCGGTGCCGCTGGCTGCGAGGTCGCCTTCCACGCCGCTGCCCTGGTGGCGGAACGGGGGACGCGGGAGCAGTACCTGCGGGTCAACGTCGGCGGTACCCGCAACGTGATCGAGGCCTGCCGGCGGGCAGGTGCGCGCCGCCTGGTCCACGTCGGTACCGAGGCGGCCGTGCTCGCGGGCCAGCCACTCGTCGGCGTCGACGAGACCGCGCCGCTGCGGCCCGACTCGGCCTCGCTCTACTGCGCGACCAAAGCGATGGCCGAGCGGGCAGTGCTCGACGCCAACGGCGACGAGCTCGAGACGGTGGTCGTTCGGCCGAGGCTCGTCTGGGGTCCGGGTGACCGCACGCTCCTTCCTGCCCTCATGGAAGCGGTGCGACGCGGCCGCTTCAGCTGGATCGGTGGCGGCACCCACCGGACGTCGACGACCCATGTCGACAACGTGGTCCAGGGGCTGATGCTGGCAGCGACCAACGGCAGGCCCGGCCGCTCGTACTTCGTCACCGACGGTGCCCCCGTCGTCTTCCGCGAGTTCGTGGAGCAGCTGCTCGCCACCCAGGGCGTCAGCGTTCCGGACCGGAACGTGCCGCGGGCGGTGGCCCGCGCGGCCGCGCCGGTCGCGGAGCTGACGTGGCGCGTCCTGCGGCTGCGGGGCACGCCGCCGATCACTCGCATCGCAGCCTGGGTGGCGTCGCTGGAGTGCACGATCGACATATCCCGCGCTCGATCCGAGCTCGGGTACGAGCCGGTGACCTCACGCGCCGAGGGTCTGGCCGCGCTGCGGTCGACCCCCGTCTGACGAGCAGCACTGTCTGACCAGCAGCACCTCCGTCACTCCGCCCGGACCGGTTGCTGCCCGGCGGGTTTACCGGGGTCGATGACGACCTTCTCGATCAGATGGCAACGGATGCCGGCGCCCTCCGGAGCCAGCCAGGGCGCGCTGCCGTCCGGGTTGCCATGGTCGAACCTCCACCTGCGGTTGGCTGCGTCGAGGCCGATCGCGTAGACGCGGAGCACCCCGTCGGTGCCGATGTGCAACCGGAGGAAGTTCTTGTAGCCCGTCAGCGCCTGGCACGAGAAGGCCTCGTTGCCGTGGCTTCGCAGCAGGGCGCAGCACAGCGCCAGGTACGCACCCATGACGACGGTTCCCGCCAGCCCACCGATGCCGGCCAACACGGCGAGCAGAACCACGGTGGACAGCCACCCGCCGGCGAAGGACGCTATCCCGACGGCCACGACGCCCACGAGGGCACCGACGGCGAGCTGCGCGGCCAGATGGGAGACGCCCATCAGCGCCTTCGCCGGCAGCCGGCGCCGGCCGTGCGACCACGTCGCGGACGGGCTGGCGAAGCCGATCAAGCCAGCCAGCACCACGAGGAGCAGCAGGACCGCGACCGGGCTACGGAAGGTCCAGCCGAGCAGGACGTAGATCGTCGCCGGCACCACCATGAAGGCGGGGTTGGTCCACGGCAGCCGCAGCGCACCCAGCGACAGTCGCCGCGACCTGCCAGCTTCCGGGTACCGCTCCTCGAGGTCGTAGCGCTGGACCTGGTCCCCCGCAGGGTCGGTGGGTACGCTCAGCGTGTCGTCGAGATGGTGCGTGGGGTGCAGGAAGGCACCCCCACCGCCGGCGGTGATCCGCAGCGTGCCGTCTTCGGCGGCGTAGCGAGCGTAGTGATGGGTGTCGCCCGACAGGGACAGCATCAGCCGGATCCCGGCGGGCCGGATCACCCGCGCCTCGAGATAGGCCAGGTTGCGGAACGCCTGGGGATCGTTCTTGACGTCGGTCCAGCTCGGCTTGGCGGTGCACAGGATGAGGTTGGTGCCAGCGCCCATCGATCGGGCGGCTTCCTTGAAGTACTGGATCTGCGGGTCGTCGATGTAGGCGTCGAACTGGATGTCGATCCCCCACAGCCACCAGTCGTCCGTCAGCCGGACGGCGAAGTAGCTGCGGGACTGAACGGTTCGGCGGCCTCCGATCCACTTCTCGTCGGCGGAGCAGAACACCCGCATGAAGTTCGTGAGCCCGTCGTACCAGTCGTGATTGCCGGGTATCGCGACCACGGTCGGGCTGTCGTGCCCTGCGTAGGGCAGGGATGCCTTGTACGGGCCCTTGAAGCGGTTCTCGTACTCGGCGGGGGTGCCGGCCGGGTAGACCTCGTCACCGCCCAGCACGAGCAACTCGCCGCGGGGAAGGTCGAGGCCCGATACCTGCAGCTCACGCTGGGCGGTGAGCCATGCGATCGAGTAGGTGGGGTCGAAGCCGTCGCCGGTGTCGGAGACGTAGTCGATCCAGACGTCCCGGGCACCGGTGCCGAGGTGCACCACACCGTCGCCGAGGGCTTGCTGCAGCTCTCGCTTGTCGAGGAAGTCGCCGACGGCAGCGGACAGCAGCACCCGCTGGCCGGTGTTGGCGAGGACCGCGGGTGAGAACCAGCGGACGGGTCGCTGCCTCGTGAATCCCAGGTCGCAATCGCTCCGCGGCCTCCCGGGGGCCTCGGTGGTACGGGGGCCGTGGGTCAGGGTGACCTCGGCCTTCCCGCGGTAGAGATCCCACAGGTTGCCGAGGAACAACTGGCCGAAGTCGGTCAAGGCTCTCGTCCGGTCCGCCGGTCCCGAGCCGTGCACCCGGAAGGTGGTGAGCTGCCTGGCGAAGTCGAGCATGTAGATATTGAGGATGCCAGCGGCCAGGACCTCGGCCCCGGCTTCGGCCTCGACATGGCCCCGGAGGATTCTCACGTACAGCGTGGTCGTGTCCGACCAGAGATCGGACCCGGGGTCGTCCCTGATGTCCTTGAAGCCGGCGAGTGTCAGCGGCTCGCCCGCGCCGTCGCTGAAATGCAGCCGGTATCGCATCTTCTTGAGCGAGGGGTCCTCGCTGTCGACGAAGAGGTTGAACAGGCCGTGCTCCACGGGTCGCTGCCCGCTGAGATCCTCGCTCTTCACCCAACCCGTGGCCGAAGCCGGGTGAGCCGGGTCGGCGATGAACCGTTCGACGTCGTCGGTCTTGATGGTGAGATGGAACATCAGGAAGGTGCCGCTCGCCTTCCCGTCGCGGAAACCGCGCTCCTCGTCCGGCTCGCCGAAGGTGATGTAGCCCTTCATCTCCTCGGTGAACTCGAGGCTGGTCGCGTCGCTTGCTGGATTCGTCATCATCTCGGACGAGATGCTAACGACTCACCTCACGCGAGGCCAGCCGTCGCAATGCCGCGCGCACCACCTGCGGATCGGTGGTGGGCCAGAACGGCGGCAGCGAGGCGCGCAGGAAGCCGCCGTAGCGGGCGGTGGACAGCCGCGGGTCCAGGATCGCCACCACTCCCCGGTCCTCGGTCGAGCGCAGCAGCCGGCCGGTGCCCTGCGCCAGCAGCAGCGCGGCGTGGGTCGCGGCGACGGTGAGGAAGCCGTTGCCGCCCCGGGCGGCAACGGCGCGCTGCCGGGCGGAGGCGAGCGGATCGTCGGGGCGGGGGAAGGGCAACCGGTCGACCACCACCAGCGACAGCGAGGGGCCGGGGACGTCCACGCCCTGCCACAGCGACAGCGTGCCGAACAGGCAGGTCGGCTCGTCGCCGGTGAACTGCCGCACCAGCAGGCCGGTGGCGTCGTCGCCCTGGCACAGGATCGGTACGTCGAGCCTGCCGCGCAGCGCCTCGCTGGCCTGCTTGGCGGCGCGCATCGAGGAGAACAACCCCAGCGTGCGCCCGCCCGCGGCGGTCACCAGGTCGGCGAGCTCGTCGAGGTAGGCGGGGGCGAGGCCGTCGCGGCCCGGTGGCGGGAGATGCGCGGCGGTGTAGAGGATCCCCGCCTTGCGGTGCTCGAACGGCGAGCCCGCGTCCAGCCCCGTCCACCGCGGGCCGTCGTCGCCCGGTGGTGGTTTGTCGCTCGCGGTGCCCTCGGCGGGGGCGTCGACGGGCTTCGAGGGGGGTAGACCCCACTGCCGGGCCAGCGCGTCGAACGTGCCACCCAGGGTCAGTGTCGCTGAGGTGAGCACCACCGTCCGCTCGCCGAACAGGCGCTGCCGGAGCAGGCCGCCGACGGCCAGTGGCGCGACCCGCAGCACCCGGCCGCGGACGGTCTCCTCCGCGAGCCACACCACGTCGACCCGGTCGGCCTCCTGTTCGGGGAAAGCGGCCAGTACCCGCTCCGCCGCGCCGTGGACCTGCTCGAGCAGCGCCAGCGCGACCCGGCGGGCGGCGGCCGCCTCGGGATCCTCCCGCCGCTCGCCGCCCAGCGCCGTGATGCAGGCGTGCGCGGCATCTCGGACGGCGGCGAGCCCGCCCGACATGCTGTCCGCGAGCCGGTCCCACCGGCCCACGGCGGCGTCGTCGAGCAGCAGCCCGAGCCCAGTGCCGGTCTCGTCCAGGCGATCGGCGATCTGCTGGTCGACGAGCCGGCCGCAGCGGCGCGCGGCGGTGCCGGTCATCGCCGAGGTGAGCTCCTCGGTCGCCGCGCCCGTCACGCGGTCGACCAGGTCGTGCGCCTCGTCCACGACCACCACGCCGTGCTCGGGCAGCACCCGGTACTCGCCCATCGCATCGATGGCGAGCAGCGCGTGGTTGGTGACCACCACGTCGGCGTGCGCGGCCTCGGCGCGCGCCCGCTCGGCGAAGCAGTCCATTCCGACCGGGCAGCGGTGCGCGCCCAGGCACTCCCGGGCGCTCACCGAGACCTGCCGCCAGGCCCGTTCGGAGACACCGGGCACCAGCTCGTCGCGGTCACCGGTCTCGGTCTCGCCCGACCACTCGTGCAGCCGCGCCACGTGCCTGCCGAGTACCGAGGTGGGCGAGGCCACCGCGACCGCCTCGAACAGGTCCTCGCCCTCGTCGGGAGGTCCGGCGTGCAGCCGGTGCAGGCACAGGTAGTTCCGCCGGCCCTTGAGGATCGCGAACTCCGGCGCGCGGCCCAGCTGCGGTTCCAGCGCGGCGGCGAGCCGGGGCAGGTCGCGGTCGACGAGCTGTCGCTGCAGCGCGATCGTCGCGGTGGCCACCACCACGGTGGCGTCGTGCTCGACCGCGTGCCGGATCGCGGGCACCAGGTAGGCCAGTGACTTCCCGGTGCCGGTTCCGGCCTGCACCGCGAGGTGCTCGCCGGTGCGAATGGCGCGGTCGACCGCCTCGGCCATCCGGACCTGCCCGTCGCGCTCGGTGCCGCCCAGCGCGTGCACGGCCGTGCCGAGCAGCGCGCCGACATCCGGCAGCGTGGTGGCGGGCACGGCAGCCAACGCTACAGCTTCACGACCTCGAGCCCGGGCACGTCGTCGTAGTCGTCGTCCTGGGTGGCCACCGGCAGCCCGTGAGCGATCGCGGTCGCCGCGATCCACGAGTCGTTGATCGGCATGCGCCGTTCTTGCCCGCGTAGCCGGGCACGCAGCTCGGCCCACGCATCGGCCACGGCGTGGTCGACCGGCAGCGGGTCGGCCTCGAGTGCTGTGGTCAGCGTGCGGAGTCTGATGGCGCCCGTCGCGGTATCCGGCGCACAGAGCACGCCGAGTCGTAGCTCGGCGACGGTGACGACGGAAACCAGGTAGCGCGATGGTGGGGTGCTACGCAACGCGCGGCCCTGCTCGACGGTCACGAACAGCGAGGTATCAGCCAGCGGCACCGTCACCTGGACCGCCGCTGCGCCCGTTCCCATGGGTCCTCGATGCCGGCGGTGGTCTCGGGCAGCAGCTCGCGCAGGTCATCGAGCAAGCGGCGGTCGGCCTGCGCGGCCGTGAGCTCCTCCCAGGTGAGGTACCGCTTGCGGCGTGGCAGCGGGACGAGCCGGGCGACCGGTCGGCCGCTCACGGTGACGGTGAAGTGCTCGCCGTCCTCGACGCGTCGTAGCACGCCGCTCGTGTCATTGCGCAGCTCCCGCAGCGGGATCTCGGTCACAGCACAACTGTAGCACTACTGCGACAGTTCGACAGTAACGCCAGCGCTCTCCAGCTCGGCGACGGCCGCGGCGTCGTCGCCGGGGCGGAGGTTGACGAACCGGGTTGCCGCCAGCGGCACGACCACCTGGTAGCCGAGCCGGGCGGCGTCCAGGGCGGTCTCCTTGACGCATACATCGCCGGCCAGCCCCGTGACGACCACCTGCCGCACGCCCGCCTCGTCGAGCAGCGCGCCGAGCTGTGTCGAAGACTCCGCACCGGATACCGGGTCGCGCACCGAGAACCCCGAGTAGCCGTCCTCGCCACCGGCGCCCTTGCGCACCACCGGCCCGACCACCAGCAGATCCGGGTGAAGCTGCGCGCCCCAGGTGCCCTGCACGCAGTGCACCGGCCACACCCCGCCGTCGCGTTCGAAGTGCGGGGTGGACGCCGGGTGCCAGTCCTGGGTGTAGAAGACCGACGCGCCTGCCTGCCGCGCCGCGCGCACCTCGGCGTCGACGACGTCCACGACCTGCTCGCCGCCGCGCACGTAGAGCCCGCCGCCAGGGTCGGCGAAGTCGTTCTGCACGTCGACCACGACCAGCGCCGTCTCCGGGGTGTACCGGGACATCGCGCCTCCTCAGGGTTGCAGGATCAGGAGGGTTGCAGGATCAGGCGAACGTCGTGGGGATCGCCGGCTCGCCCCGGGAGAGCTTGAGCCCCTCCCACGGCACGCTCACCAGGGCGGCGCGCAGCCGCTCCCGTCCCTGCTCCAGGGTGGGCAGCTCGCCCGCCGGCTGTCCACCCCGCAGCAGCGGCACGGGCAGCACCCGGTCGTGCGCGCCGAGGTCGGGGGCATCCCGTGCCGGGAACACCACCTCCTCGACGGCGGTGCCGGTGGGTTTGTGCCGGCGCAGCGCGCTCTTGCGCCCGCCGCGGGATTCCTTGGACGCGCTGCGCTTTGCCACCGGCCGATCGTCCACCTCTACCAGCTTGTAGATCATGTTCGCGGTCGGTGCGCCCGATCCCGTCACCACCGAGGTACCCACGCCGTAGGAGTCGACGGGTTCGGCGCGCAGCGACGCGATGGCGTACTCGTCGAGATCGCCCGAGACCACGATCTTCGTCCGGTGCGCGCCCAGCGAGTCGAGTTGCCGGCGGGCCTGCCGGGCGAGCTCGCCGAGATCGCCGGAGTCGATCCGTATCGCGCCCAGCCCGGTTCCGGCGACCTCGATCGCGGTGGCGATGCCGTGGGTGATGTCGTAGGTGTCGACCAGCAGGGTCGTGCCTTCGCCCAGCGTGTCGACCTGGGTGCGGAATGCGTCGGCCTCGCGGTCGTGCAGCAGCGTGAAGGCATGCGCCGCGGTGCCCATCGTCGGGATGCCGTAGCGGGTGCCGGCCTCGAGATTGGAGGTGGCGGTGAACCCGGCCAGGTAGGCGGCCCGTGCCGCGTCCACCGCGGCTCGCTCATGGGTGCGCCGCCCGCCCATCTCGGCCAGTGGCCGCTCGCCGGCCGCCACCGCCATCCGCGCCGCGGCCGAGGCCACCGCGCTGTCGTGGTTGAGAATCGACAGCACCAGCGTCTCCAGCACGACCGCCTCGGCGAAGCTCCCGGTCACCGACAGCACGGGGGAACCCGGGAAGAACAGCTCGCCCTCCGGGTAGCCGTCGATGTCGCCGCCGAACCGGTACCCGCACAGCCGGTCGAGGGTTCGCCCGTCGAGCGCGCCGCCACGCTCGAGAGCGGCGAGCTGGTCGTCGTGGAACTGGAAGCCGGCGATGGCCTCGAGCAACCGGGCGGTGCCCGCGACCACCCCGTAGCGACGACCCTCGGGCAGCCGCCGAGTGAACACCTCGAAGGTGCAGCGCCGCTGCGCCGATCCGTCCGCCAGCGCCCCGGCGAGCATCGTCAGCTCGTACTGGTCGGTGAGCAGCGCGGTGCTCTGCGACACGGGCGGGGACACGGGCGCAAGACTATGGGCACCAGGGATGACCGCGCCCCGGTGGCCTGGGAACATAGTCGCCATGACCACACCCGCCGAGCTGGAGCAGACCCAGGTCGACCCGGCGGTGGACGAGGTCGGCGCGGCGGACCGCCCGTGGCTGACGATCGTCTGGAACGACCCTGTCAACCTCATGTCATATGTCACCTACGTGTTCCAGACGCTCTTCGGCTACAGCAGGGACGAGGCCACCAAGCTGATGCTCGACGTGCACCAAAAGGGTCGCGCCGTGGTCACCAGTGGATCCAAGGACAAAGTCGAGGGCGACGTCGCGAAGCTGCACGGCGCCGGCCTGTGGGCGACGATGCAGCACGACTCATGAAGGGCTGGAACCGCCGCCGGGGCCACCTCGTGGGCGAGTTCGATCAGCCCGAGGCAACGCTGCTGCGCGGCATGGTCGGCCAGGTGCGCGACATGCTCGGGGCCCGCGCGGCGGACGTGCCGCAGGATGAACTGGCCGAGCTGACCGGCATCACCGCCGGCCCGACCACGCCACCCACCGACCGGGTACTGGCCCGCTTGCTGCCCGACTTCCACCGCGAGGACGAGGGCCTGTCCGGCGGGATGCGCTCGCTGCACGAACCCGAGCTGCTCGCCGCCAAGGACGGGGTCGCGGCCGTGGTGCTCGAAACCTGCCCACCGCAGGGCGGGACGGTGCGGCTGTCCGAGGAGCAGGCCCACGCATGGCTATCCGCGCTCAACGACGTCCGCCTCGCGCTGGGCACCGCCCTCGAGGTCACCGAGGACATGCCCGACGAGCTGCCGTCCGACGACCCCCGCTCCTCGCACCTGCCCGTCTACCACTGGCTGACCTGGGTGCAGGAGTCGCTCATCCAGGCGCTGGGTCGATGAGCCGGGCCAGCTGAGCGGGCAGCGACCGCGTCCCCTCGCCGCTGTCGTGAGGTGACCGCGGATGACGCCACGTACCATGAGGGCGTGCTGACGATCCGCCGCGACCTGGTCGACGCGATGGTCGAGCACGCACGCCGGGATCATCCGGACGAGGCGTGCGGTGTCGTCGCAGGCGCTGCGGGCACCGACCGCCCGGAGCGGCTGGTGGAGATGGTCAACGCCGAGCGCTCGCCGACGTTCTACCGCTTCGACTCGCAGGAACAGCTGACGGTCTGGCGCGAGATGGATGCCGCCGACGAGGACCCGGTGGTGATCTACCACTCGCACACCGCGACGGAGGCCTACCCGTCGCGCACCGACATCTCCTATGCCTCCGAACCCGGCGCACACTACGTGCTGGTCTCGACCCGCGATCCCGAGTCGCACGAACTGCGCTCCTACCGGATCGTCGACGGCGAGGTCACCGAGGAGCCCGTCGAGGTCGTGGAGAACTACATGTTCTCCCATACCGGTGCCGATGACGTCCCTGACGCGCGCTGAGCGCCGGGCGCGCCGGAATGCCGCGGCGATCCGATGCGTCTGACAGGTGAGCCGTCCGTATGCACTGGAGGATCGACAATGGCCGTCACCGTCTCCGTCCCCACGATCCTTCGCACCCACACGGGGGGCGAGAAGTCCGTCGAGGCGACCGGGTCCAACCTCGGTGAGCTGATCGAGGACCTGGACAGCCGGCACTCGGGGATCAAGGACCGGCTGGTGACCGAAGGGTCGCTGCACCGCTTCGTCAACGTCTACGTCAACGACGAGGACGTGCGCTTCGCCGGGGGCCTCGAGGCCGCCCTGAAGGACGGCGACAAGGTCACCATCCTGCCCGCCGTCGCAGGGGGGCGCTGACGCGCCTGTGAGTGCTCAGCGGCGCGATAGCGCCCATCTGCCACTCACGAGCGCGACCGGAGGGAGCGCACATGGCCCGTTACGACTCGTTACTCGAGGCGGTCGGTGACACCCCGCTGGTGGGCCTGCCCCATCTGTCGCCCTCGCCGGACGTCCGGCTGTGGGCCAAGCTCGAGGATCGCAACCCCACGGGCTCGGTGAAGGACCGCCCGGCGCTGGCGATGATCACCGATGCCGAGCGTGCCGGCCGGCTCACCCCGGGCTGCACGATCCTGGAGCCCACCTCCGGCAACACCGGCATCTCGCTGGCGATGGCCGCGAAGCTCAAGGGCTACCGGCTGGTGTGCGTGATGCCGGAGAACACCTCGATCGAGCGCAGGCAGCTCCTCGAGGCGTACGGCGCAGAGATCATCTTCTCGCCGGCGGCCGGGGGGTCGAACCAGGCGGTCGCGCGGGCCAAGGAGCTCGCCGCCGAGCACCGCGACTGGATCATGCTCTACCAGTACGGCAACCCGGCCAACGCCCAGGCGCACTACGACACCACCGGCCCTGAGATCCTGCGTGACCTGCCCACGGTGACCCACTTCGTGGCGGGTCTCGGCACCACCGGCACGCTGGTCGGCGTCGGGCGCTACCTGCGCGAGCACAAGGCCGACGTGCAGATCATCGCCGCCGAGCCGCGGTACGGGGAGCTGGTCTACGGGCTGCGCAACCTCGACGAGGGCTTCGTCCCGGAGCTCTACGACCCCGAGGTGCTCACCGGACGGTTCTCCGTGGGCTCGTACGACGCGCTTCGCCGCACCCGGGAGCTGCTGGAGTCCGAGGGCATCTTCGCTGGGATCTCCACCGGCGGCATCCTGCACGCGGCGCTGGCCGTGGCGGAGAAGGCCGCGGGCACCGGGGAGGAGGCGGACATCGTGATCGTGGTCTGTGACGCGGGCTGGAAGTACCTGTCCACCGGCGCCTACTCCGGAGATCTCGAGGAGGCGGCGACCCGCCTCGACGGCCAGCTCTGGGCCTGACCAGCGTCACAGCTGCCTCTCAGCCGATCGGGGTAGCCTCGGGCACTATGCGGACCGTGCCCGATGGATCCGACCGCCGGCCGAGCCCGCGCGTGTTCCCGGCGCAGCCGGGCCGCGCCGCGGTCGTCATCGCAGCGTTCACCGGGCTGCTCTACGTCGCCGAGGCGGTCGACACCGTGCTCGGCGGGGCGCTGGACGGTGGTGGCATCCGGCCCAGGGAGGTCGACGGCCTCGACGGGGTGCTCTGGGCGCCGCTGCTGCACGCCGGGTGGCAGCACCTGGTCGCGAACACGGTGCCGGTGCTGCTGCTGGGCTTCCTGGCGCTGGCCGGAGGCCTGCGGCAGTTCATCGTGGTCACCGCGACGGTGTGGGTCGTCGGCGGCCTCGGCACCTGGCTCATCGCGGGTGGCGGCATCCACATCGGGGCGTCGGTCCTGGTGTTCGGTTGGATGGCGTTCCTGCTCGTGCGCGGCTTCTACGCCCGCAGCGCCGGGCAGATCACCCTCGCCGTGATGCTGTTCTTCTTCTGGAACGGGATGCTGTGGGGCGTACTTCCCGGCACGCCCGGCGTCTCCTGGCAGGGCCACCTGTTCGGTGCGCTGGGCGGCCTGCTGGCCGCCCGGCTGGTCGCTGGCGCCGACCGCACCCGCGTCTCGTGACCGGACCGGATGCGCCGATCGGCGTCTTCGACTCCGGTGTCGGCGGGCTCACCGTCGCCCGCGCCATCGCCGACCAGCTGCCCGCCGAACGGCTGCACTACGTCGGGGACACCGCCCACGGTCCGTACGGGCCGCTGCCCATCGCCCAGGTACGCCGGCATGCCCTGCGGGTGGCCGACGAGCTGGTAGCCGGCGGTGTGAAGCTGCTGGTCATCGCGTGCAACACGGCCTCGGCCGCGTGCCTGGCCGACGCGCGCGAGCGCTTCGCCATCCCGGTCGTGGAGGTGGTGCGCCCGGCCGTGCGCCGCGCGGTGGCGAGTACGCGCAACCGGCGGGTCGGGGTGATCGGCACCCGGGCGACCATCGCGTCGGGCGCCTACGAGGACGCCTTCGCCGCGGCCCCGGACGTCGAGGTGACCGGTGTGGCCTGCCCCCGCTTCGTCGACTTCGTCGAACGCGGCACCACCTCGGGCCGCCAGGTGCTCGGCCTGGCGCAGTCCTACCTCGAGCCGCTGCAGCGCGCGGATGTCGACACCCTGGTGCTCGGCTGCACCCACTACCCACTGCTGACCGGCGTGCTGCAGATCGTCATGGGCGACGGGGTGAGCCTGGTCTCCAGCGCGGAGGAGACCGCGAAGGACGTGCTGCGCGTGCTCACCGAGCGCGACATGCTGCGGGAGACCGGCAACGGGCAGCTGGCCGAGCACCGGTTCGCCGCAACCGGCGACCCGGCATCCTTCGCGCGCCTCGCCCGGCGGTTCCTGGGACCGGCGCTGGCGTCGCCGGGAGCCGTCCCGGCCGCGGCCGGGTGAGGGAGGGCCGATGCGGCTGACGGTGCTGGGCTGCTCGGGTAGCGTGCCTGGACCCGGGTCCCCGGCCTCGGGCTACCTGCTGCGGACGCCGGACACGGCGGTCGCGCTCGACCTGGGCAACGGCACGCTGGGCGCACTGCAGCGGGTGATCGACCCGTTCGACCTCGACGGTCTGCTGCTGTCGCACCTGCACCCGGACCACTGCGCGGACGTGCCGTCGCTCGTGGTGTACCGGCGCTACCATCCGGCACCCCCGCACCGCGGCCGGCTCCCGCTGCACGCGCCTGCCGAGGCGCCCACCCGGCTGGCCGCCGCCTACGCTCCCAGCACCGCCGAGCTCACCACCACCGATCTACTCGACGTACTCGACTTCCGCCCGCTGGGCACCGCGGCCGTCCACATCGGGGAGTTCGAGGTCGCCGCGGTGGAGGTCGAGCATCCGTGCGAGGCCTACGCGCTGCGGGTCGACCGTGACGGGCGCTCGCTGGTCTACACCGGCGACACCGGCCCATGCCCCCAGCTCGCCGGTCTCGCAGCCGGCGCCGACCTGCTGCTGGCCGAGGCGTCCTGGCCGCACGACGGGCACAACCCGCCCGGGGTGCACCTGTCCGGCCGCGAGGCCGGTGAGATCGCCGCCGCCGCGGAAGTCGGCAGGCTGCTGCTCACCCACGTCCCGCCCTGGACCGACCCGGCGCGGATGCTCGACGAGGCGCGCGAGGTGTTCGAAGGGCCGGTGGAGCTCGCCCTGGCCGGCGCCGACTACGAGTTCTGAACCGGTCCGTCGACGGGGAGACGGTGTGCGGGAGCGGTGCGCGGGGTGCGTAGGCTGACGCCGTGGATCGAGCGGACGGCAGGAGTGACGGGGCGCTGCGTGACGTGCGGATCACGCGCGGCTACCAGCAGTGGCCCGCGGGGTCGGTACTGATCGAGTTCGGGCGTACCCGGGTGCTGTGCGCTGCCAGCGTCGGGGATGGCGTCCCGCGCTGGCGCAAGGGATCCGGGCTGGGCTGGCTGACCGCGGAGTACGCGATGCTGCCCTCGTCGACCCACACCCGCAGTGACCGCGAGTCGGTCAGGGGCAGGCTCGGCGGGCGCACCCACGAGATCAGCCGGCTGGTCGGGCGCGCGCTGCGCGCGTGCATCGACCTGTCCGCGCTGGGCGAGAACACCATCTCGCTGGACTGTGACGTCATCCAGGCCGACGGCGGCACCCGCACCGCGGCGATCACCGGTGCCTACGTGGCGCTCGCCGACGCGGTGACCTGGCTGCGCGCGGCCGGGCGGCTGGCCGACCCGCAGCCGCTGTCCTGCTCGGTCGCCGCGGTCAGTGTCGGCGTGGTGGACGGCAGGGTGCTGCTGGACCTGCCCTACGAGGAGGACTCCCGCGCCGAGGTCGACATGAACGTCGTCGCCACCGACACCGGGACCCTGGTGGAGCTGCAGGGCACCGGGGAAGGCGCGACGTTCGCCCGGTCCACACTGGACCGGATGCTCGACGTGGCGCTGCCCGGGTGTGCCGAGCTCGCCGCGCTGCAGGCCAAGGCACTCGCCGAGCCCTACCCCGGTGAGCCCGGCCGGCCGTGACCACCCGGTTGCTGCTCGCCACCCGCAACACCGGCAAGCTCGACGAGCTTCGCCGCATCCTCGCCGCGTCCGGTGTGGACGGTCTGGACGTCGCCGGGCTGGCCGACGTGCCGCCGTTGGGCGAAGCGCCGGAGACCGGGCTGACCTTCGAGGACAACGCGCTGGCCAAGGCGCGGGACGCCGCCGCGGCCAGCGGCCTGCCGTCGGTGGCCGACGACTCCGGGCTGGCGGTGGATGCGCTGAACGGCATGCCCGGTGTGCTGTCCGCGCGGTGGGCCGGGCGGCAGGGGAACGACACGGCGAACCTGCGGCTGGTCCTGGACCAGCTTGCCGACGTGCCGGACGAGCGGCGCGGCGCGGCCTTCGTGTGCGCGGCCGCGCTGGTGGTGCCCGGCGGGGCCGAGCACGTCGTGCGCGGCGAGTGGCACGGCGCCCTGGTCCGGGATCCGCGCGGGGACAACGGGTTCGGCTACGACCCGATCTTCGTCCCGGACGGGGAGCGGCGGACCTCCGCCGAGCTGGACCCGGCCGAGAAGGACGCCGTCTCGCACCGCGGCCGGGCGCTGCGGGCGCTGATGCCCGCGCTGGCCGCGTTGCGTTGAGCGGTCGCTACTCGACCACCTCGACGACGTCGCGCGGCTGCAGGTCGTCGAAGTAGGTCCGGGCGGCCTCGTGCGAGAGGTGGATGCAGCCGTGGGACTGCCGCTCGAGGCTGCCCTCGTGGAAGGCGATGCCGTTGTTGGTGAAGAACACCGAGTACGGCATGGGCGCGTTGTCGTACTCGCGGCTGCGGTGGTCGATGTCCTTCCAGGTCACGCGGAACACACCGGTCGGCGTCTCGTAGCCGGGCTTGCCCGACGTGATCGGCACCGGCCCGTAGGTGACTGCGCCGCCGTCCATGAGCCAGGACTGGTTGCCGGACAGGTCGATGCAGGCATCGGCGGCAGTCCCGCAGGGCGCGGCGGCGTCGGCGGCGACCGCCGTGCCGGTGAGCAGAGTGGTCGCGCTGGCGGATGCGACGACGGCCAGCGCCGCCGCCACGCGCCGGGTCAGGACTGCCATGGCCGAGGCCCCTCTCATGTGGTGATTGCGGGATCACTGTACGGGACATGCCCCGTCCAGCGGTCCAGGATCAGCGAACTGGTGAGACCTGCCTCGTGGTGGCCCTGCACGACCGGCCGGCCGAGGGGACGAGCCAGCCATGCAGGGTCCCCACCCCGCCCTGTCGGTCGGCCCCTCGAGGGCGGTGCCTCCCCGTGGTGACGCACGGGGGAGAGCGGCAGTGGGACGCCGGCGCCCGGCATTGCGGTTCCAGGGGCCCGTAACGCCACCCGTTCGTGCGACCGCGGCCCGACTATGCCTCTCGGTCCGGTCGAGCAGCCGATGCAGTGTGCAGGGCCTGCACATCGGCCTCGAAGGGTTCGATCCGGCCGTCCGGTGTGATGAGGTACACCGTCTGCTCGTGCAGGAACGCCTCCATCGCGTCCGAGCCCAGTGCCGCGGCGGCGAGCAGTGTCCCTCCGATCCGGTAGACATCTCTCACCACTCCGATGCTGAACAGTGAACGCGTCTCGTTCGTCACTTCGCCGCGTCCCGCCCGCAGGATCGTACGAAGGTCTTCGTGCATGCCCAGCGCGGCCACGGCGACCGAGATGTTCTCCACTTCGTGGCTCGTCACCGCGGCCAGCGCTCGCGCACGCGGAAGCGAGAGCCGCTCGAGAAGGAAGTGGCTCCCGCCCCGGCCGATGACGACGGGAATTCTGTAGTTCTTCGCCCGCGCGACGTTATAGCGGTCGGGGTCCTTCTCGATCGCGATGACAGGCACGCCCAACTCGCGCAACAGCAGACACAGACGCAGCCCGACCTCACCGAGGCCGACGACCACCACGTGGTCCTTGCGTGGAACCACCCCCGAGCCGACCAGAGTGGTGAGCCGGCGGTCGAGCATGCGGTTGACGACGCCCGCGGTGAAGAGCGCGGTGAAGGCAAGAGCCGCGAGCATGCTGACAGCCGAGAAGACTTTGAACCAGGCGGGGCTCTGGTCGATGGCCAGGTTCGGTCCAACGGTGACGATGACCTTCGTCACCGCGTAGAAAGCGTCGATGGGCGATAGACCAAGGACCAGGACCGTCGCCACGGTATCGAGGGTGAGGATGAGCAGGAACCCGAGGGCGCCAGCGGTCAGGATCAGGGCGCTGGACTCGAAGGGTCGAATGAGCGAGATCAGGTTCGCCAGCAGCCGCTGGCCGCGACTGGGGCGGGATGTCTCGATATCAACGAGCCGCGGGTGGCCATCGTCGGCCCGCACGGCGGAGAACCCCTCCGGCGTGCACCGCACCGAAAGAAAGCGGTCGTCGAGGCAGGGCCCGGCCAGCGTGGGAGCAACGATCTTGGCCATGGACGTGACGCGGATGTTGTCCACGGCGCGCTCGAGTTGGGCGGCGACGATCCGGCTGTGCACGGTGACGATCAGGTGCACCCCCGGCCGGATGTTCTCCACGACGAGCGCGAGCCGGAGCGCGACTGCATCGTCCCTCGAGAACACGATCACGGAGTCGACCTGCTCGCTCAGCGCCTCGCGGATGTCGGCGTCGCTCGGATGTGACAGGCGGGTCACCCGTGCGGCGGCGGCTTGGAGGGCGCGCTGCGTGGCGTCGGGTAGCTCACCGGGCCCGAGGAGAAGGACGCTCCGGCCGGCGGAGTCGTCGAGTGAGGTTCGATCATCCATCTCGCCTCACTGTACTGACGGATTTTGCCTCGACCCGCTCAAGGCCCGCGTCCTGCTGCACCAACTGCTGGCCGGCGGACACGACCAGGCCGGTATCCGCGCCACGTTCGCTCAGGCCGGTGGTTACACCCGCCCCGATCCGCAAACCCACCACACCGACAGCACTGTGCAGGGAGCCGCCCGTGCGTAGCCACGAACTCACCCTCGGCCGCAGCTTCGCCGTCGCCTTCGACCACGGCGACGACTTCTTCACCGCCCTGGCCGACTTCTGCCGCGAGAACGGGGTGCGCCAGGGCTACATCCCCGGCTTCATCGCCGGCTTCAGCGAGGTCCAGATCGTCGGCACCTGCGACAAGCTCGACGACCCGAACGCCCCGGTGTGGACCAAGGTCCACCTGACCAACGTCGAAGCCTTCGGTGGCGGCACCCTGGCCTACGACCCGGTCGACGACCGGGTCGCGCCGCACATCCACGTCGCGGTCGGCCTCAAGGAACACAGCGCCACCGGCCACACCGGCCACACCAGCCACCTGCTCGGCGCAGCCGTCCAGTTCCTCACCGAAATGATCGTCATCGAAGTCGCCGCTCCGCAGATGCACCGCGTCCGCCAACCCGGCCTCTACGACGTCCCCCTCCTTCGCTTCGGACCGAACGCCGAGTAGGAGCCGTGAAGGACCGCTACCGCAGCGTCGTGGACGTCTACGTCCTTCTCCAGCGAAACGACGGCAAGGTCTTGCTGCTGGAGCGCGCCAACAACACTAAAACCCTCTCCATACCTTCATCGGCTCGTCATCACGCCAGGTACCGATACGAGTACGGACTTCATCAGCCCGCGCGGTGGAGTGAGTTCTTGCCTGCATCAGCCACGTGGTGGCTCGTAGTTCCCAGACACGGCGTAAGGTATCAAAGCCGTTCCAGCGCATCACATCGAACCCGTAGGCCTCGGCGAAGTCCTGGTAGTTCGCAAGCGGGCGGTCGAAGCGCAGGACACTCACGGCCGTGTCAATGAGGTCCCACTCGCGGGGGCCAACACAGACACGCTCGAAGTCGAGAAAGACGGGCGTGTCGCCATGCATGAAGGTATTACCGATTTCCGCCTGGCCGTGGATGACGCCGGGCGGCAAGACCGGCCGCAGACTTCCTAGCTCTTCGGCAATACGTTCATACCAGTGATTGAGCAGCCGGATGTTCTCCTCCGGGTACTGGTCGGCCAGCACATCGAGCCGCTGCCGAGCAGATGCCAGTGGCTGCCACTCAGGCAGGTCGATGACCAGCGGATCTGTCCGATCATGGAAGTGGCGCACTAGCTTGCCGAACTGGCGATACGTCGGCCGCTCGCCGCGCACGTAGTCCCAGACCGTCCCCAGACACCCCTTGGCGCTGAGCGGCTGCTCGACGGGTAGGTCAGCCAAACGGACTACTGGTACACCAGCAGAACTCAGCGCCTCTGCAACCTGCACTTCACGATGGGTCACATCAGCCGACGTTGTCGGCCTCGCTACGCGAATGACGAAGCGGTCCCCCACTCCGAATACACCATTATTACCAAAGCGCAGCAGTTCGAGCTCGGTTGGCTCCAGGCCAACCTGGCCGAGCATGTGCTGAGCAGCCTGCCGCGCTTCCACTTCCGTCCAGTTCAGACCGAACGGATCTGGTCGCTCTTGGCGAGTCATACATCCCTCGCCGCCAGGAACTCTCGGGCCTGCTCACTGAACTCCCGCACTATCGGCTCCCGTGCATAGAGTGTCAGATGGTCTTGAAGATCACGCAAGTATTCTCGGGTACGTTGTGAGCGTAGGCGGCCGACGGCAGGTATGGCTGCCAGTCCTAGCTGGCAGGCAGGCTCGAGATGGCCTTGCCGAACATGATTAGTGGCGTAGATTATTTGCGTGATCGCGCGACTACGCGGATAGCTGGTCTTATGCAGGTTCAACGACGTCTCCAGCTGGCGCTCAGCTTCTACATGTAATCCGAGATCACGCAGGCAACGGCCAAACTTGCCGGAGAGTTCTGCATCGTCAAGAAAGCGCAACCATGTTGGTGCATCGTCGGCGCGCGCCCGAGAAAAAGCCCGCTCCGCCTCATCCATCAGAGCAAAACACGCCCGCTGGTCGCCCATAGCGGCCAACGCTCTGGCTTCGGACGCTGCGCAGATCGCCTGTACCGCCGGCGCGCATTCCTTTACCGCGTTGCCGGCGGCACGAGCGAACACCAGGGCGTCATCACGATCACCGAGGTGCAATGCCTGATGACTCATGGTGGTCAGCACCCTCCCGCCGAGCGCGCGGTCGCCAGCTATGCGCGACAAACGCAAGGCGTGGAGCAACTCCTGCCGCGCCAGGCCATGGCTACCAGCGTTATAGGCAATGAAGCCGGTCGTCAGCGTCAGCTCAGCAGCAGATGCAAACAGGCGCCTACCAACATGCTCAGAGTAGCGGCCCTGCAGCAGAGGCGCCACTTCGCTCCGAAGATACGCCAGGGTCATCGGCAATACGGCACCGCCGCCATGTTCGGCGTCTAAAGCAGTAAGACTGCATTGCATGGCGCGAAGCGCCTCGATGTCTGCCAGGCCGACAGAGCGTGAGCCGTTCGTCCGCTCGAGGGTGGTGGGATCAGGATCGACCATAAATGTCCATGTCAATACTGCTGCCTTGGAGGCAGACTTGGCCGCCGGGCCGATGACCACGGCAGTCTCATCTGGGATTGGGCTCGACCGCCCGGTTGATCACGGGGCGGGCCGCTCAGGGAACGCTGAGGCGGTACGCCTGAGATGAACGAGCGTGGGAAGTCTGACAGCCCCGTAGTACCTGCGAAGCCGCCGAACAAAGCCGTGTGCGCGGCGGCGGAGGTGGTGGAGGAAAGGGGGCTGGCCAAGGGGAACACGGCCAGCAAACCGCGCCCCGGACACAGAGCCGGGTCAGGCGCGCCACATGCGCTGGACCGTGTGCGTCAAGTAGCACGAGAGGACAAGGGAGCACGGTTCACGGCGCTGCTGCACCACGTCGACCCCGATCGTCTGCGGGCGGCCTACCGGGCGATTCGCCCGACGGCCGCGGCGGGGGTGGACGGGGTGACGTGGGAGGCCTACGGGCAAGACCTGGAGGCAAACCTCCACGACCTGCACACACGGCTGCACAGCGGGCGTTACCGGGCAAGGCCGTCACGTAGGGCGTACATCCCGAAGGCGGACGGGCGGTCTCGGCCGCTCGGCATCGCCACGCTGGAGGACAAGATCGCCCAGCGGGCCGTCGTCGAGGTGCTCAACGCCGTCTACGAGGTGGATTTCCTGGGCTTCTCCTACGGGTTCCGGCCGGGACGCGGCCCGCATTCACGCGTTGGATGCGCTCGCGGTCGGGATCGAGCGGAAGAAGGTGAACTGGGTGCTCGACGCGGACATCCGCGACTTCTTCACCAGCCTCGATCACGGTTGGTTGGAGAAGTTCCTCGAGCACCGGATCGCGGACAAGCGGGTCCTGCGGCTCATCGGCAAGTGGGTGAGTGCAGGGGTCATCGAGAACGGGGAGTGGTCGCAGACCGTGGAAGGGGCACCGCAAGGGGCGTCGGCATAGCCGCTGCTCGCCAACGTGTACCTGCACTACGTCTTCGACCTGTGGGCCCGGTGGTGGAGGCGTCGCTACGCGCACGGGGATGTGATCATCGTGCGTTTCGCCGACGACTTCGTCGCCGGGTTCGAGCATCAGGAAGATGCGCAGCGGTTCCTCGCCGACCTTCGCGAGCGGTGCGCGAAGTTCGGGTTGGAACTCCCATCCCGACAAGACGCGGCTGCTCGAGTTCGGGCGCCACGCCGCCCGGGCGCGGGCGGCCCGGGGCGTCGGGAAGCCCGAGACGTTCGACTTCCTCGGCTTCACGCACCTGTGCGGGAAGACCAAGACCGGACGCTTTTGGCTACGGTGCATCACGATCTCGAAACGGATGCGGGCGAAACTACGCGAGGTCAACACCTCGCTCAAGCGACGCCGGCATCAGCCCATCCCGGTGCAAGGGCACTGGCTGGCCAGCGTGGTACGAGGCCACCTCGCCTACTACGCCGTGCCCGGCAACACCGACGCCGTGGCGGCCTTCCGCACCCAGGTGACGCGACACTGGTACAAGGCGCTGCGGCGCCGCAGCCAGCGCACGCGACTCAACTGGACACGGATGAACCGCCTGGCGACCCGGTGGCTACCACCCGCCCGCGTGAGACATCCCTTCCCCAACGTGCGCTTCGACGCCACCACCCGAGGCAGGAGCCCAGTGCGTTAGCAGCGCACGCTGGGATCTGCGCGGGGGGCCGCCCGCAAGGGCGGTCCCTACCGCGATCGACGAGACGTGGGACAGCGCGTTTCCCGAGGACCGCGACCGCATCCGTGCGCACGTGCGCCGTTTGGCGGCCGAATACTCGGTCGCCGATGGGTGCGGCTCTTCTTGAGTGACGTGATCAAGCTGCCAGCAAGTAGCTGCCGTGGTATTGGGTGTGGTGGACGCGGTGGCGTTCCTGGTCGAGGTGATAGCGCCAGTAGGCGTCGAAGTCACCGTTGGA